>JACJVZ010000003.1 GCA_020637445.1 Calditrichota bacterium | reverse complement strand
GTCGATGTAATCGCGTGCTTCGTCTGCGTCGACTTCCTTCATCTGCATGACGCCTTTGACCAGCAGATCCTGGTAAATTTCCGTCAGCGTTTCGTGGTCGGGGTAGTCTTTGAACTGAACCACGGCCCCGAGCAAGCAGTTTTCGTCATCGTACCAGAAGCCGTCTTCGTCCTTCTCGACGTGGTAGGCAAAGTGTTTTTCGATCTGTGCGTCTTTGACGATCCGGTATTCGGGTGCGAACGTTTTTTCGCGGTCTGGCATGTCTTGTCTCCTGTTGGCAAATAAGAGGGGTAGCTGCTATGTCCTCTTATGCCAGAAACCAACGGGCAAGTCTCGTTTATTGAAAAGCAACGCGTCTCGATTATTGGACGATTTCGGGCGATCCGAATCCCGTGGTACCGGAGGCAATGATAGTCGTTCCAACGAGTAGCCAAATTGAAGAATATTAAGTCTTTTATTAACAGCATATTCCTCAAAAAAGCAACCGGACTGAAGAAGAGGTTTGATCTGAACCTGTAAGATCATTAAATTATAGGGTTTGGTGAAGAAAGCTCAAGGCGTCTATTAACCGGTTTTTTCTTGGTGCTTTGATTGGTTGAAAGAGCTTTAATTTCTTTGTATCTTTCAACTTACGCCATTGTTCCAGTTTAATCTACTCGGGCATAGCGGGAGATTTAAGAACGAAAAAATTGACCAGGTCCGTTGTCAAGCAGGAATGAACTTCATTCCCAACACGAAATGAATGGCACAAAAGTTTGCAATGCAAAAATCTTGTTGCACACTTCGTATCCAACGCAATAATTGAATTGCCTTGGGCTGCGCATCACGACGACGAATGCAAATTCAGGAGTACATCGACTAGTGTGAACTTTGCATAAGAATTGAACTGGCACCGACAATGATTTTTGTTGTCGGAAGTCAATAAGAGTCCAATAGAAAAAATCACTGGAGTCTCTGTGACTGCAACGAAGTTGAAACGTCCTGTCCGTGAAACGGTATCATTCTCCATGCACCCGCGGGTGTTCGCGGCATTGGGGGCTGACTTGGTAACGAGTGACACTGTCGCACTAATCGAGTTGATCAAGAACTCTTATGATGCAATGGCTACTAACGTGTGGTTAAGATTTGAATTCAACGAGAGGTACGGAGATCATATTGAGATCGTAGATGACGGCGACGGTATGACAGATACAATTATTCGACAAGCATGGTGTGTGGTTGCAACGCCATTTCGCAAAGAAAATCCAGTGTCTAGTAGCGGCAAGCGTAGTAGGCGTTCGTCTGGTGCTAAGGGCCTTGGGCGATTGTCAGCCGCACGACTGGGAAGTAAACTTGAAATAACAACACAGGCTAGGAACAGCGACTGCTTTAGGCTTTCTGTTGACTGGGATGAAATCGCGGCTGCCCACGATGTCAGAAAATGCGGCGTAACTCTCGAACAACTAGATGACTCTCCTTTTCATTCGCATGGCACAATCATTCGCATAAGTGATTTGTCGTCGGAATGGACAGAAGATGAATTCGACGAACTTGAAGAGAATCTCTCTAGGCTTTTGTCTCCATTTACAAGAATTGAGGACTTCAAGATTTTTCTGCAAAGGCCGGACAGTGAGGATGGGGAGGCTGTTCAGATCATGTTTCCCGATTTCCTTAATAGTCCAGTTTACCAGATAAAAGGGACTGTTGATGACCAAGGAACAATAAAAGCCCAATACAAGTATGCCCCTGTAAAAGGAGAGGGAGCACGTACCAAGGCTCTGAAACTCATCTGGGACCAAATATATTCTGAACTCACGAGGAAAGAACAGCGCATAATGGATCCTGGCGGACCAGAATGCGGTGCATTCCAATTCGAAATTCGAGCATGGGACACGACAGGAGAAGGCTTGTCGATTCTTGCTGAACACTTGGAATTAGATAAGAACATAATAAAGAAAGATATTAGTGCATTCAGAGGGATATCTCTGTATCGTGACGGCGTACTTGTTCTACCGAAATCTGACAATTCCCGTGACTGGCTTGGAATCGATTTGAGACGTGTGAGCCGCGTTGGCAGCCGCCTAAGTACTACCCAAATTGTAGGTTATGCGGCAATTTCCCAGGACGAGAATCCTGACATAACAGACACCTCTGATCGAGAACGACTAGCATCAAACACTTCGACACGCGAGTTTCAGATGTTGATCATAAGAGTGCTTCGACTGATGGAAGCAGAGCGAGATTTCGACCGTGACAAGTCACCTAACTTCAAGCCAGTAAAAGATCTATTTGCGGCGATTAGCGCAAGTGAAGCAATTGAAACTGTGAAAGTACTGGTGAACGAAGGCGCGGAAGCCGTAGCTGTCGTTCCGGTCATCGAGGAACTTGGTAGAAGTCTGGTTGCAGCCCGACGAGAAATTGAAAACCGTTTCTACTATTATAGCCGCATGGCAGCCGTTGGAACCATTTCGTCTATGCTTGTGCACGAGATTCGTAATCGAACGACAGCAATTGGAGCATGCCTTAAGTTGGTTGATGAATCCTTTGACATTGAAGAAGACAAGCGTTTGGAAAGAGCGTACGAACTTGCGACCAACTCTGTCACAAGGTTAGAACGACTGTCAGACACCTTTGCTCCACTTGCGAGTCGCGGATACAAACGTGGGCGGAGATCATCAATAGTTGAAGAGCGAATCCGCCTATGCGTGGAGTTGGCAGAGAACGAAATTCGGAAGTTGGGTGTCACGGTTCGAATTCCCAGTTCCACGACACACGTTCAAATCAATCCTTCTGAACTCGACACTGTCTTCATAAATCTCATTTCAAACACGCTATTTTGGATCAAACAAACTCCGAAGGAGGATCGGTTGTTAGAGTTCACTGTTCGCCACGACGAGAAGCACGACCGTATTGTGGTTTTTGCGCACGACAGTGGTACAGGCGTGGACGAAGAAGATGCCGAGCGTATTTTCTTGCCTGGCGTCACGAAACGAGGGGATGAGGGCATAGGAATGGGACTAACGGTGGCTGCGGAATTGATATCAGATCACGGGGGTAGGATGTATTGTAAATACCCGCCGCGACATGGCGGTGCAAGCTTTGGGTTTGACTTACCTGCAAAGAGGTAGTATTATGAACGAGACTTATCGTGTTTTGTTCGTAGATGACGACGAACAAGCCGTCGCTAGCGCTATGGAGAAGTTGGCCGAAGCAGGAAATTACGATCCACGACGTTGTGATTTTGGAGATTTTGAAAGACTTGCACGAGACTTCGACCCTGATCTGGTCGTACTAGACATCATGCATGGCTCGCCTGTTGACGAGAATGCAACAGGTATTGAAATTCAACAAACGATTTGGAATACACATTTCCGACCGGTAATCTTCTACACCGCTTTTGCAGACCATACGGATGGAGTACAAGTACATCCATTTCATGTAACCGTGCAAAAAGGAAGTGGAAGTGAAGACAACGTTCTTCAAACGGCGAATCGGTTCCTCGATTCGATTAAGGCTGTAAGGGCAGCGGAGCAAGCATTGAAGCGGGAGTTCCCTTTCGTTTTTCGAGACACAAGTCTTCTCGCAGACCTTGCCTTTCCAGATCCCGGAGACTTCGACGCCCGAAAAAATTTGCTTGTACGGTCTGCAAGGCGGAGAATTGCGGCGCTAATGGATGACCTCTCGCGCCACGAGGAAAAGCTTGAAGCATGGGAGCAATACATTTGTCCACCTATTGGAAAAGACCTTGTTTTAGGTGATGTGCTACGGTCGAAGGATGGACACCACCATGATCCGAGGTCTTTTAGGATAGTGCTAACACCAAGCTGCGATCTTGTGGTTACGCCAACTAGGTCCGCCAAGGTTGAATCAGTGTTATTAGCCCGTTGTGCGGCTTTTATGCAGGGATTAGCACCAGCAAATCTTCACAATACTCCGAAAAACAAGATAGTTAATAGATTTCCTTCGTCGCTTCTAAACTCAGGCTACTGCGATTGCATTGTTGCATTGCCTGAATTGCCAAATCATATTCCTCATATGGTCGCGGATATGAAGAAACTTGAACTTCTTACTTTCGATGAAATTCATGACCAGTACGTTCGAGTGGCATCAATTGATAGTCCTTTTCGTGAGATGATTAACTGGGCTTATATTCAAACAGCAGGGCGACCAGGTCTTCCCGACCGGGACTGCACCAAATGGGCGCAGAGTATACATGATTCACTTCCTTAGAATCGAACTATGAAGCTAAAAGCAATAGACTTCTTCTGCGGAGCTGGTGGCTTAACCCACGGCTTGGTTAGATCTGGAATTGAAGTAATCGCTGGCATAGATGTTGACAATGCGTGTGCAGAGTCATTCATCCGTAATAACATTGGTGTGAGTTTCATTTCGCGCGATATTCGCGACTTGGACGTGTCACAAATACGCAAGTTTGCAAGGACCAAGGACTTCAGTGAATATCTGTTTGCAGGCTGTGCTCCATGCCAGCCATTCAGCAAGCAGCGCCGCCTGACTTCACGTCACAAAGATGCAACTATTCTCGCCGAGTTCGGCCGAATAGTATGCGCCGCAAAGCCGGGGTTTGTATTGATCGAAAACGTACCTGGCATTGAAAAGGTCAGTGGGAATAGTACATTTAGACGATTTATCAAGTCGCTGGAGAGCGTCGGATACAAAGTGGAAAAGGATGTTCTTGATGCGAAGTACTTTGGAGTTCCACAATCTCGCAAGCGACTTGTCTTAATAGCTTCGCGATTCGGCAAGCCCAGTCTTCCTGAACCACGATTCGGATTCGATGGACTCGAACCAGTACGCACGGTTAAGCAAGCGATTTCTCACTTTCCGCCTATACGTGCAGGCAGTGAAAGCAAATCTATTCCAAATCATCGAGCAGCAGGGCTGTCGCCGCTTAATCTTGAACGGATGCAGCACACCCCTAAGAACGGCGGCGACAGACGAGACTGGCCACGCAGACTGAAACTTCAATGTCATCAAGACGCAAAAGTAGGATTCTATGATGTGTACGGTCGCCTCCATTGGAATCAGCCTGCGCCAACGTTAACTGGTAAGTGTTGCACTATTTCGACGGGGCGATACGGACACCCAACACAGAATCGTGCCATTACGCATCGAGAAGCGGCGGCATTGCAATCTTTTCCCGATGAATACGAGTTTGTTGGAACATTTGCACATGTTTCACAGCAAATTGGCAATGCAGTACCTGTATTGTTTGCCGAGCACTTGGGCAAGGAGATATTGAACATTTCGAAACGTCATAGAGGATGAGTGATCCGCTAAATAAGGAACAACGGAGCTACTGCATGTCCCGTGTCCGATCTCGAGATACAGATATCGAGAGAGTTGTTCAATATCATCTTCGGCGTTTAGGCTATCGTTTCAAAACACATCCCAATACTGTTTTGGGACGACCAGACATTTATATGCCCGGAATACGCGTCGCTGTGTTCATCGATGGAGATTTCTGGCACGGTCACAGATTCAACACATGGGAAAGTGCGCTATCTCCGTTCTGGCAGGTCAAAATTAGAACAAACATTCAGCGTGATAAGCGAGTGCGAAAGTCACTCCGGTCACAAGGAATCAACGTAGTAAGAATTTGGCAGCATGATCTGGAACAAGATACTGAATCATGTATAGTTAATCTTGTGAACGTAATTGAATGCAGCTAAGAAAGACTCGGTAAAATGACGAACATGACAAATCACCCAGGAAATGATGATAGGGAAAAGCTCGCCAAAGCGCTAATCAGCGCTCTTACTCTTGAATGGTCAGACAATGGAAACATCATGGCAGATGCAGTTCGTGATATGTGCATTCAAGCGGTTGCCAATGCAACAGGAAAAAGCTTTAGTGAGGTATTGGTTCTTGTCGAAGAGATGTCCAATGAACTTCAGGGCTGACGATCTAAGCTGCGATTCCCGCAGAGAATCCATATTAACGAAGCATCTGAGTTTCAGAGAATCACCACTCCATTGAAGTAATGGTTTACAAAGATATCTTGAATGGCTCGTTGTTATTCATATATAACTGAAAATAATGCCTAAAATCTGCGAAGGTAACGAGCGACCTGATTTTCAACTTGGGCCCAAGTTTGACACCGCCATACTTGACGAAGAGCTTGCTGCAATCGAGAGGGCTTATCCCGTGCTTGAACTTGTTCCTTACCACGATAGCGAGTGGTGCGGAATAGCGCTTCATTCAGTGGATGGAAACGAACGAGACCTCTCAGGAGGGCGAGGTGCTGAAACCTCGTATTTTAGGTTTACACCGGCGGCCGAACTTACGCCTTATATGCGTTCTATCGCGGAAGGCCTTGGCGCACCACTTAGGGCAGTTCGATTACTCTTCCTCCCGCCGGGCGGCGTCATCCACCCCCACACCGATAACCTACCACTAAAGATCGGGCATCCTTGCCGACTCCATGTGCCAATCCGAACTAACGACCTCGTCCAATTCCAAATTGGTGAGTACCTGTGCAATTGGAAGCCAGGCGAGCTTTGGTATGCTGATTTTACGATTGTGCACACGGTCATCAATAGAAGCAAGGAGACTAGGGTTCATTTGGTGATTGATATTGTGCTCAACGAACAAGTAGAAAAAGTGATTTGCCTTCACGGTATGTAGAAAGAGCTGATTGCTGGTCGTCACGACTCCCAATTGAGCTACATAACTAAACGTTCTCTAGCCAAACATTTTTTTGATTGGCGGCACAATTCGAACAGATTAGCAGCAGTCATTCGCGATTACTTGATTTCCCATCTATGAATAGTCTGTTGAACGAGTGTGTTCCCCTCGTTCCCTTTTGTCATAATACAAACAAAAATCAACAAGTGGCTTCGGAGTACGATATGAGTATTGAGAGTCGATCTCCCATTGCACCGATCCGCGCAGTAGTTGTAATTTGCATAGCTCTGATCCCATGGGCACTGATCGCAATATGGTCACTGACTTCGGGGCTGAATGACCTTCAGCAAAAACTAGGGTTTCCAATTCCAATGGCAAAGTATTGGGGACTACTTTCCGCTCTTCTGGGGCTTGCCGCATCAATCACCCTTTTCGTTCTGTCAGCACGTCCCCTAAGAAAAGCTGTGCTAAATGAGTTACTCAACATGTTTGATATGATGCATCAACCGCTGAGTATGGGACTGATTATTGGTTTCGGCGCAACGCTAATCTATTACGGCGTCGATGTATCGACAAATGGAAGCACTCACAACTTCGTCGCATGCTTCATTGAACCTCTTGGTGTCTTTGCCACCACATCTGGACTGTTTGTTGCCGTACATTCATTGTACAAACAGTACTATCCGATCACAACAATGGATCAGTTTCTAAAACAGCTGACTTCTGATCTTTCAGGTTACGCAAAACGAGAACCGACAAGATTTATCTTTTACTACCCTGGTCCCGCTTTGGGGTCACTATCTGGAAATCACGAATTGTATGAGAGTTTCAAGACAGCGTTTAAGCACTTGTTGCAAGAAAAGCTGAAACAACGCGATCAACACTGGATGTTCTGCTGGGATGGATATACAATTGCCGCAACTTACTTGGAGTGGTTTGAGTCAAAACCAAATATCGAAGCCGAAAATTCCAAGAAGCTGCGCGAAATCTTTCCACAAGGGGGAAAGGCCATTTTGAAAGATATACAAGGTGTAGATATAGCTGCGCTTAAAGAAGCAGTTGAACAGTCCTCACGTAACGGCAATGATAACGCGCAGCAAACCGATCTAGTCGACAGAGTTGCGAATGCGCTATACGATACAATTGACCTGATGCGTTTAATGAGGCGCCATATGAAGCCTGGGCACTTTCTCCAAATCAACCGTAACGCAAAGCGCGAAGTAATCGTTCTAGACGACATAGTATACTTGATTGAGTCTTTTGGAATGCCAACGGGTCACGAGAAAGCAAATGAAGGGAAAGGCGAGATTCCGCACGTCGACATTATTGCAACGCGAATTGAGAGCTCGTTGCTAGCTAATCAGCTTGTGGCTGAACTTATCCAAGAAAAGGACAAACAAGGATTGAAATATCATCCAGAAGCTCTGTGATCCGACACATTTATGGATTTCATACTGTCGACTAAATATTCGAAATCGCTCATCAAGGCACGAGTCCACAAAGGAGGACGAAAGTGAACCATTCGAGTCTCATATCACCCGGTCGAATTTGTCGCTCAATTAGTATTGCGGTTATTCTGTTTCTTTCGGTTGCAGCTTTTAGCGTATGGAGTTGCAAGAGCTCACCTTCAATGAAGAAATTGGAGTTTCAAGTCGCTGTCTTCCAAATCATCGAAATCGAACCAGTCGCAGACTTGCGAAAGGGTTTTTCCGAGACTTTGATGGCATCCGACCTTGGAAAAGCTGGGAAGATTAAGATTCTTCCCTACAAGGATGCACAGAATGACGTGACGTTGACGAACCAGATTGCGGATCAAATTGTGTCGGACAAGCCGGATTTGATCTACGTTTTGGGCACGCCAGTTGCTCAGGCAATCGCGGAACGAACCAAGACGATTCCAATTGTGCAGGGTGGTGTGACGGATCCTGTTGCAGCAAAGCTCGCAGCGTCATGGGACGGTTCTGGTCGAAACTATGCGGCATCAACAGACCTTCCTCCCGTCCAAGCAATCTTCGAGATTGCAAGCAAAGCACTGCCCAACGCCAAGAGAATCGGAGTTGTGTTCGGTTCGGGTGAAAGCAACTCACAGGCGGTGATGGCTCGGGTACGAATTGTCGCCAAGAATCTTGGAATGGAGCTTGTAGAACGCACTGTTACGAACACCTCCGAGGTTTCCAGCGCAACCGTTGCTCTTGTCGGCAACGTGGATGCGATATTCGTTCCCACAGACAATACTGTGCATCAGGCCCTTCCCTCTTTGCTTCAGGTAGCGAAGGACAACAAGCTACCCGTGTTTGATTGTACAAGGTCGTCTGTAGAAGCGGGTGCCCTTTTCGCCTTGGGTGGGAGCTACGAAGAAATGGGCAGAACAGCAGGAAAGATTGCCTCTGAAATTCTTAGTGGGACAAATCCCGGCACAATTCCAATCGCATTTGTCCAAGATCCGGAGCTTTATTGGAACGAAGGGGTGGCTGAAGAATTGGGTGTTTCACCAGTGGGCGATGTTAAGAGTAGCATCGACGTGTGGATACGCAACGGACAGCAAGTCTCCGCGCCTTAAGCTACGAGGCATCTAAGTGGAAGCAGTATTATATAAGACGTTTTCGGCCCTATCGCTCGGAATGGCATTCTCGCTTTATGCGGTAGGAATTGCCATCGCCTTCCGATGGATCAAGTTCCCAGATCTCACTGGAGATGGTTCGTTCGCGCTCGGAGGCGTTGTTACCGCCAGACTAATTGCAGAAGGCTGGAACGTCTGGGCAGCTATGCCCGTATCAATTGTCATGGGGATACTTGCCGGTGCCTGCACAGCCAGTATGCATAGATACTTGCGTGTTCCGAAGATCCTAGCAGGAGTCCTTACCTTGATGGGGCTTTATTCAATAAACCTTAGGATATTAGGCCAGCCAAATCTTCCCATATCTCGCGAGCACGGAGTATTTTCCATTTGGCCGGAGGCAAGCGGTGCGTGGTGGGCATTGGGCATTCTCGCGGTTACTGCTGTTATTGTAGTTCTGGTGATTGGTCTTACATGGTTAGCGTTAGAATCGCGCGAAGGTCTGCTTACAAGAGTAGCCGGAGCAAATCCAAGACTGGCTTCTTCTGTTGGCGTTTCACCTCGAAGAATCGTCTGGGGATTGGCAGGGGCTAATGGGCTTATTGCGCTGGCTGGTACTTTGATTGCACAACGTTCCTACAGTGCCGACATCCAAATGGGAACTGGTCAGATTATTGTGGCCGTCGCGGCACTTTTTATCGGAATGACGTTCTTTCGTCGGCCAACGGCCTTGCACCTTGCACTTGCCGGGATATTCGGATCTTGTCTTTACATGGTTCTGATCCAGATAGCACTGGAGTTTGGGCTTCAACCCCAAGATTTTAGACTTGTAAGCACCCTAATTGTATTAGGTTGCATTGTTGTCGTTGCAGCCAGAGGTGGACGCGACGCGCTCCGCAGAGGGGCAGACGCCTTTGGAGTAGACTTGGCACCATGATTGCCATTAAGAACTTACGAAAACAATTTCAGGGCAGAGGCGCGAGACCGGGCTTTCTCTTGGATGTTCAGCGCTTCGAAATTGCACCTGGAGAAATTGTCTACTTCATCGGACCGAACGGATCCGGCAAGAGCACTTTGCTTGGATTGATTTCTGGCGATATTAGCGCAGACGGTGGGGAAGTCATCGTTCTTGATTTACCTAGGATGGCATCAGATATTGACCTTTTGAAGCTGCCACCATATCGCCGTTCTAAATTTCTTGGGATTGCGCCACAAGAATCAGAGTTTGCTTTGGTCGAAGAATTGAGTGTGCTTGAAAATATCGTGATAGCTATGAACAAGAGTAGGACTCTTCCTTTCCTATTTCCTACCGTGCGACTCAGAAGTAGATCGATGTCTCTAGCCTCAGAGTTGGGGTTGGATTTGGAGTTCCGGATGAACGAATCAGTTGGTAATTTGTCAGGCGGAGAAAGGCAAAGTCTTGTTGCACTTCTTGCCACCGTGGGGGATCCTTCTCTTCTCTTGTTCGACGAGTTTACAGCTTCATTGGATCCTCAAATGGCAACGGATGTTCTCACTCGCACTAGTAATCTAATTCGCTCCAAGCGTCTGTCGGCATTTATGGTAACGCATCGGCATTCAGAAGCCATATCATATGCGGATAGAGTGGTTGTGTTGAATCGCGGAAAGGTACACACTATAATAACACGGGGGTCCGCCGAGTTCGCTATTGATTACCTAAGTAGCTTGTTCAAGGAGCTTTACTATCAAAAACTGGATTGACCTACTATCACTAAGCACAAGACAGAGAGAAGTCCTGACCGCACTGCTCTCGGAAATGTAACATGAAGAAAACCGACGAAAATACCACACCAAAAAAACCAAGCGGAGAGAGCCAAGTCAAGCAAACTGACTCGTCTCAATCTGATCAGTCTTCAGAACAAGCAAACAAGTTCGCTGACCTGCGAATTACACCGTTGAAGATCGACATGGGACGCTACCGCAAGTTTCCAACCGATGGCATCTTCTGATTTGGGTCACCATGCCGTTCAATTTAGTAATTGGCTCGCGCTGCAATAAGGCATGCGACTACTGCTTCACTCGTGGCCTTGAAAGGGGAGCATCCAACTGGATGCCACTTCCAGTCGTTGATAGATTGTGCGGCATGCTTGCTGATGCCGGAGTCAACTATGCTGGAGTTACTGGAGGCGAGCCGACACTCCACCCCCAATTCGGACGGATCGCTGAAGCAATTCTGTCTTATGGCCTAGACATACACCTTAAGTCTAACGGTATTTGGCCCGATAGCATTGAGCGACTAGTTTCCGAAATAGATCCACAGCGAATCTCCTTCCTTTTAGGTGTTTTGCCCCGAGAAGATTATCGCGCGAAAGAATGGGAAAAGCTCCGAAGTATACTTCGTAGAATTCCCTCCGCTAAATGCACTTTGGGCATAACCATTCTCTCCCCTATGTTTTGTTTCGATCATATCGTCGATCTGGCCAGTGAATTCGGGATAGGCCAGGTTCGTTGGGCGCTCGCTCATCCATCAACAAATGACCGCAATACACCTAACTCGTCTGTTTCAATTAGTGACTATGCCTTATATGCCGATAGGCTTGTGGACATGTCAGAAGCGCTTTTTGCTGTTGGTGCCCGAACAGTCGGCGACCACTCTTCTATTTTATGCATGTGGAACGTTGAACAAGAAAGACGGCTGGACCTTATTGGTTCCACCCAGATAACGACATGTGAGCCAACGGTTGACTTCCTTCCAGACGGCAAAGCAGCATACTGTTTGCCTCTTGCGGGCTTGTTTTCGCTTGACGCAAATTCATATGATAGTCTTGATATGGTCGTCGCATATTTCGACAAAATCTCGCGGGCATTGCGATCATGCAAATTGCCATTTAGTCAGTGCGAAACTTGTGAGTCATATCCTGGTATCTGCCACGGCGGGTGTTTTGCACATAAGTCTCTCGAGAATGCTACAGCTTACACAAACAGTTGGACGACTCAGTCGGACAGTAATCGAGTTCTTGAGTTGCGTCACGACTTGGAAGTTCGGCGACAAAACCAAGACAGATGTTATCTCACGATGGTGACTGAGAAAGGAAGAAAAGAGGCTGAATTTATTGCCACCGAGGATTACCATCGACTTTTGCAATATTTTGACGGTAATACGACAATTGGAGAAATTCAATCGCGGATCATGGCTGATTGCAGACTCAGTAAGGAAGAAACTACTAAGATTCTGGACAAGTTTCTGCTCATAAGTTGGTCGTATGAAACGTTAGCGGAATACCAAAACTAAGATATACAGTCTATAGCTAGCTCAAAAAGTGCATTTCAGAGTTCATCCATCTGTTTCAATTTCAGATGACTTCAACTATTGCGTCGCATTTAACGCCGCTACTGGTGTAAGGGCAGCTTTCTCGCTTGAGGAGAGAGAAGTACTTGTCGATCTGTTCGCAAGAAAGATTCTACAGACTGGAAGCCCTTCGCTCTCTGACGCCTTCATTATTGACTCAAATTTCGCAATAGACCTTTTTCGACTTACATTCTTAGTCCCCGAAGTTGACTGGCAAGATCTTCCATGTCCGTGTTGTGGCACCAACGGACATTGTATTAGAATGGAGCGATATGACCCTCGTTTCGCTAGAGTGTTTTGCTTTGTTAAATGTTCAAAATGTGAAGCTGTTTACTTGCGACCGTCGCCCGACAAAAGCTTGATGAAGTTTCTTTATGGTGATGTTTGTCTCTACTCCAACCGACAGTTGGATAGTAAAAGACCGTACATAGAGTGGACGCACAAGAGAAGCCGGAGTCGACGGCTTGGAATAACATCGTCGTCCTTTGGCAAGGATCACATCGGCGTCTTCTTGGATGTTGGCTGTGGTACTTCAAGCTTCTTGAATAACTGTTATCAACTTGGCTGGGATGTTTGGGGTGTAGATATTGACCCATCTGCGATTGCACATCAGAGGGCAGAATGTCCCGAAGGCAAGTTCTTTGCCAGTGCTTTTCTTGATGCTCAGCTTCCAGAAGACCATTTCGACTTTGTTTCGTTCTGGAGCTACTTTGAGCACGAGCAAGAGCAGACTGCGAGCCTATCAAAGGCAAGAAAGTGTCTGAAACAAGGCGGACTGCTTGTAATCGAAGTTCCCGATGTCGGAGGTAGGCTCGTTGGCTTCTCAGGTAGATATTGGCCGTATTGGGACCCTCCTTTCCACGTGGTTCACCACGGGACACGTTCACTTCAAAGACTACTGGATAAATCAGGATTCAAAGTGGTCTCAACGCAGAAGCATGGAACGTCGCCACTCTATTTCAAGTATTCCCCACTTCTTCTATGTGCGTTCACTGCGCTCCAAAGGAGCTATAACAGCAAGGCAATGGATGTCCTTGTGTCGGGCATCTCGCGCGCGACGCTACCTCTTGAGGAGATTCTAGGTCTAGCTGGCAAGCTTGTTGTTGTTGCAGCAAAGTCTGACTAAGAATTCTGTGAGTACTTCTACGTGTCTTGTGCTTTTTCGTTCGTGTAGCTACCCACCTAACTGCTTCTGTGTACAAAAGCCAATATCCGAATAACCAAGCGAGGCATGTTCCTCTGACGCGGGTCACATCGTTGACTGCCACTTGACCCCGATTGTTTCCATTTGCTGAACCACGCTTGGTCCGACTCCCCGCAATTCCACTGTCCTGTTTTTGTCTCCTATCCACGTTTACTTCCGTTGGTTAGAAACAGTGCGATCTCGATTCCTCAATTGTACTTCAATGAAGTTTGCGATAAAACAGAGAAGGCAAAGCAGACCTTAATAGGATTCTTGCACCAATCGAATTAGTTCCGTATATTAGTCTGCGACCGTTTATTGCGCCAACTTTGGGGCAAAGTTGACAACGCGCTCAGCAAATATTCAAGAAACAACGCAACTGGGCTAACACCCGGCGGCACCTAGTCATGACCTGATGGCATTTCCTTCAATGGAAGCGCTTGCAGGTCTTTTTTTTTGCGCAAGGTATAGCCTTGGAGATACTTCATACAGCTTCACTACAGAAGGAAAAAATTCAATGAATGATGAGCAATTAAACAAGCCAATTCAAGTTTGCGACGGTAGTAGTTTCGCAAACTCGCCCAACACCGAAAACGTACTCAGCTTGCGTCTTGGTTCGATGAAGATTGTCGGAACAATTGTGGGAGTGCGTTATGAGGACGCTCTTGACAAAGACGGCAAACTGCTGCCGCGCGTTGCAATCGATGTCGAAACACATCCGGCAATGGTTATCAGTGTGAACGAGGCTTGGGTACGTGACCGCAATGGCAAACTTGCGGTTCACGGATTTTGGCTCAAACTTGACAGCGATGGGAAGATAAATTCAATGACGACGTTAGGCAAGTTTCTCCGATTTATCAAGGTCGAAGTTCTCGAAGATGTCATTGGGAAGCGGATTGATCTTCATCCGAAGCGGAACGGATATGTTGTTGCAATCGCAACAAAGGACTTCAATGCATCGGAACTTGGATGGACCTAATCGAGTTCTGAACTCGGATTACTGACAGATACTTGGCGCGCATGGTTCTATTTGGGCTGTGCGCGCCAGACAAAATAGAGAATCACAAAATAAATCTGTATTCGGAAAGGTAAGAGATGAATCCAATAACAACTAAACGATGGCTCCGCGCTTTAGAGCCGCTATCATCGATTGCAACGGAGTTCTTCGGTAGCGACATGGAGATTTGCCGTACAACTTGTCTACGCTATGAATGTCTGTATTTTGTTGGTAGCGATAACGCGGAATATGTGGATCGGCACGAATTCGAAAAACTGCTTTGGGCGAGCCTTGCGGACGCAACCGCCAAGTTACCGCTACCTACATTGAACTTTCGCCAAGATGGCGCGCGAGCGACCGAGCTTCAATCGACGATTCAAGACATGAAAGCACAACGCTTCTGGATTATGTCTGAAATTGGCGACCGCAGGAGCGCAAAGATTTCGGAACACGACAAACAAAAGGCGGAGATAATCCAAAAGCAGATTCACGACCTTGAGAATCAGCGAGATTCAATAGTGCGGGGAATAAGCGATTTTGAAGGAACGCTTGCGGAGTTGGTGCGGAAATATGACCTGGGGCCGGTTGTTGAAACTCCTGACTCCTCGATGCAATCAGAGAAGGATGCGCTTGCCCAAAAGACTGAGAAGCTAGTCAAAACGAGCAAAAAGAAGTCGACAACCACCACCAAGAAAAAGTCTTCCCGTGGCAAGGTGCCGTGGTAGAGGAGCACAACCGTGTTAGTCAGCCACCACATTGTATATTTGGACGTCGCTGGCGCCGCGAGGCGCCTCGACTTGTCCTTTGACCCACCAATGGAGCCGAAGTCAACGATTGGCAAGATTGATAGTATGTACGATATTGACTGGGCGACGACCAAATCGCGGATCCGCTGCTGTCGGGATGTCGCAAATGCGAATGGGGTAGTGCATGTAGTTGAAGACCTTGAAAGAGGCGATGTGGTTTCGATCATCCTTCGGCCAAATCACAGACTTCAAAATGTGGTCATTCAAAAGCAAGATCGCTTGCAAGTTTATGCGACGAAGTCAAGCTTTCACTACTGGATTACCGTGGGTTCCTCTGGGGCGTGGGAGCTTACGGGGCGAATAGTCAAAGATACGGATGGTATGTTCGCCAAGTTCAAAGCAAATTTGCATGACGTTCCTTTTCGGTCATACCTCGTTAGCATGGCGCTTGTGGGACATGCAAATACTGGCGATCCGCAGGTACCGAATGTGATGACCACCAAGGAAGCCGCGAGATACCTATGTGTTTCAACGAGCAAGGTGTATAAGCTAGCGGCATCAGGCGAGCTGAAGCGGACACGGCAGAAGAGATTCCGACGCACCGATCTTGATACGTATCTTGCTCGGCCCGCGAAACGCAGCCCGTAATGTGCCAGATTTGTGCCACGGAGGAGGTCAAACGGTGCAAAATTGTATCAAATCGTGACAAGCTTATGGCGCAAGGAAGTTTAGTCATGACCGGGAATTAGCGCAGAACTTCTGTATTATCTTTGGCATAAGAAAATAAGGTTTATAGAATCCCCCTCTCTCCGCAGATGACTTAGCCCTTGACATGAGAATGTCAGGGGCTTTGTCTTTCTCGGGGGCCCAGAAATCTTGCCTCTTCGATTTTTTTGGGTGATTGCTGAAGTTCTTGAGAGGGTTGTAATGATAAAGGCTTGCGCTTTCATGTTTCCAGAGTTTCTGCTTGAATCCCTTTCATAGTCTTCGTATGTTCTAAAAGGCGAGTAATGGAGCGCTTTTTCCAGAATTGCCTTACTCGCGTTTTTTTCTGTTATCGAAAGGACGAAAAACATGGCGGACAAAAAGGAAGGTTGCTTGTCTGCTGCCGCCGGGGTGCTGACCAAAGAGGCCAAGCCCGCGGCGGACCAACCAACCGCATCAGGAAAGGAACCTCGTATGACCGCGAGAGTAGGTTTGAAGGCTCCCGATTTCGAAGCCGGCGCTTTGATGGACGGAACTTTCAAAAATATCAAACTGTCGGAGTATTTGGGAAAGTGGGTTGTGCTCTGCTTCTACCCCGGCGACTTCACTTTTGTTTGACCGACGGAATTGGCTGCGGTCGCAGTCAAGTACAAAGACCTAAAAGCACTCGGCGTCGAAATTTTGGCGGTCAGCACCGACAGCCGTTTCACGCACAAGATTTGGCAAGAACAAGAGCTGTCGAAAATTGTTAGCGGCGGAGTGCCGTTCCCAATGCTCTCCGACGCAGGTGGAGCAATCGGTGAAGTTTACGGCGTGTATGACGCCGCCGCTGGAGTAGACATTCGCGGCAGGTTCATTATCGATCCTGAAGGCGTTATTCGCGGCGCCGAAATTCTCACACCCGAAGTGGGACGAAATGTTTCCGAACTTTTCCGGCAACTACAGGCCTTCCAACACGTCGTTAAGACTGGCGAGGTCACTCCGTCTGGTTGGCAACCCGGAAAACCGACGTTGAAGCCGGGATTTGAACTGGCAGGAAACGTCTGGAAAGAGTGGAAAGTAGACCACGCGTTCTCGTGATCGCCTGATTGCTAAATGATATTGGGCTCCCGGTATTTATGACCGGGAGTCTTGTTTTATGCGCGGAACTTCTTTGACGTGGCTTCGTAACATATAGTTAGACAGGGCAAATTTCTTGAGTATTCAGGGGACGCATGCTATGGGATGGAATCTGATCGAAATGAAACGCCAACTTGCCATGTTGGTCGCTGCAACCGTTCTGCTGCTAATGATCCCGCTCGTCGCGATGCAAGTCTCGAATGAAGTGAACTGGTCAGTATTGGACTTCATTGTGATGGGCGCTCTTTTGTTAAGTGCGGGTATCGCGTACGTCTTGGTTGCGGGACTGCGGAACGATGCTGCCTACAAAGCGGCTGTTGGGCTTGCGGTCTCGACCGCATTCGTTTTGGTCTGGATCAATTTGGCAGTAGGACTTATCGGTTCGGAAAACAATCCAGCGAACCTGCTTTACCTCGGTGTCATTGCAACCGGCTTGGTCGGCGCGGCGATAGCGAGACTCCGCCCGCGCGGCATGAAGTACGCGTTGATCGCAACTGCGATTGTTCAGGCAATCGTTCCATTTGTTGCCATGATTGTCTGGACTCCAGAATTTACGGCGGAGGAGTCGCCCGGAATCATCGGAGTCATCTTCCTGAATACAGGCATTGCCCTTTTGTTCGCGATCTCAGCATTACTGTTTCGACGAGCGGACTTTGCAAGCCAAAACTAAGTTTCATGGCGAATGAAAAAAGCCCGGACAAATTGTCCGGGCTTTTCTCTTTTAAATAGTTCGGTTATTTGTCGCGGTGACAGCGCACGCACAAATCGCGGTCGCCGGACGCGACCAACAACGGCTCGCCTTCCCACGAATGCAAATCATGGCAACTCGTGCAGCCGAGCGGGCCGCCCGTAATCGGGTCGGTAAATTTGTCACCAATCGGGTGCGCACTGCGGTGCTCATGCTGGTGACATTCGACGCAAAGCTCAAGTGGCGGCTTGGTCAAATAACCGGCGTTGGCGCTGCCGTGCGGATCGTGACATTTCGTGCAAGCGTATTTCGTGTGCGGATTGTTGCCGACCGTTTCAACTCCGTGCGACGGATCGTGGCATTTCACGCACAGATTCTTCTGACTGGAAAGCAATAGAGAATTTTGATCGGACGCGTGACCGTTGTGACACATCTCACATGAATTCTGGTCATCCGCGCCGTGAGGCATAAACTTCGCGAAGTGCTTAGCTTCGTCGTCGTGACATTCGCTGCATACCGTTTGAACGGCCGCTTTGAGCGGATAGCTTCCGTCCGGTTTTGCTTGTCCGTGGCACGCCGAACAGTCGTGATCTTCAAACGGCACGTGCTTGTTGCTCATCACCAAGGACGGCGAGTCGCTCGCGTGCGGATCATGACAGGCCGCGCAGTTCTTTCCGACCGGATCAAAACCGACGTGGCGTTCGCGCAATTTCTGTAGATTCCCGTGACACGTGATACACAAATCTGACGCGTCTTTCGTCAACAGATTCGGACGGTCGCTGCCGTGCACGTCGTGGCATTTATAACACTGGCCTACGCGCATCGGTGCGTGCGTCGTGTTCTTTCCCATCCAATCGCGAACTTCAGTGTGGCACGTGGCGCACAGGTCGCGGCTTGAAGCAACCAGCAAGTCGTTGTTCTCCGAAGCGTGAGGTCTGTGGCAGCGTGTGCATTCTCCGTCTTCAACGGGTTTGTGCTGGTTCGATCTGCGGCGCCAATCGTGTGCTTCGTCATGGCAGCTTGCGCAAAGTGTTCCTTCAGCGTCCACCAGCAAATTCTCGTGCCGTGCGGCGTGAGGATTGTGGCATGCGCTGCACTCGCCGTCTTCGACCGGGCCGTGTACGTCCTGTAGTTTCAACTCATCGGAAATATCGTCATGACATTCAAGACAGGCTTTGCGCTGATCTACTTTCGGCAACTGTTGCGAAAAGAGGCCGCGTACGTTCAGCAGCACTGCGACCACGCAAAGTAAGAACATGGTCCGTTTCATCGGTTGCCTCCTTCCGCTCCCGCCGTGTGGCAGGCTGAACAATCGTTATCTTCAAACGGTGCGTGCTGGACGTTCATCAACATATGCTCGACGTTCGAGCCGTGAGCGTCGTGACACATTCCGCAATTTAGATTGGTTCCGTTTTGATCCAAATGCGACGCCCGGAATTCCGGAGTATCCGTAACGTGGCAATCCAAACAAAGGGTCGGCATCGATTCCGTCAGAAGACCCTTGTTCTTGCTCGTGTGCGGATTGTGGCAGTTCAAACACTCTCCCGCATTCGCCGGAGGATGCGGGAACGTGGAGTTGCGCGCCGTTTCGATATCCGCATGGCACGTGATGCAAAGCTGTCCGGCGTTGGCAAGCAGCAGAGCGCGGTTGGCGCTTTGGTGCGGACTGTGGCAGGCCGTACATTGTCCGTCAGCAACCGGCTGGTGAACGGATTTTGCCAGCTTGATTTCGTCGGCTATTTCGCTGTGGCACTCGGTGCACGTCGACGCCGTTGAAGCATTTAGCAGTCCGTTGTGATTGCTAGCATGTGGAGCATGGCAATCAAAACAGGCTCCGTCTTCGAACGGAGGATGCACTGTGTTGCCGTCGGCGATCTTCATCGTAACCTCGTGGCATTTCTGACACAGCGAATTGTCCGTTGCCGAAAGCAAATGATCGTTGCTGCCGCCGTGTACGTCGTGACAGCCTCCGCAGTCTCCGCGGCGGAACGGTTGGTGCACGACGCGCTTGGCAAAGTCCGGCGTCAACTTGTCGTGACACTTCAGACACAAGTCGCCTTCCGGCTGGCTCAGAAGTTTGTCGGCATTCGTGCCGTGCGGATCGTGACAACTCCAGCACTTCCCGAGTTTCATCGCCGCGTGCGTCACCGGCTGGTTGAGCGCCTCAGCGATATTGTCGTGACATTGCAAACACTGATCGTTGCCTTTGGTTTTCAAAAGCGCGTCGTCCATGTTGCCGTGCCCGTCGTGGCAGGTCGTGCAAGCGTCTTTGGCTGCGGCGTGCCCGTGAGCGAGATTCGTCTTATCGAGTTCCGCCGAGTGGCATTCGCCGCAAACTTGCGCGTCGCCGGCTTTCAGCAGGCTCTTGCGCGGAGTGGCGTGCGGATTGTGGCATTCCGTGCAATTCTCGCTTTGCACGGGATCATGTGTTTTGTCACCATACTTTTCGATCGGATCGTGACAGCCCATGCAGACTTCGCGCTCGCTGCCGACCAACGAAAAGGGATTTGCGTCGCCGGGAGCGTTATGACAATCTGAGCAGGAGGGACCTTCCATCGCCGCATGCACCGTCGACGGAAGCAAAGCCTTTACTTCGGACGAGTGCGGCACGTGGCATTGCGCGCAGTCTTTGCCGCCGACCGGATAACCCGCGTGCTGTTTGGCGAACGTGGCGTCAGCCTTCGCGTGACAGCTCGCGCAAAGCTGCGCCGGTTCCTGCACGAGAAGATTTCCGTGGTCACTGCCGTGCATGTCATGGCATGCTGTGCAGCCGTCGGTCATCGGCTTATGTTTGTGCGTGCCTTCGAATTGCTTCGCGTCGTGGCATTCGATACACAATCCGGGAATCTCCGCCTTCAGCAATCCTTTCGCTTGTCCGCGATGCGGATCATGGCAATCGAGGCACTTGCCCGAGCGCGCCGGATCGTGTACGAATTCCGCGTTCAAATGCAGCGAATCCGCGCTGTGGCACGACGTACAAAGCGCAGTGCCCGTGTCTTTAAGTCGCAGCGCCCCAACCTTGCCGTGCGGCAAGTGACACGCAGCGCAATCCCCTTTTTCCGCCGGTTCGTGTGCAAATTTACCGCGGTAGTCTTTCGCGTCGTGGCACTCGAGGCAGTCTTTTTGTTTGCTGAAACGGGATCCGCGTTTCACTTGAGCCTGTGCACCGGAGTGAGTATCCAGCGCGAAAAGTCCCAAAGTTGCGAATACGATCAGTAGTACGATTCGATGTAGCATTATACTCTTGAGGAGAAACTGCTCCTCGTCCAAGTAACGTCTATGACTTCTTGATTATTTACCCTGCGGGCCCGAGACTTGGAGCAAATGCAAGGCGTCTTCGTTGATTTTTATGTCTGAGTCGACGCGCAACTCGCTGACGGTTGCGTCTATCGCCGCATATTGTTTCTGAGACTCCAACCGTGAACGAATTCCGGCCCGCACTTCGTCGAGCGTCATGCGTTCTCCCGGTTCGCGGTCCACAAGTTTGATCACCACGAAACCTTGGTCGCCGGACATCGGAGGAAGATAGCCGCCAATGGCCAAGGTGTCAAGCTGTGCGGCGATGTCGCGCGGGAATTGGCTGGTCTTTATCCAGTCACGCAGTCCGCCGCGATCCTTGAATTCATCCGTCGAAAATTGTTTTGCCATCCACGAAAAATCGGCTCCCGCAAGAAGTTTTTCATAATCCCCTTGTGCCTCGCCGAGTGTCTCCCGCGTCAAAATTCCCACACGGACGCGACCCGTTCCGTAGAAATCGTCCGGATGTGAATCATAATACTGCTTGATTTCTTCGTCCCTGATCTTGATCGTCGGTGCGATCACGGAACGAAGATACGTCACGAGCATCATGGAATCGCGAAACGCGCCGGCATCTTTGTCCAACCGCGGATCGTCAACGTACGATTTCTTCTTCGCGATCTCTTTGAGCATCATTACTTGATATTGCTCATCGACGACTTCCCAAACCGCTTCATGTTTTTCGCGGGTCGCTTGACCCACTGTGCGGTGGATGAATTTGTTCTTCAGATCCGTCGCCAAGAGCTCGCGGCTCTTGCCGACCCGCATTACGGGAACGGCCTTCGGGTCTTTGCCGGACAACGCGAGATAAGGAATCTCATCTACGGCCGCCGAATCCACCCACACCGGTATATCCGCGCCTTCGCGGGCAATCAACGCGCGACGGATTTGAGCGCCTTTGTCAATCAAAATCTGCCGACGCAAAATAGTCTTCACGCTGTCGTAGATCGCTTCGTCGGGGGGGAGAAATCCTTCCGCGCGAACGACCGTCCACGTGTCCCACAGGAACATCGGGCCGACCAATTCGCCTTGCGGTGTCGCCTCGAGCTTGCTCGCGAGGTCTTCGGGAATATCGTACAGAGCAGTGACTCCGGCGTCGCCGCCCAAGTCCTTGAAACGGTCAATCGCATACCGTCTCGACAGCGACGCCATTGAAACGCCTTCGTGAATGCTGTCGGCGATCGCACACGACAAAGACGAGTCCAACACGCAAATCATGCGGAGCATCGCGCGGCGGTAGTATTTTTCAAATGCGGCGAGAAGCTCTTCGTCGGAAACGGTAATGTCCTTTGGGGCGATGTCGTCGAGCAGCATTTGGTAGGCCGACGTCTCGCGAAACCAATGGACTGCGTCCACGACGTCTTTTTCTTCGTTGATGCCGAGGTCGTACGCGTCCTGAATCAACAGACGGTCGTTGATCATTCTCTGCAGGAGCCGGTCCACGCTGAAATCCGAGCGATGCACTTGCTCGCTTTGAGTCGAGTGGATGTGCGCCAGTTCATTGGCCATCATGTCCGTCGTAATCTCGTCGCCGTTTACCGTGGCGATCACGACGGATTCACTTGCGAATGCCGTCGTCAGAGTGACAAACAGCGAAAGAACCAGCGAAAATATCTTCGTCATACGTTTAATTATTGTGCTGTAATTGAATTCTTGCGGCGGATCACTCGCAAGTCGGAGACCGCTCCGTCAACCATATTGCGTACCAATTTCGCCGGACTGTGGATAGCGCCGACGCCGAAAAAGCCCGATCCGGTCTTGCCGCTGCGGCGAAAATACTCCGCCCATACCACGACGTCGGTGGCGGGATCGATCATGCGCAACTCAAACCCCGCTTCCGGATTCGCCCCCAAACTGACGTGACGCTCCGTCGTCAACTCGCTGACCGTGCCCGTGACCACCAGATCCACGCCGAGATTCTCTGCCAGCGCACTGCTGACCGCGCGTACGGACTGGCCGTGGCGAAGATCTTCGCTTTGCAGCATCACTT
Organism: Calditrichota bacterium; assembly: GCA_020637445.1. NCBI lineage: Bacteria > Pseudomonadati > Calditrichota > Calditrichota bacterium. The sequence continues at coordinate 295,847 of JACJVZ010000003.1, read as the reverse complement.
CGCGAACTTGGCCGGGATCTACCACATTAAATCCGCGCTTCATCAATGACTCCACCAAAAAGTCGCCGATCATATCCCCTGAAAATGAGGCTTCCGCTTCGTCCAAGGGTGGTATCACGGCAACGGTCGTGCAGGCCACGCGCTGCTTTTTTGACTGGTGTGATACCACGAGCTCGTCAATATGATAGCGTTGTTCCGGCCTGTTGGTCTTGATCGAGGAAAAGAGCTTCTTCGCGGCGGATTTCGCGAGCTTGCCTGCTTTGCGATGCACGGGACTTGACACCAGTGCATGTCCACCGCCTCCTGCGACGACCGCGCAGTCGTTCCAAATCATGCGCATGGAAGAGACGTCAATCAGCCGCGCGCAAAGCGACGCTTCCGAAAAAGTGCTGTCGAGCGTGAATCTGTGAATCGTTCCCAGAAGCACGAACGAAACGTCCAACGAATCGGCCAGCGCGCGCAAATCTTCTTTTACAGGAGTTGCAGTGTTCCTGATGCGCAGTGACCGCAGAACTGCGTTCACCGAATCCGCGTCTACAGATACTATGCCGCGCCGTTCGAGAATGTGCCGGGCAGATTCGTCAAAAATCTCCCGCGCCGTTTCAGCGGCAGATGCATTGTAAAACGGCAGAAGAGCGACTCGCAGTTGAGCGCCCGCCTGAGTCCACGCCAAAAGCAGCGCGAAACCCAACGCCGTCACGCGTGAGCGGTACATCAGCTAATCAGGCTCTTTATCAATTTGCGCACGGCGCGCTGTACGGCTTCGCTGCGCGTCACTTCGCCCACTCCCATCATCCGGGAAAAAGTCCCCGGCCCGCCGATACTGACTGCCGACGACCAAACCGTGTGACCCGTCTCGCAATCAACCATACGCGCATTCAAACTTACGACACTTGATTGAGTTCCGCGTCCGGCTATCTGTCCGGCTTCTCCCACCGACCCAAAAATCACAGCCTGAACTCCGAGCGAGTCGGACATCGTCTTCAATCCGGCTAAATCAAGTTCGCCGCCGCGAGATTGACCGATATTCCGCAACACGCGCGCCGTTTCCCCCGGCTCGACCACGTCGAATACCTGAGCCGCCAAGAGTTCGGTCAGAAACAGCCGCGTCGCGTAGCCCGCAACGCCCTGATCAGCGGAAAGATTTTCAAAGTTGACTACTGCCACGCGCTCAATCGCTCCGAAATCATATTCCGGGTGAATGAAAACAGTCGAGCGCCGTGCCGCGCATCCTGCCAACAGCCAAATAAGTCCGAGCGTTAGAGCATATTTAAGTGATTTCATAACTGGCAACGGTTGAATAAATACTAAAACCGCGTCGCGAACGAAAGCCGGGCCGAAGAGGTCGACATGTCGTTTTCGCGCTCATTGAACGAATAGGATGCTGTTACATCCGTACGGACAGACCAGTGATAAATGGTCTGTATGGAATATTGATTCGATGCCGCCGTGCTCGTGCCTTCGATTCTGTTCACGGCTCCGCCGATTGAAAACTTGTAAGTCGGCGTCCACGACAAAATGCCGTCGTAGGTACGGTCATCGCGCCGGGGATCCGTGGACGTCGTCGCGCTTCCTGTCAGGTTTACCGTGTCCGTCAAACGGTACAACAGCCGCCCCGAAAGCGATACTCTGTACTTCAAAACCGCGGAAACGCGCGCCGTGCGCGTCTCATATCGATGGGTGATGCTGATCTGCGAACGGTTTGTCGGATCACCTTCGAACGAATTCGAAAACGTCCGCGAAAAAATCTTGTCCGGGCTGTCAAACCGTTCGTCTTCGGAGTAATTGAATTGCGTCGCGTAGCGCAGGAACGGCAAAAGCAGCGCGCGTAGCTCCAATCTCGATGCTTCGCTCCGGCGAACAAGGATGTTGGCCGTCTTCTCTTCGCCGCGATCCACGCTCACCGCCGTGCTGACTGCGCGGCTCCATTGCGACCGCAAAATCGTGTTGGCGGATGACGTGTTGCCTTCTTCTTGATCCGAATCCGTGTAATTCGTGCGGTTCCACTGGTACCGCGTCGAAAAATCCACCAGCCGAGCGGGATGAAACCGAAGCGACGTTTGAAGTCCGTCTTCTTCGCGCGCCAAGGAAGTCAGCGATGCGCCTTGGCGGAGAGCGTCCCCCGCGGCGTCAAGGCTGAGCCACTTCGATGGCTGAATTTGGATCCTCGCTGAACCGCGCTGATCCGTGTATTCCCTGTTGGACCTGTCGCCCGTGCCCGCAATCAAACCGCGCAGCTCGGTGACTTCAATCGGAGTGTTCAGAAGCTGCGGCGACACCGAAACCTTAATGTACCGCGTTTGCACTTGCTCGAAGGCAAACTCGTATCGCATGAACAGCGAATTAAAGGGTGCCGCGAGGTTTGAGCCAATCGGCGTCCAATTCAAATTGTCCGAGCTGATCCAAATCGTCCACGTAAACTGCACCGTGCTTAACGTGTCCACGTACAGATGCAAATGGTCTACAAGCAACGGCACACCGAAATCCAAACCAAAATTGTGCGTCGTCCCGTTGACCAGATCAAAATCTGGACCCGCGGGAATTCCGACCAAACCGTCAATCAGAGCAGGTGTGCTCTCGAGAACGTCAAAATCCGGCGACGGATCGGCGAGATAAAGTCCGGCTGACGCCTGAAGCGTGCGCAGTACTTCGCCGGTTATCTGCGAGTTATCTGATTCGGTGCGAGACGAAATCTGATAGTTGGTCTGGAAGTTGACCAGGTTTTTGACAAACGACCGGTTCAATTCCAAATTCCCGGTATGACTGCGCGTCGTTCGGTCAATGCCCGTTATCACGTTGCGCGTCAGCAAATCGGAGTACTCGTAGTTTGCGAAAACCCTGTTCGTGCTGTACGTTCCGCCCGCGGACAAGGTGCGCGTGCGTGTGTCGTAGCCAATGAGCTCGAGATCGTTGACGTTCTTGGCCCAACTTGACACTCCGTAAAGAATCGGAAAATTGAGCAAATTTGTCTGCGCGCGAACCGATGCCGCGCCGCCAGTCAGCTTAGTCGAACCCAGTTCGTCGCGATCTGCCCGGTATGAGGCGTCGCCGCGAAAATCAAGAAGCGGCGTATGCCAATCCATCGCACCGGTCGGACGGGCCTCGGTAAGCCATGAATATGGGCCGGATCCCGTACGAGTCTGAAAATGCCTGAAGAGTCCGCTCAGCGAATAGCGAACCGTCGGCGTGGGCCGGCCCGAATTGTAAAGAGTATACTGCTGGTCGTAGGACGCCGAATTCACCCCGTCAGACTCAGTGCTCGCCGCAGTTCCTGTGATCGTGCCTCCCCAGTCGGCCAAAACGGTGCTCTGGCAACTCAGCAAGATAACAGTAATTAGGCAGAAAAGCACGCGGCCGCTATGTCGGGATGGCGCTCGCATAAGAGCTATTGAATATAATCAAGAATAGTTGCGATTTGTAAGCATTTATCTGTCACATGACGGAGCAAAAAGAAGGACCGGGTCAGCAAGAATATAGTCTTGCAATCGGTCCTGCGCAACACCTGCGACATGGCCAATAAGGGGGCCTAAGATAAAACGACTAAACAAAGATCTACGTTCGAAAAAGAACCGCGACTCCCCGGCCAGAACTGGGGAGAAACAACACCGGGGAGTCGCGTACGGGGAACTAACTTAAGACGGAAACCTGCGGATGAGGGCGGCATGTGCCGCCCTCATCCCAAGTCAATCCATCTTAGAACGGCATCGCGTCGTTCACGTCCTTGTTGTGGCACTTGTTGCACAGCGAACGTTGGTTCGGATCGCCGTAGTTGCCGGGCTGCGGCATAACGTACGAACCGGATTCAACACCGTCTTCTTCATAGAACGGAATGTTGAAGTCCCAACGGCCGGAATTCTGGCCGCTGGTGGCGTGTGCGCGGTGGCAAGTAATACAGCTCACGCGGCTGTTTCCATCCGGACCGGCAGTCCAGTCCACGGTCATTTCAGGATCTTCAAACGGAGTGAGCGTCAAGTACGCCGTCGCATGCGCACCACCGTGTTGATCAATCGTGCCATTGTAGGTGTCATAGACGTTCTGAATCACAGAGCTCATCGTGACGCCGCTGGGGTGACGATATTGATCTTGATTGTTGTGGAAGTTGCCGTGGCAGTTCGAGCACCAAGCGCTCATGCCGCTGTTGTACGCAATGTGATTGTTCGGGGCTTCCGTCGAACCGGTACCGGAGAACGGGAGACCTTCAGCGATCGGGGCAGCTTGCGTAAAGTTGTAGTTACCGGACACGACATGGTCGCCAGCGCCGTAGAGCAGACGATAGTTCATGTTGCCGTGCGGGTCGTGGCAGCTCGTGCAGCCCAGCGCAGACGCCGGATAGGTACCGCCCGGAGCAACCGGATTCAAACCGTCAACCACCGTGCCGCGGCTCGGCGAAATGACAGTGTGGCCAGCGCGCCAACCCGGAATCGGATTGGAACCGCCATTGTGGCCGTCGTTGATGTTGTCTTCCAGCAAGAAGGCAAAGTTACCCGGGCCGCGTTCGGCCGGCGGGGCCATAGGATCGCTACCCCAAACCGCGCCGCGGCTGGTAGCGTGGCAGGACAAGCAAAGATCCGTCGCATTCGCTTGCTTCAGCAAATACTGGTAACCTTGGCCCGTCGGATCGATCAAGTTGCCATTGCCATCCGTATTGTGCATGGTGTGGCAGCCCGAGCAGTACGCAACGCCTTCATCATGGAAAGCAAGTGCGTTAGATACTTGCAGCACAAACAGAGCCGCAAACGTCAGGATCAAAAACATCGACCGTCTCATTAGAGACCTCCTTAAGGTACAGATAGTCATCTCTTCTGGAGATGGGTTACAAATTTCTCTTTAAATAAAAGGGGCATATGTTAAAAGTGGTGCATTCATCGTAAACTCATGACCCGCCGCTTACGACAGGCTCGTTCCTGAACACAACCGACTGTATCCGATTGTTGTAGATTTGGCCGACGACAAGTGTGCCGTCCAAACAGCAAGCTAAGCTCGAGGGGTGAAAGAAATACCCTTCATCAAGTCCGGGGTAGCCGATCTCGCGCAAGTATTGACCGTCCGCACTGTAATACTGCAGCAAGTGGCGGTGCTTGTCGAGAATCACATATTCTCCCGTATTTGTCTTGCAGCACGCCACCGGAAAACTCAATTCCGTCTGGCCGCCGCCGGGATAACCGAATATGCGAATTAACTTACCGTCGAAATCGATCCGGGCAATCTGGCCGATGATGGGCAAAGTCACGATCATCTCGTTGGCCATCACCGCAAAACCACTCATCACAGGCGTCGCTTGAGTCTCGTCGTCCGCCTCCTGTAAAATCGGAAAATCGCGCACCGCTTCGCCGGACGTCGTGTATACATATATATGGGCCGGTTCGGCCGTCAACATGTAAAGCTGGTCGGAATCGTCCAATGCGATTCCCATCGGGCCGGCTCCGTTTGTCTCATACGGCAAATCCAAATAGTTCAAAAAGTCGCCGTTGTAGTCAAAAACGGAAAGGGTGTGCTTGCGTGTGTCTCCCAAAACAAAAATCCGCCCCTGCGAATCCACGGCAACCTGCTGCGGAGTGCTGAGACGGTCACGAGTCGAAAATTCAAAGTTATAGCGGCGCTGCGAATCGTAAATCGCGATCCGAGCGTTTGCCGCATCCGCGACGTAAATGTCGCCCGTGTGCCAATCAACGTACAACCCGGTCGGTTGTGGGCTGCTCTGGTCTCCCGCCGGATAGCGCATCGTCTCTTGAATGACCGCTTCTTGCGCCAACGCGGTTCCACCAAGAAGAAGTCCGGACAACAGCAAACTCGCCGCGAAAATGCAGCCGCCTATGGCAGAGTATGTTGTGCTGTCGTGTCTCCAGATCCTCATCGTAAATCTTGGTGGGAACTTATCTCGGGCCGATGTTCTCCGCCCGCATGCCCAGTTCATGGTTGATTTGGCCCAAACGCGAAAGTTTACCCTTTAAGTCAAGTTCTACACATACTTCCGCGTGCTCAAGCTTGGTGCAAAGATACCATATAGGACGAGAAAACGCAACGCCCCTTGTTCACTTGAACCAGAACGTTTTTCAATCACTTAAACTGTGCTAACCGCTTGAATTCTCTTGCGAAAGATTTCACATTTCGATATAAAGGGTCAGTGACAATAGTGCACAAACGAAATCAAAAGGAGGCAAGATATATTCTGCCCTCTTAAGTCATATTAAGATATAGTTGTTACGCTCGGTATCATGCGGCAGATTTTGCCCCTCTAAACCACTGTGAATATAGAAAAAATGGATTCATAGATAATAAGATATTTTTATCTAAATTATTTGGCCGTTTTTCTGTGACTTTGCTACATGACGTTTCTGTGACAATTGCATGACACTGAGACACGCTCCGTTGAGTATCTTTGCGACCAAAAGTTACCCAAAATAACGCAATTGAGACATGATTATCGGTACCCGCGGCAGCGCCCTCGCTAAGACCCAGACCAATTGGGTGCGCAAATTCATCGAAGAAAAGCTCGACGCCCCTGTAGATGTGGTGGTCATTAGTACTCAGGGTGACCGAGTCACAGATCGACCCCTGCGCGAACTCGAAGGCAGCGGCTATTTCACCAAGGAACTTGAACAGGCTCTGCTCGAACGCCGCGTGGACATCGCCGTACACTCCTATAAGGATATGCCGTCGCAATCACCGCAAGGCCTATCCTTGGCCGCCGTTTCCACTCGTGAAGACGTGGCTGATTTGCTGATCATGCGCCGCGAAGCGGTGACGATGCCTGCCGAAGACTTCTTCTTGAAACCCGGAGCGGTCGTTGGCACCAGCGCAGTCCGCCGCGAAGCCCAACTGCGTGCGTTGCGGCCGGATCTGAAAACCAAAGATCTACGCGGAAATGTCCCGACGCGTCTAACCAAGCTCCATAACGGTGAGTACGACGCTATTCTTCTGGCCAGCGCAGGTGTCCGCAGACTTGGGATTGATATGAGCGAATTTCGGGTCGAGCGACTTGAGCCCTCCCGGTTCGTTCCGGCTCCCGGACAAGGCGCGCTGGCGATACAGATGCGAACTGATGACGATAAAATCTCCTTAGTTAAGGAAGCCATTCATAATGAAACGACGTTTGCGGCAACCCGTATGGAACGCCGGGTACAGGCGTTGTTCGGCGGCGGATGCGGTCTGCCCTTGGGAGTGAACGCATCATTTGAGAAAGGCGAATGGACGCTCGAAGGATTCTGGTTCAGTGAGAACACCGGAGCGGTTCGCGCCACAGTGCGCGGAACAGACACCGACAAGCTCGCCGACGAACTTTACCACGAACTGAATCTGTCATGCCAGGCCGAGTGCTGATTCTGCGTGACAAGGCATTGTGCGCTGAACTAATCCGCGAACTTGACGCGAACGGTGTTGATTGCACATTTCTGCCCGTTACGAACACGGAGTTTCTCGCGGCTGACGTCAAACAACTGTTTAAGTACAACTGGATCGCGTTTACCAGCGCAAACGGAGTGCGGGGTTTGTTTCGCGCGCTGAAAACATCGGCTCACGTTCTTCCGCTTAACATCAAGATCGCCGCGGTCGGCAAAGCAACCGCCGAAGTTATTCACGAACTCTTCAGCCGCTCCGCCGACGTAGTGTCCGAAATCGCGGACGGAACACACCTCGCACAGACTCTTTCTAAATCGTTGCCCGCCGGAACGGAAATCCTCTATCCGTCTCCGGCCGGGCACGATACTGAGTTTACCAAGATTGCTCGTCAGGAGGGTCTTCACATCGACTGCCTTCCTGTTTATAAAACCGTTCCTGTTGAAGACACTGTCTTGCGGGAGCAGCTTGAGTCAGCCGCAGGTTTTGCCGCGGCTGTTTTTTATGCGCCGAGCGCAGTACGTGCGTTCGGCAAAGCATTTCCGGCGCCGTGGAATCTTACGGCGATTGCAATCGGCCCAAGCACGCAGAAAGCGTTGGCCGAAACCGGACACAAAAACATCTCGATGTCTCAGGACACCTATTCACTTGCTATTTCCCGGGCCGTGCGCGAAGCGTTGGAACTGGAATGGGGACACACACATGCTTGATACGCTCGTTCAAACACACCATAAACCGACTTTCGAAATCGAAACCAAGAAATTTCTGCGCGCCGCCCGCGGTGAAGTGCTGGATGTTCCACCCGTGTGGCTCATGCGTCAGGCTGGCCGCTATTTGCCGGAATATTTGGCCGTGCGTGCGGATAACGATTTTGTAAAAGTTTGCCTGACACCCGAACTCGCGTGCGAAGTAACGATGCAGCCGATTCGCCGCTTCGGTTTCGACGCCGCGATACTGTTCAGCGACATTCTCATTCCTGCCATTCCCTTCGGCAACGGACTGCATTTCGACAAAGGACACGGTCCCGTTATCGATCGTCCTGTCCGCGAGCGCCGTGACGTGGAAAACATGCGCAACTTCGATCCGCGCGAAGAGTTGACCGAAGTTTTGAACGCCGTCAAAATGATCCGCTCCGAACTTGCGGACGACAAAGCTCTGATCGGGTTCGCGGGTGCTCCGTTTACACTGGCGTGCTACATGATTGAAGGCGGAAAGCCCGATCCGTTCCGCCGCACAAAGAACATGATATATGCCGATCCGAAGACGTTTGAACTGCTGCTCGACAACATTGCCGCGATGACTGTGGACTACATGCGGGCCATGATTGAATACGGCGCGGACGCGATTCAACTGTTTGATACATGGGGCGGCATTCTGACCGATGAAGAATACCGCCGTGTCAATCTGCCCGTGCTGCAGAGAATTTTCAGTGCACTGCGGGAGCTTGACGTGCCGCTCACGTACTTTGTTCTGAACGGAATGCATCTGGAGTCCGCCTCGAACGTCGGCGCGTCCGTGTACGGTCTTGATTGGCGCATGAACTTTTCAACGGCTCGCAAACGTTTTGGTCACGACGTCGCCCTGCAAGGGAATCTCGACCCGGTACTGCTCTTGACTGACGAACAGACCATTCGCAGGCGTACGCGTGAAATCCTGGTCGAAGCCGGTCAACGCGGCCACATCTTCAACCTCGGTCACGGCATTCTGCCGGACACGCCGATCCAAAATGTGGAAATCCTCTTGGATGAAATTCGCGGAGGGAAGAAATGATTCAGACTGATTGGAGAGATATTCCTGAAGAGCAAATCTTTTCACTTATCGAAGAGCTTGACATCCGCGGTCCGCGTTACACGAGCTATCCGACCGTTCCCGTGTGGAAAGCGCCGCTTAACCGCGACGCCTTCGTCAATACGTTGGGACGGCTTGGGCAAGACGAAAAGGCTATTGCGGTTTATCTGCATCTTCCGTTTTGCCGTCAACGCTGCCTCTATTGCGGCTGTAACGCGCACATCACGCACGACGACGCGCGCATGCACCGCTACATGGACGCGCTTGAAACGGAAATTCGCCGGGTCACGAGTGAGTTTAAGTTTCCGGTAAAACACAGTCAATTGCATCTCGGCGGAGGAACTCCGACCTACGTTCCCACAAAGAGGCTCGCGCAGGTTCTCGATCTCGTGATTGAGAAAATTCCCGGTGCGGAGAATTTCGACCGCTCAATTGAAGTGGATCCGCGTGTTACCACAGACGAACACTTAGACTTGCTTGCCGAACGCGGATTCACGAGAATCTCCGCCGGACTTCAAGACTTGAACGCCGACGTTCAAGCAGCCGTTCGTCGTGAATATACATTCCAAGAGATCAGCGAGTTCATAGAACGCGCCCGCGTGCGCGGTTTTCAGAGCGTCAACATCGACTTGATTTACGGCCTGCCGCGCCAAACGCGTGACACGTGGCGCGAAACTGTCGCTTCAATCGCTACCCTGCGCCCCGACAGGCTCGCGTGTTTTGGTTATGCGCATTTGCCCGCGCGGATGAAACATCAACGTGCTATCAACGAAGACGTGCTTCCGTCTTCGCGCGATCGTTTGGGGATGCTGCTCGACGCGAACCGCATTTTCGGAGAAACGGGATATGCCGCCATCGGCATGGACCACTTTGCGCTGCCGGACGACGATCTATCCGTTGCGCAGAGTCAAGGCCGCCTGTGGAGAAACTTCATGGGCTACACTACGACGCGCGGACTCGAGTTGTTGGGTTTGGGATGCTCAGGCATCAGCGAGTTTACGGACTTGTTTGCACAAAATATTCCGCTGCCAGAAGCCTACGCGACCGTTATCGAAGACGGTAAGCTCCCGCTTGAGCGCGGTCACGAGCTCTCGTCCGACGACCGTGCTACCAAGCAGATCATCAACCATCTGATGTGCAATCTCGACGTTGCGCTGCCCGAAAATAGTTATGCGCTCGGAGAAGATTTCGTCCTGAGAATGCAAAATGCCATGCAGCAAATTGGATCGTTTGAAGCGCGGGGATTGGTAACGAAAACTGAGACCGGTTACCGTGTCACGCCGCTCGGACAACTGTTCGTTCGTAATCTTGCCATGCCCTTCGACCGCTATCTCGGCGAACAGGCCAACGTTGTTTTTTCAAAGACAGTTTGAGGATTCCGAAGTGAAAGAAGCCCTCCTCATTATTAATATGGGCGGTCCAGCCCGCCGCAATGACGTCGAACCTTACTTGCGCGAAATCTTCAGCGATCCCGCGATCATCGACTTGCCCGCCGTGATCCGAAAACCACTCGCGAGTCTGATTGCGATGAAACGCAAAGAGGAAGTCGCGGATCGATACGAATCGCTGGGCGGATACAGCCCCCTGTTTGATTGGACCGAAGCGCTCAGGCAAAACATTCTTCGCGAGCTCGCCATCCGCGGCGAAGATATGGAAGTCGCTTGGGCGTTTCGGTACATGAATCCGACGATCGAAGAGGCCATGACCGCGCTGGCTGAAAAGGGAGTGAGCAAAATCAACGTGCTGCCGTTGTTCCCGCACTACACGCATACGATGACGGGTTCGGTCATGAAAGTCGTCGAACACGCCGCGCAGAAACTGCAAATCGAATTCGAGTATCTTGAAGATTGGGGACAAGAAGAGAGCGTCCTTGACCTGTGGGAAGAGTATTTGAACTCCGCGCTTGAAGAAGCCGGACCCGGTGCGCGTGTAATGTTTGTCGCGCACGGCATCCCGAAAATCTACGTCAATCGCGGCGACGACTATCCGGACCGCGTGCGCGCGTCGGCGGAAAAACTTGCTGAGCGGCTGCCGAACGGGACGGAGTGGATCGTCGCGTTTCAAAGCAAAGTCGGTCCGGTCGAGTGGACCAAACCTTATATGGAAGACGCATTGGAAGAATGGGCGAAAAGCGATGCGCCGATCGTCATGATGCCGCTGAGTTTCGTCGCTGACTGTTTGGAAACACTCTATGATTTGGATGACGTCGCGAAGAATCTCGTCAACGAACGCGGCGTCAAGAAATACGTGCGCGTGCGGGTTTTTAACGACGATCCGAAATTCGCCGGCGCGCTCATGAATGTGTGGCGGGAGAAGAATCATGCTGCAACCCTCTGATCCCTTGAGTCCAAAAGTTGTTATAGTCGGCGGCGGAATCGCGGGTTTGGCAACGGCGTATTTGGTCCGCGAGTTGGGACGTGAACGCGGTGCAAATCCCCAGATCACGATTCTCGAATCGAAAAACATGACCGGCGGCGCGACGCGCACCGACCACGTCGACGGGTTTACCTGCGAATGGGGACCGAACGGTTTTCTCGACAATGAACCCGCGACGCTTGATTTGATCGAGCGGCTGGGTTTGAAAAAACGTTTGGTCAAAGCCTCGTCGCACGCGTCAAAACGCTATATTTATCATCACGGTCAAATGCACGAAGTGCCGCTCAGTCCGCGCCAATTTTTGTCGTCGAGTATTCTGCCCGTGAAATCGAAGCTGCGCGTTGCGATGGAGCTTGCCGTTCCCGCCAAGCGCGACGGTGAAGATGAAACCGTTTACAATTTCGCGAGACGCAGATTGGGCGACACCTTCGCGCACTACATGATCGACCCGATGGTCTCGGGAATCTTCGCGGGAAACGCGAAAGAGCTTTCGCTGCGTGCCGTGTTTCCCAAAATGGTGGAAATGGAAACAGACCACGGAGGACTTTTCCGCGCGATGATTGCCAAAAAACGCGAAGCCAAGCGCAACGGAAAAATCTCAGGCGGCCCCGGCGGCGCGGCCGCGACATTGACCACGTTCGAAAACGGCATGGGCGAACTTACCGACACGCTCGCGGCGGAGCTCAAAGAAAATATCATCACCAATTGTGAAGTGAAAGCCGTTCTCAAGCAAGGCGAGTCGTTTGAAGTTGTGACAAACGGGCAAACTCATTCGGCAGACGTCGTGATTCTGGCTTGTCCGTCTTATGCCGCCGCGGAAATCGTCTCGGAGTTGTCGTTTAATGCCGCCGAGGGTTTGCGGGCAATTCCTTTTGCGCCGGTGGACGTCGTGGCGCACGGCCACAAAATCGAAGACGTAGGTCACTCGCTCGACGGGTTCGGCGTTTTGATTCCGCGCGGCGAAGATTATCGCGCGCTGGGATCGCTCTGGTGCGACGCGATCTTCCCCGGACAGGCGCCTGCCGGTACGCATATGCTGCGCACGATGATCGGCGGCGCACACGATCCGGATATCGTTGAACTAAGCGACAGAGACGTTGAGTCTCTTGCGGCTAAGGAGCACCGCAAACTCTTCAACGTGAAGCGCGATCCCGTTTTCCGTAAATTGATTCGCCATCCGAAAGGCATTGCGCAGTATACGCGCGGCCATCTCGATCGCGTGCGCGAAACTGAAATACTCGAACGTCAACTTCCCGGCCTGCTGTTCACCGGCGCTTCATACCGCGGCGTCTCCGTCAACGGCTGCGCCAAAGACGCCTTCCGTGTCGCCAATCTACTGCTTGACATGTGGAGGCTGAACTAATATGTTTACCTACACATTGTTCCCGGCAATCCTCTTGGTTTTCTTCGGCGGGTTATTGTCGATGTGGGTGACGCTGTATCACAAACCGGACGAGGTGCTCGAACGAATTGCCGGACGAATCGGCTGGTTCACGTTGATCGTCTACGCGGCATGGCTGACACGGCTCTCTTTCGAACAACGGCAAATTCCGATTCTTACGGCAGGGCAAATCAGCGTCTTTCTCGGATTTCTCGTTTGGATGGACCAGCTCCTTGTGCAGCGCAAGATTTCACAGCGCATGCTCGTTGTTTTGCCTTTGATCACGGTCGTCGTGTTGCTTTTGAGTGGCATTGCCGCCGGGTTGCGTCACACCACGGCGCCGCTCGAATTACATTCAGCCTGGTCCGCCGTACATATTGTCATGTCCATGGCCGGAATCGCAATGCTCCTCGGCAGCGGCGTATTTGGAGCAGGTTCGATTTTGTTGAGACGCCAACTCAAGAGCCGCAACTTTGGACGACTGTTTTCTTCGCTGCCCTCCATGGACGAGATGCACAAGCTGCGTACGTTTGCCATTTATCTGGGCTGGGTCCTTATCACCGTCAGTTTCGCGTCGGCGGTCGTTTTCATGTTCGTCGAGAAATCCGGCAATCCGAGTTTCTTCAGCCACCTGCATGAAATGTTCGCGCTGTGGTTCGTGGCGTCGCTTTTGGCGCTCTCCGAAAGAATGCACTGGTTCAGCGACCAGAAACAAGCCCGTTTCGCTGTGGCGACGTCGGCGGTGATCTTCCTGCTGATTGCCGGCACCGTGCTCCAAATCTTCTTTGGAGGCCAATCGTGAAACTTGAAATGATTGGCTTGAACCACTCGACGGCGACACTCGCCCTGCGTGAGCGCGCCGCCATTTCGCCCGACGCGCTTCCCGAGTTGCTTGAGCGTTTAGTGCGGCATCCGAATATTGAAGGTGCGGCAATTTTGTCGACTTGCAACCGTGCCGAGCTCTATCTTTCGCCGACCTTCCACTTTGACGAAGCGGAACTGCGTGCGTTGTATGCAGACATGTTTGAACTTGAACCCGAAGACGGCAATGTCGCTTATGTTAATCGAGATTCGCACGCGGTGAAGCACCTCTTCCGCGTCGCGTCGGGACTCGATTCGCAGATGCTTGGTGAAATTCAGATCTTGGCACAAGTGAAGAATGCCTACACTTCCGCGCTGGAACTCGCTTGTACGAGCGGAATCCTGAACAAATTATTCACCCAAGCGTTGTTCTGCGGCAAACAAGTGCGCACACGCACCGCCATCTCGCAGGGCGCGGTGTCCGTCGCCTATGCGTCCATTGAAGTCGCGCAACGGCTCTATCATAAATTTGCCGAGAAAAACGTCCTGTTGGTCGGCGCAGGTGAAACAACCCGCCTCGCGGCCAAATATCTGGGTGACGCTGGCGCATGCAATTGGCGCGTGAGCAACCGCACTGCCGCGCATGCCGCTGAACTTGCCGAGCAAATCGGCGGTCAAATCACGTCTTTCCCTCCCACTGCCGAGGACATCGGATGGGCAGATTTGGTGGTATCCGCCACGTCTTCGCCGACGCAAGTTGTGACCCTGAAAGAGTGCAAGGGCGGTCTGAAATCGCGGCGCCGTCCGTTGCTGTTTCTGGATCTGGCCGTACCACGCGATATCGATCCGGAATTTGCCTCCGAAGATGACGTGTACGTCTATACAGTCGATGATTTTCAGGAGCTGGTCGCGTCAAATATCAAAGCGCGCCAAAAAGAAGCTGTACGTGCCGAAGAATTGGTCGAAAAAGAAGTTCACATCTTCAACGAATGGTACCGCGAGAACCGCATCGCACCGAGTATTCAGCAGTTGCAGGTTGCGCTTGAAACAATCCGCGCTTCCGAAGTCGAACATCAGGCGAAGCACTTCCGGCCTGAAGACATGGAAGAGGTCGACAAATTTTCGCGTTCGATGATGAAGAAAGTTACCAGTTTGATCATCGCCAACATGCGCCGCGCTGCGGCCGATGGCGATGATTTGACACTCGCCCGCGCCGTGACGGTCGCATTCGCCGGGAAAGATAAACGCGCGACCGAAGAGATTCTCGAAAAACTAAATCATGAGCTTTCCCACTGACCGGCCGCGCAGATTGCGCCGCACGGAAACGCTGCGCAGCTTAGTGCGCGAAACCCGTCTCGACCCGACTGACTTTATTCAGCCGCTGTTCGTCGTTCCCGGCAACAACATCAAAACCGAAATTTCCAGTCTGCCCGGACAGTTTCATTGGTCCGTGGACCGCGTAGTCGAAATGGCCGAGCGCTGCCACAATGCCGGCGTTCCCGGAGTCATTTTGTTCGGTGTCCCAACTCACAAAGATGAAGTCGGTTGCCAAGCGTATGCTGATGATGCCGAAGTCCAGTCAGCAACTCGCGCCATTAAGAAAGCCGTTCCCGATCTGCTTGTCATCACGGACGTTTGCTTGTGCGAATACACGAGCCACGGACATTGCGGAGCCATTCGCAACCAGGAAGTGGACAACGACGCCACGCTCGAGTTACTGGCCAAAACCGCGCTGAGTCATGCGCGCGCCGGAGCGGATATCGTCGCTCCGTCTGACATGATGGATGGCCGCGTCCGAGCAATTCGGGAAATCCTCGATGACAATGATTATTCGCACATTCCCATTCTGTCCTATGCCGTAAAATATGCTTCGGCGTACTACGGTCCGTTCCGGGTGGCGGTGGATTCCGCTCCGCAATTCGGCGACCGCCGCGGGTACCAAATGGATCCCGCCAATGCCGAAGAAGCCTTGCGCGAAGTTGAGCTTGATCTAACCGAAGGCGCGGATATGGTCATGGTCAAGCCGGGAATCGCCTATCTGGATATTCTTCATACGATCAAAGAGAAATACAAAAGAGTCACCGCCGCATATCAGGTTTCCGGCGAATATGCGATGATCGAAGCCGCCGCAGCGAACGGTTGGATCGATCGCAAACGCATCATTCTCGAAACGCTGCTGTCGTTCAAACGAGCCGGTGCCGATTTTGTTCTGACCTATCATGCGGCCGAAGCCGCTGAATGGCTCAAAGAGGAGAAATAACCGAAATGTCCAACAATATTCTCGACAGCAAAACCGAACACTCGACCACGATTTCCCGGTCGTGGAACGAACGCGCGAAAAAAGTCCTGCCCGGCGGGGTCAATTCTCCTGTCCGAGCCTTCAAATCCGTCGGCGGTGAACCGCCCGTGATCGCCTATGCCGAGGGCGCGGTCTTGGTGGACGTTGACGGAAACGAGTATATTGATTACATTGGAAGTTGGGGACCCATGATACTGGGCCACCGCGAACCCTCGGTCGTCGACGCCGTGCACGGCGCCGTCGACATGGGCTTCAGCTACGGCGCGCCGTCGCCCGCCGAGGTCAATTTGGCCGAAGATATCGTGTCGCGCGTGCCCGGTATTGAAATGGTGCGCTTCGTCAACAGCGGCACCGAGGCGACGATGAGCGCGATTCGTCTTGCGCGCGCCGCCACAAAACGCAGCGTCATCATAAAGTTCTCGGGCGGCTATCACGGTCACGCCGATTCGTTCTTGGTGCAGGCAGGCTCGGGTGCCGCAACATTCGGTCTGCCCGACAGCCCGGGTGTCACGCCCGGTGCCGCGCAGGACACGCGCTGCGCCGTGATCAACGATCTTGATTCCGTACGCGTTCTTTTTGAAACTGATCCCGAAAGCATCGCGGCCGTAATCGTCGAACCTGTCGCCGGAAATGTCGGCTGCATTCCGCCGGATTTCGGATTTCTGGGTGGACTGCGCGCTCTGTGCGACGAGTTCGGTGCATTGCTGATTTTCGACGAAGTGATGACCGGCTTCCGCGTCGCGCGCGGCGGCGCCATCGAGCTCTTCAATATCCTTCCCGATCTTGCCACGTTCGGCAAAGTTATCGGAGGCGGCCTTCCGGTCGGCGCTTACGGCGGCAAGAAAGAGATCATGTCGCTCGTCGCACCGCAAGGGCCCGTCTATCAAGCAGGCACTTTGTCGGGAAATCCGTTGGCGATGAAGGCCGGACTGGCCACGCTTGCGCAGCTCGACGATTCGGCCTACCGCACACTTGAGAAAAAATCCGCGCGGCTCGCTGAGGGGTTGCTCATTGCCTGCAAAGAGCTTGAGATTCCGGCCGTCGTGCAGCGAGTGGGCTCGATGCTGACTTTGTTCTTCACGGACAAACCGGTCAATAACTATGCGGACGCGCAAAAATGCGATCACGCGCGCTTCAAGAAATTTTTCCATGCTATGCTCGAACGCGGCGTGCATTTGCCGCCGTCCGGATACGAATGCTGGTTCGTGTCTCTCGCGCACAGCGACGACCATGTCGAGCGAACCATCGAGATTGCGAAGGAGGCGCTCGCCGCAACCAAATAAGCTGGGAGTGATTCGATAAATGTTCGGCTGGCTGCGCAATGCGTGGCGGAATCCAAGTTTGCCTTTCAGAAGGCACTTCGTTTTCTTTGCTCTGATTTCGCTCTTTGCGTTGGCACAGCTCGCGTGGTGGTCGATTTATCAATACAACGAAGGCCGCCGCTTGATCGAAACTCAGGACGGCTATTGGCAGCAGCAGATCGTCGTCGCGTACTTCCAACGCGCGTCGTTTGAAAATGATTTCGGCGAATGGCTCGCGCAGACTTTCCCCGATCTGGAAGTTACGGCGTCGGGCTCAATCGAAGTCAAAGCAAACAAACGCGAAGAACTTGCGGCCCGCGTGCACAAAAGAACGCGCATGTTTATCTCGGAGGGCGCGTTCTTCGGTTTACTTGTGCTCGCCGGCGTGCTCTTTATGCTGCGAACTCTCCGTGAAGAAATTGACATGGAGCACAGACAGTCCGTCTTTTTGGCGGCGACGTCGCATGAACTCAAAACTCCGTTGACGTCGTTGCGTATGTACGTCGATACGCTGACGGCGCGGGAATTTCCACCGGAGAAGCGCGCGGAAATTTTGGAAACGATGTCCGTCGATTTGGAACGGCTGGGAGATCTGATTGACAGGCTTCTTCAAGCGCAAAAAGTCTTGACTCCCGGAACCGCGCTGCCGCTCGAGCGAATCGACGTCAGCGAAGAGACCGTGCGAGCCGCCCGCGAGCTCGAGCACCGTATCGAATTTTCCGGCATGCATAACTTAAATGTTGACACGGAGCACGGCTTGTATGCGATGGCGGACGCCCGACGCTGGCACTTGGTCGTGAAGAATCTCGTCGACAACGCCGTCAAGTATTCTCCTGACGGAGGAATGATCGACGTGTTTTTGACCAAGCACGACGGCAAAATCGAACTTGTCGTCAGCGATCAAGGCCAGGGCTTTTCGCCCGACGAAGCCGAACGGATTTTCGAGCGGTTTTACCGGATTGGAAACGAAGATACTCGTACTTCGCAAGGGATCGGACTCGGCCTCTATCTCGTCCGCGAAATCGTGCAGTCGATGAAAGGTACCGTTTCCGCGCGCAGTCAAGGCAAAGGCAAAGGGTCGCAGTTCATCGTACATATTCCGCCGGCCCGGGGTGAAAATGCTTGAGCGGATTTTAATCGTCGAAGACGAAGCGCACATTGCCGCGGGTCTCAAGTTGAATCTTGAAGCCGAGGGTTTTCAAACGTACCACGTGGCCGACGGGCTCTCGGCCATAAAAGAAATCCAAGCCGGCAGGCACGACTTGGTACTTCTCGATGTGATGCTGCCCGGAGCAAGCGGCTTTGAAGTCTGCGAGAAAGTCCGTTCGCAAGGAAATCACATTCCGATACTTTTCTTGACGGCTCGCGACAGCGACGACGCGCGTGTGCGCGGACTCGAACTTGGCGGTGACGACTACATTACCAAACCCTTCAGCATCCGCGAGTTGATCTCCAGAATCCGCGCGATGTTCCGGCGCAATGACTGGTATCGCAAGGAACCGGAAGAAGGCAGCAAACTCGATATCGGAAAATGCCGCGTCGATCTGGCGGCCTACACGGCTGATACACCCAACGGTAAGGTGGAGCTGACTCAAAAAGAGTGTATGATCCTAAAGCTGCTGGTTGAGCGGGAGGGAGAGGTCATCACACGCGACGAAATTCTCGAGAAAGTTTGGGGCTACGACCGCTATCCCTCGACGAGAACTATTGATAACTTAATTGTCCGGCTGCGTAAGTTCTTCGAAGAAGACCCGCGCAATCCCAAACACTTACATACGGTTTATGCCGCAGGATACAAGTTTACAAGAAATCCCGGAAGCTAAACCGGTCCGCTCATGAGATATGTGAAAATTATTGTGATGCTTGCGGCTGCGGCCTGGTTTTCCAAGTCTGCGCTCGCCTTTCACGACGGCGGTACGGCGAATTGCTCAATGTGTCATACGATACACAACAGCGAAAACGGGCAGCCGGTCAATCCGAACCCTGACAACAACTATTTGTTGCTTACGAATTCCCCGACGGAATTGTGCTTAAGTTGTCATGCGACGGAACAAGGCGCGGTATGGTCCGTCAACCCCTTGCTGCCCGCTCCCGAACACGGCGGCGGAAACTTTATTTTTGTCGGTGCGCAGAATATCAACGACGCTCCCGACGGCGCGCAATTCCCGCTCAGCGGCAGTCACGGCATTCACAACTGCGTCGCTCCGTCACAAGGTTCTTTGCCTGATCCCGACAACGCAATGTCGCCCGGCGGAACCTACCCGTCTTCTGCTTTGGGATGTACGAGTTGCCACGATCCCCACGGAAACCAAAATTTCCGCATGCTGCGCGGCGCCGGCGATGTTCCTGCCGGAGACTACAAGTTCTTGTATCCCGCGCCGATTGCTCAAGGCATTGCCATTGAAGGCGCGGCGGAGTCCAGAGAAAACCACACCGCTTACAATTATGGCTGGACAAACTGGTGTGCCAACTGCCACGGGTTGTTTCATGAAGTGAATCCGGTCGGATTTGAACATCCCGTGCGCGGCTCACTGACTCAAGGAACCAGAGTTTCCTACGAACGCTACGACGGGTCGCTCAATCCAACCGGAGGCGATCCGTTTACGTCCTATTTGCCGCAGGTGCCGTTTCAAAGCAACTCAGTAACAACTACGAGCATGAACGGACCTGACGGACGAAGCGAAATTGCCTGTATCACGTGCCACCGTGCTCATGGTTCGAGTGCCGTGGATCTCGGTCGTTGGGATTTTCGCGTTGCAAAGCTTCAATTGGATGGTGTGGTTTCCGGATCGTTTCCGATTTCCAATCCTTTCAATTCGTCGAGCGAACGCTCCCTGTGTGTCAAATGTCACGAACATGAAACTCGCACCCACGGCCTGAACCAAGCGTGCATCGAGTGCCACCGGACCTCACTGTCGGCGTTGCAGAAGCTCCCCCCGGAGCGTGATACTTTTGCTAAGTGATGAGTTGCCAGTCCTCTTTGCAAAGCTGACAGACCAAGTCTTATTCGATGTTTAGCTTGAATATCGAGCCGAGCGTTGTGAGCACAATCTCGTGTCAATGTGACAAATAGACATCGATTATGCTTGACTATGCACTAACGAATGACGAAATTATTCGCGTAATATTTCACAAATGTGCCCTTTGCACAGCACCCCCGTTTTGAAAGATATCTTCCGAAGAACTCTGACCTTCGGCCTCGTCTGATTTTACTTGGTAGTCCGCTTGCGGTTCGGCCGCGTGCGGACTTTTTTTCATTTAATGTAACCGCAGCAGAGCTGGTGTGACATGTCACCCTCACTTGATGTTCAACTCTTTTGGTTTTCCTTTTGGGCCTATCTGATCGGATGGCTTTCGTTCACGATTTGGCTTGCCGCGCGCAAACCGTTCTGGACGAAACTCGGTTCGATCTGTTTCGCGGCGGGCTTCATTCCGCAAACGGCGGCCTTCTTCATTCGCTGGAACAACACCGGTCACTTTCCCATGTCCAACATGTACGAATACATGGCGGTCATGAGTTGGATGGCGGTAGTGAGTTTCACCTATCTGACTTGGCGTTATCGAAACTGGATCATCAGCGCGTTGATCTCGCCGGTCGTGATCATGCTGATGGTAGCGGCATCGCTTCTGCCTAAGGATCCGAGTCAACAGCTCATGCCCGCGCTGCGCAGCTCGTGGCTGATGATACATGTTACATTGGCTTCCGTCGGCGCCGGTGCCTTCGCGGTCGCCGCAGCGGTATCGTTTGTGTACTTACTCGCGGTTCGCAGCGAAGACGAAGCCAAGCGTCTCTTCAAACCTTCCATGAAAATTCCGTTTCAAGTACTCGTCGTTATCCCGCTGATCATTGCGATTGTCGGCCGCGTCAGCAACGCGCTCGCGTCTCAATCAAGCATGACCTTCATGGGTTCTGCTTTGAGCGGAGGAAACATTCTCGTGCTGCTCGGAATCTATCTCGTCATCGCGGGCGGACTTCTGAATTATATGTTCAAGAAAATTCCGTCCGTCGAGTCGCGCTACTGGGCCGCAATCGGATTCTCCGGCTTGTTCCTCGGAGCATTGGCTGGCGGAATTCTGCTCAGCAGGGGAGACGTGACGTTGACCTCGGATAGTCCGTTGCGCATTTTTGAGTTCTTCGGCATTACCATGGTTTTCGGCACGATCGGCATGTTCTTCCTGCATACCGTGTTGGGCTTTGGAGCCGTCGCGGGTAAACTTCACTTGGATGGCAGACTGCTCGACGAAGTAAACTATCGCAGCGTCGCGCTCGGGTATCCACTATACACTTTGGGTGCGCTTTTCGCTGGAGCGATCTGGGCCGAAAGCGCGTGGGGATCATTCTGGAGTTGGGACCCCAAGGAAGTCGGCGCGTTGATCATTTGGCTCTTCTACAGCGCATTTTTGCATGCCCGCTATCAACGCGGATGGAACGGTCCCAAAACCGCCGTGCTGTCTTTGATCGGCTTCGCGATGATGATGCTCTCGCTGTTCGGCAACTATTTCTTCGGCGGTTTGCACGCCTACGCATAAACTCAGTATGACTTCCACAAACTCTTTGACCGCACCGGTGAGCCGCAAGCCCAAACTGTGGGCGATGCTCTCGACGATGAAATTCGCGATTTGGATTCTCATCATCTTGAGTGTCTTATCGCTCGCGTCTCTCTTTAGCGACGAGTTGATCGATCCGCAGTGGCTGGCGAACCAACCTGAGACCACAGCCGGCGCTTTCGGTCAGTTCTTGTATAAGGCAATGCATTTGAACGATCCGTTCCGCTCGTGGTGGTATCGCGGACTGGTCGGCTTACTTTCTCTTTCTCTGTTCGCATGCATTCTCGAGCGCACGCCGATCGTTTGGCGCCGTTGGAGCAAAAAACCTGAACTTGATCCGCGCACGATCAACGAAAAAACTTCGCCGATCTATTTGACGACCGACGAAGCTCCCGCGTCGTTCATCGAACGGTTGTCCACGAAACTTTCTCCGCGTCTCAGCACGGACAAACTTTGGGTCGGGGAATCCGGCAGGCTCGCGCTCTGGGGTCCGTTGCTGACTCACCTCGGCTTGTTATTCTTGGCAATCGGAGGATTGGTCGGTTCGTTCGGTGACAACGAGTACCGCGCGGGCGGCTATCCCGGCGACACGATTGCTTTCGAAGAACTGCCGTTTGAAGTCCGCATCGACAGTTTCAGAGTCGAATTCTATCCCTTGCAAGCCCGTCAATGGGTGCTTGTGGACGGTGAGTGGTTCGGAAGGCTGGTTAAAGAAGACAGTCCCGGCACGTGGCAAATCGAACGCTTCGATCAAAACGGAAACACTCAACTCGTCTCGATGGAAGATGAGTGGATTTCCAATAGTTGGGACGTCAAACAGGCTTCCGGCAATATCAAGCAATATATCAGCAGCGTGTCTATCATTGAAGACGGACAAGTTGTTGACGAACGGCAAATCTCTGTGAATAGTCCCTTGCGCCGCTCGGGATTTAGACTCTATCAAAGTTCTTACGACCCGTCTGCGCCGCGCGTGCATGCGAGCTACGATCAACTTACGATTGTCGTCAGTGACACGGCGGGAAACGTCGTGGACAGAATCCCGGTGAAGCAAGGCCAAACTGTGTCAATTCCCGGCGACAGCATTACCATCACGGCGGGCCGGTTGCTGCCTGATTTCAAGATGGACGCGCAGCGAAATGCCTATTCCGCAAGCGGCAGTTTCTCGAATCCCGCGG
The DNA here is from genome assembly GCA_020637445.1 of Calditrichota bacterium. Classification (NCBI taxonomy): domain Bacteria; kingdom Pseudomonadati; phylum Calditrichota; species Calditrichota bacterium. The sequence continues at coordinate 272,843 of JACJVZ010000003.1, read as the reverse complement.
TTGAATTGATCGCAAACGGTCCTGACGGTTTCCACCGGTCGATGTGGTCGTTCTTGACAATGCAGGGTCATCAGATTACGATCGGCGATCTCCGCTTTGAAGCCGCCGACCTTACGGGAGCAGAAGCCGGGCAAGACATCGCTACGATTTTTGACATCCGTCAATCCATGGGCACGGAGTTCCTGTGGCTCGGTTTCATTGTTTCGACGATCGGTTTGATCTTGTGTTTTTATGTCACGCACCGCATTGTCTACGTTGAAATGCCGACTCCCGAACAGCCACTCGTGCGCCTCTATGCTTTTAGCAAGAAAATGGTGCGCGCGTTTGAGCATGATATCGAAGACGTATCCAAGAAGGACGGCTGTAATGTCAAGATGAGCGTGCAGCCGGATATCGTCAGCTATTAATCTCCTTTCTCTGAGCAAAAAGGACTCGCAATTGCGAGTCCTTTTTCATTTGTTGCAAATTGTTGTTACGGCACGACCGTTCGCGCGATATCCGGCGACAGTCTGACGAGAGCTTCGTAGTTCAGGAGCTTTGTCAAATCACTGAATGCGCCCACCGTGATTTCGCTGCGGCCTTGCTTTCCGATCAACACAACCTCGTCGCCGTTTTCCACGTGGCGTACGTCCGTCACGTCCACGAGCATCAGATTCATGTTCACGACTCCGGCGACGGGAACGCGTTTGCCGCGCACCAAGACGTGCCCGACGTTGCTTAGATTGCGATTGAATCCGTGGTAGTATCCGACCGGAACCGCCGCAACTCGCGACGGCCGGGTAGTCAGGAACGACGTGCCGTAACCGATGAACTCGCCTGCTCGCACGTCTTTCACATTTATGACATGTGATTTCCAGCGCAGCACGCGTGTCAGAGGATCGCGCGCAAGCTGCTTGCCGCCGTTGGCTTGCTGCTGAAGGACATACTGCATTCGAGTCTCTATGCTTGGCCAAAATCCGTATTGTGCAATACCAACCCGCACCATGTCGTACCGCGTATACGGATAGCTGAAAGTCGCCGCCGAACTTGCCGCGTGCCGCAATCGAGGTTCAATTCCCAGTCCGAACAACCACTCCAACCGCGTTTCAAAAGTCTGAATCTGGTGCTGAATGCGCAAGTGATTGGCGACGCTTTCGGCTCCCGCAAAGTGCGTGCATACTCCGACCACGTCGACAAGCTCGTTGTTGTATTTTATCAGTTCCGCCGCTTGTTCAAGCGCGGTTTCTCCAAAACCCAAGCGGTTCATGCCCGTTTCAATTTCGAGATGAACTTGTGCCCGCTTGCCGACCTTTCGGGCAGATTCGATTGCGAAAGTCAGTTCATTGAGATCGAACACGTAGAACGTAATTCCGTGTTCGATAGCCCACTCGACTTGGTCCCGCGACATACCGCCCATGATCATGATCGACGATCCCGCCGTGCTGCTGTTGAAGACTCGTAAGGCTTCGTCCGCGGAATAAACGGCGAACCAGCGCACGCCGCAAGTCTCGGCAAGCGGCACAAATTGCTCCATGCCGTGACCGTAGGCGTTGCCTTTGACGACCGAGCAAATGATGACGTTCTTGCCGATGACTTTGCGCAAAAAACTTAAATTGCTTTGCAGCGCGGACTTCGATATCTCTATGCGTGAACTTGAGAATAGTCCGGAGAGAGTCGTATCTTCAATTTCAGTAATGTTCATCTTTAAGAAGTTCGGTGAAAATTCGAAGGGCGGGCTCGATGATCTCGTCGGGGAAATCGTATTCGGGATGATGCAGAGACGGATGCTTCTTGCCTGCGCCGATGCCGAAAAGTGCTCCGGGACATTTCTTTAACATATGACCGAAATCTTCCGACCAAGCGAAAGGACGTTCAGTGACCAGCAATGGTATATTGGAGCGTTGAGCGGCGCTGGTCACTCTGGCCACGCAAGCACCGTCGTTAACGGTGGCCGGAAAGCGCTCGGTGACGTCCGTGGAACATTTGAGAGAATGAAGGAGCGCGATCGACTTTGCAAATTGAACGCAGGTTTGAAGCAAAATGTCTAAAAGAGTGTCCGATTCGGCCCGCAAGGTCAGCATGATGTCCGCGTCGCCCGGTGATGTTCCAAATGCTTCTTTGCCCAGTTGAGCGTGGATAACGGTCACTTGCGCGGAGTCGAACAGCCCCGCATGATAGTGCGGTACGGACGGAAGTTGATCAAGCAGTGTTGCCAAAGCGCGCGTCGGCGAGTTGCCCTTGTGCGGTTCCGCAGCATGTGACGTACTGCCGTGCAGTCGAATGATTAGACCGAGCGACGCCGCGGCAAAGAGATTCTCGCGAACGACAACTTGACCTGCGTCGTAGCCCGGAAGGTTATGCAGCGCAAAACAAGTCGTCGGTTTCAATTTCTTGAAGACTGCCGTCTTCATGACTTTCGCACAGCCGTCTCCTGTCTCTTCCGCCGGTTGAAAGAGCAAAGCCAAGCGGCCCCTTTTGAGAGGATGGTCACGCAAATGTTGTGCGATGCCGCATAAAATCGCCATGTGACCGTCGTGACCGCATTTGTGACTCACGAACGGTGCGTCCGACGCGTGCGGAGCATCGATCGTTTCGGGAATCGGCAGTGCGTCGAGTTCCGCACGAAACAAAGTAACAGGCTGCGCATCTTTGATGCCGAATTCCGCGATCAAACCATGTCCGCCAAGATGCGCGTGAATTGCCAGCGGCTTGCAGCCTTGCACAAACCCCTGTACGAATTCGGATGTCAATTTCTCCTGATTGGAGAGTTCCGCCAGCCGGTGCAGCGCATGCCGCTGAGCGATGGCCGTGGAAATGATAGTGTTCATTTCTTGAATAACCTTATAATCGCGAAAATCACAATGCTTGCGATGACGCCGAAGACAGCAGGATCAAAAGTTTCGGCGTAACTTGTTTTGCGATAGAACAACGTGACGATTACGGAAAGGACCATCGTCAAGAAAATGGCCTCTGTCAGAGCCGGCGACTTCTTCTTGGTTAGTGTCCCGTATACGACCGGAAGAATGATTCCCGGCGCCCACAAGTGGTAAGTGAAAAGCAGCAGCCCGATAATGTCCGGCCAAAAGAATGCCACAAGCGTCGCCGCGACTCCCACGCCCATCGTCAAACGCCGCGCCCATTTCAACGTTTCCTTGTCGCTTTTGAATTGCGTCTTGAATTGGTCTTCGAAAACGTCCTTGACGAAAATCGCCGTGCACGAGTTAAGAGCCGAGTCCGCTGACGACATCACCGCCGACAGCAGAGCCGCGATGATTAGTCCCGCGATCCACGGGCTGTGAAGATTCTTTATGACCAAAGAAAGTGCAAGCTGTGAATCTATGTTCGGGAAATGCAGCCTGCCGTACAAGGCGATGAAGAACAAAACCAGCGGAAAGGTCAGTGCCAGTACGATTCCCACACCGGCAATACCGCGTTGCGTGTGCTTGATGTCGCGGCCGATGCAATAGCGTGTCGCATACCCCGGCGCAAACGTCTCTCCCAGCAAAAATGCAAAGAACGTCGTTACTAAAAAGCTGATCCCCTTGCCGCCGTCAAAAGAAAACCACTTGTCGGGAAGGGTGGCTTGTACGTGTCCCCATGAAGAAATCAAATCCGGCGCGCACATCGCAAGCGTCACCGCAAATCCGATGAACAAGACCACGAATTGATAGACGTCCGTGTATATCACGGCCAACAATCCGCCTGCTGTGCTGTACACGATGACGATAAACCCGCCGATCAAGATTGCCCAGCGCACGTCGAAACCGCCTTCCGCCGCGCCTGGCATCAAGGTCGCCAAGATTGAACCAAAGGCTGCCATCTGGGCCGCGATGATGAATACCGAAAACAGCAGCGAGAGCAGCATCGCAACAAATCGCGGACGCTCGCCAAACCGGTATTTGAAGTAGCCTGCGACCGTATAGAGTTCAGCTTCCCGGAATTTCGGCGCGACGACCATCCCCGAAAAAATAAAGTGCAGATAGCCGCCCATGGAGATCAGTACCCACAGCACTCCGTACTCGTATGTCTTTGCGGTCGCACCGATCGAGTACCCGCCGCCAATTACCGTTGCACCCATCGTCGCAAACAAAAGCCACCAGCCAACATTACGGCCCGCGACCAAGTAGTCATCCGTCGAATGGATGTTCTTGCTCTTCATCACGCCCTTCACAAAAATAAAGGTGACATACGCGATAATGATCATCCACTGAATCGTCTGGTCCGTCAAAACTCCGCTCCTCTGATTCACCGTTAACCTAATATGGTAGGCATCTGAGCCACGGGATGCAATTTGTAAACATTGAACTTACGGACTGATTCTCCCCTGCGAGGCCATGTGAACACCGCTCTCTTCCTTAACATCGTTCAAAAGGCGTTTGAGACGTTATCTTGACTTCCTACGGAAAATCTGACTAAATTAAACGCGAGCCCTCCTTCGCGTTTGACCTCAATCTCCTGAATTCCCTCAACCTACCTTCAACTCTACTCAATTTCGTTATGCTGCCCATAGCTCTCAAAGACTCCGTCGAAATCTCCGTACTTCCTAAAAGACTTAACCGTCACGGTCTCGTTACCGGAGCGACGGGAACAGGCAAGACCGTCACATTGCAGGTCATGGCCGAGCGCATGTCCCGTGCAGGAATCCCGGTTTTCGCCGCCGATGTCAAAGGCGATCTGTCCGGTGTCGCCACGGCAGGTAAAATGTCCGAGAGATTTCAAAAGCGGCTTGACTTGCTGGGAATCAAAGAACACGAGTTCTCCGGGAATTCTACCATTTTCTGGGACGTGTTCGGAAAAAAGGGACATCCGATCCGCACGACGATATCCGAGATGGGACCCCTGCTCCTGTCGCGGCTCCTGAATCTCAATGAAACCCAAGCCGGCGTGCTGCAGATTATTTTCAGCTATGCCGATGACGAAGGTCTGCTCTTGCTCGACTTGAAAGACCTGCGGGCGATGCTGGCCCACGTCGGCGAGATTCGCAAGGAACTCACCACAGAATATGGTAACGTTTCACCCGCAAGCGTCGGCGCAATTCAGCGCGCGCTCTTGACGCTTGAAGAGCAGGGCGGAGACAAATTCTTCGGCGAACCTGCCTTTGATTTGATGGACTTGCTGCAGACGGACGCCAACGGTCACGGATATATCAATATACTCCATGCCGAAGAACTCGTGCGCGCTCCCAAAGTCTACGCGACATTTCTGCTGTGGATGCTCTCCGAACTCTTCGAGCGGCTTCCCGAAGTGGGCGATCCCGAAAAGCCCAAACTCGTCTTCTTCTTTGACGAAGCACATCTGCTGTTCGACGACGCGCCCGCTGCACTGCTTGACAAGATCGAGCAGGTCGTGCGGCTCATTCGTTCAAAAGGTGTCGGAGTGTTTTTTGTCACGCAGCATCCGATGGACGTGCCCGAAAAAGTTCTCACTCAGCTCGGAAATCGTGTGCAGCACGCGCTCCGTGCGTTCACGCCCGCCGAACAAAAGAAATTGAAAGCGGCTGCCGAGACGTTTCGCGCCAACCCCGGGCTGGATCTCGAAAAGGCAATTCCGGAACTTGGAATCGGTGAAGCTGTGGTGAGTTTTCTCGACGAAAAAGGCGTGCCCGCACCCGCTGAACGCGCCTACATCCTGCCGCCGTTCTCGCGCATCGGGCCGCTTGAAGACAACGAGCGGCTCGTTACGATGCAAAGTTCGATTGTGGCGGGAGTCTACGAACAAAGCGTCGACCGTGAATCCGCTTACGAAAAACTAAAACAAAAAGCGGAACAGGCCGCTGCTTCCGAGAAAGCCGAAGAAGTCAGCAAAGCAAAGAAGAAATCTGCGAAAGGACCGGAGGACGTCATGACTGCCGTGATGAAATCTGCCGCGCGCGCCGCCGCTTCGCAAGCGGGACGGTCGCTCATTCGCGGCTTGCTCGGTGGACTTTTGGGGAAAAAATCGTGAGTGCGTTTGATATCAAGAGTATCAGCAAGTCCTTCGGCGACGTGCGCGCACTGAATGACGTCTCGTTCTCGGTTGCGAAAGGTGATTTCTTTGGCTTGCTTGGGCCCAACGGAGCGGGGAAGACGACCCTGATGCGCGTGCTCTGCGGATTGGTTGCGCCCGACAGCGGTGAACTGCGAATTTTCGACAGCAAACTCGAGCGTTGGCAAATTCCGTATGCCATGGGCGTCGTTCCGCAAGACATTGCTCTGTATGATGTGCTCTCCGCGCAAAAAAATCTCGAACTCTTCGGCAAACTTCGCGGAGTGACCGGAAAAGAGCTCGACAAACGGATTGACCGCGTACTCGAACAAGTCGGGCTTTCCGATCGCAGAAAGTCGCGAGTCAAGACTTTTTCCGGCGGCATGAAACGGCGTTTGAACCTCGGCGTCGCGCTACTGAGCGAACCTAAAATTCTTTTGCTCGATGAACCGACGGTTGGAGTCGATCCGCAGTCGCGCGCGAGCATCTTCGATTTGCTCGAATCGCTGCATCAATCGGGCATGACGATTCTCTACACGACTCACTACATGGAAGAAGCGGAGCGACTTTGCCGCACCATCGCCATACTCGATCACGGTAAGTTGCTCGGAGTCGGCTCGCTAAATGAGTTGGTCAAGCTCGTCAAGACTCCGCGGTTCGTCCGGCTTATTCTGCGCAGCGAAAATGAAACTCCACCGAGTTTGAACGGAGTCGAACGAAAGCTCTCCGGCTTGCGGGTGGATTACATTCCCCAAGGTGAAGACGGTTTGCCCGATATCCTCGGAACGCTCGCGGGCTTCACAGGTGCGCAGCGCGTCGAAGTCGTGGCGCCAAATTTGGAAATGCTGTTTCTTGAATTAACGGGGCGGGAGCTGCGCGACGCATGAAAAAAATCTGGTATCTGGCCCGCAAAGACCTCGCGATCTTTCTCGCGGACCCCGTCGCACTCGGGCTTGCTTTTATTGTGCCTATGGTGATGATCGTCGTGTTTGGATTTGTGTTCGGCGGTCAAGGCAGTGAAGGACTGAAAGAGCTGAGAGTGATTGCCGTCAACGAGGACCTCGGCCCGGCGGGCGCGCGGTTCATTTCTTCGCTCGACAAACTCGAAGAACTGCAGATGATCGACCGTTCGCCTAAGGACAGCTCCATGTATGACAGTGCCGCCGCGGCAAAACTTGTTTACGGTGGAACCTACTCGGCTGCTTTGGTGATTCCCTCGGATTTCACCGAAGGCATTAAAGACGGTGAAATCCGCGCGCACATTCTCGAAGATACTCGTGATCCAATAACTGCCGGAGTTTTGCTCGGGCTGATGCAAAAGACTTCGTTCGAGACCTTTCCAATGCTGATGCCGTCGGCGATGATGTCCGGCATGCTGGACTCAATGTCAACGTCGATGTTCAACAAGGATCTCGCTTCGGCGATTGAGAAAAACTTCGGCGTAGAACTTCCCGACAGTGGTATGAGCTTCAAGGACCTCGTGCCTGAAGACATGCTGCTCGGTGAGAACAACGCGGCCGCGGATAGCGGCGGTTTCAACATGGCGCAGAGTTTTGACAAAGTAAATCAAATCACCCGCACGCAAGTCGTCGGTCAACAAGTCGTCAATTCCGCCGTGTCACATACGACCGCCGGCACGGCCGTGATGTTCATGCTCTTCGGCGTCGGTGCAATCGCCGCGTCGCTGCTGCGCGAAATGCGCTCGGGCACGGCGCAAAGACTCTTGTTGATGGGTGCGACCGGAGGCGATATTCTGCTCTCGAAACTTCTGTATGCCGTCACGCTCGGCAGCTTTCAACTTTTTGCGATGATGGTTTATGGCTGGTTGATTTTCGACTTGCAGATTTGGGATCACTTGCCCGCGCTGCTTCTGATGATTGTGGTGACCGCGATTGTGATGAGCGGCGTCGGATTGATTATCTCCGCGCTGTCCGGCACCGAAGAGCAAGCAAGCGGCATTCAAGTCGTAGTGATCCTAAGCATCTCGTCCATCGGCGGCGCGATGTTTCCCAGCTTCATGCTCCCGCCGTTTATTCGCGCAATAAGTGAAGTTACGCCCGTCTACTGGGCGATGCGCGGATTCAATGACATCTTTTGGCGCAATCAAGGAATCTCCGGAATCCTGCTCGAATGCGGAGTCTGTCTCGGTATGGCCGCGATCATGACCGGCATCGCAATTGTCATTTTTAGAAAGAGACTGGCAACGGAGTTGGGATAACATAACTCTCCGAGCAGGGACCAAGCGCAGCGGTTCCCTGTCGGAATCCTCAAACAAAAAACGCCCCGGCCAAACGGTCGGGGCGTTTTCTTGTTCAATAAACCCAAGCGCCCGCGAAGCGCATTGAGTCCAGCGTCTATGCTGGCTGGCTACTTGACCAGAACCATCTTCTTCATCGCGGAGAACGAACCGGCTTCCAAACGGTAGAAGTAAATACCGCTCGTCAGGTTCGCGCCGTCAAACTGCACCGTGTGGCTGCCGGCTTCCATCCGGCCGTCGGCCAACGTGGCCACAACTTGACCCAGCGGGTTGAAGACGTCGAGCTTCACGTTTTCGGCATTGGCAATCACGAAGTCGATGCTGGTTGTCGGGTTGAACGGGTTCGGATGGGCCTCGCCCAATTCGTACTCATTGGCGACTGCGCCGTCGGAAAGTTCAATTGAGGTCGTACCCAAAACGATGTGCTCACCGTTCATCGACACTTCGGAAAGTTCATACGTGTATGAACCCGCTTCGACGCGGTCGGTGAAGCTGTAGGTCGCGCCGGTCGGGTTGTTCTGCGCCGTGATCTCGGCAATCTTATCGCCGTTGCGCGAAAGTTCGAATCGTGCGACGTCTGATTCCGAAGCTGTCGTCCACATCAAAGCAACTTCGCCGTTGATGGCTTCAGCGTCAAAGCTCGTCAGCTCAACCGGCAGCACGCGGTCACGAACTCCCAAGCCCCAGAAACCTTCGATAGTGCCGACATTCTCAAACTCGGCTTTGTAGATGCCGTTGCCGATACTCGTAACGGAAATCGGGGCAACCGTATACCAGTTTGCGCCGCCGTCTTCCGTGCGCACCGCTACGAGATTGTTCAGCGACAGGCCCGCCGGAACTTCGCAGGCATTGAAGTAAAGGTCGGCGTTCGTGCTTGACGAACCGTCGTTCTCCGTCGTGAAGTTGAAGTAACGACCCACCGCAAACGCTTCGGGCAGGTTGTAATCGATATCCGACAAAGCCGGACGAACGCGCGAGAAGCTGCCCGTCATCGAAGTCGGCGCATTCGACGGGTAGAAGTTCACGCTGAATCCGCTGCTCAAGTTTGTCATCGCGTCCGTCGTTGCCGTCGCCGTGAAGATCGCAGCCGTGTTATTGTTCGTGAACGTCTGCGTGAACGTGCGCTCGACGATACGGTACTGTCCCGGCGTCACAGGATACTGAGCACCCGTGATCACGCCGTTCAAGCCGGTCGCTTCAACGATGTAGTTGTACAGAGCCTGCTGATAGGTCACACCAATCAACGTCAGCGGAGCGCCGCGGAACGGAATATTGTCGCCGCTCTGACCGGCCGTGAAGTTGTTCGTCGCGATGCAGAGGTCTGGTGCGCCCGAGACGACTTCGCCGCAGCTGACGATTACCGTTCCGTCATTCAGCACGACGTCGCGCACGCGCTCGCCCGGAGTCACCACGTTCAAGCTGCCGTCCAAAACTTGAGCTTGACGGGTGTTGTCGTACGTGTACTTGAAACCCGCAACCTGCAAAAAGCCGCCGTTCTGCGAGGGCGAAAGGCGAACAGCCGCTTCCAGCATTTCCTTGAACTGCTGAACCGGAATGTTCGGCGTAATCGAAACCTGGTTGTCAAACGCCGCGATTTCGTAGGTGTTCAATTCCGACACGTTGCCCACGGGGATTTCACCGTCGTTCTTACGCATACCACCGCCGTTCTGGAACGCGACGTTAGGAACGCAAACGCCAAACGATGCGGCTCTGCGCTGGCCTTCCCACAGCATGGCATCGGCGAAAATGTCGCCCTGGTTCGTCTCAACCTGGCGGATCAACGGACGCGTGCCGTTCAGCGGAACGTCGGTCGTCGCAATCACGTGCGTGGCCAGATTGTTGATGTAGGTTTCAACCGGGTTGATTACTGCGGCCACACAAGCCGGGTCCGCCGTCACACCGTTCACCGCGTCAATCGAAGCATCCAACACACAAACCGGATTCGAAATCGGATCCACGGCAATCGCGTCGCCGTTATTGTCAAACTCAACCACTAAACGGCCAACATACTTATATTCGCCCGTCGTCGTAACTACCAGCACGTCGTCACCGTTCAAGTCCTGACGAACCAACGGATAGGTGCGAACCGGGTTCACAACGTCACCGGGGTACACAGGCGAGATGCCCGCGTTGGCAAGGAACTCGTCCGCGCCGCCGGCGATCACAACGTCCACACCCTGAAGCTGAGCAACCAGAGCTTCTTCGTTGGCCGTGTCCTGAAGGTGCGAAATCATGATGATAATATTCGCGCCGTTCAAAACCATGGCATCCACTTGAGCCTGAACCGCGGCTGCAAGGTTTGGATCCACCACGGCGTTACCGGGGCTGGAAATTGAAGCCAAATCCGGATAAATCGCGCCAACCACGCCGACCAACGTACCGTTCACGTTCAAAATCGTGCTCGGAACAATGCGGCCCGCGTTCACCTGAGCCTGCATCGCGGGCTCAGCCGAGAAATCCATGTTGCAGATGACATACAGAGGATAGGGCAGCGTCGAATAGTCATCCATGAATGCGGCAAGCGTGTTGCAGCCGAAATCGAAATCGTGGTTACCGAACGCCAGTGCGCTGTAGCCAATCTTGTCCAACACCAGAGCGTCATAGTACACGCCGTTGTTCACACCCGCGTTGTACTGAGCACCCGCAAAAAAGTTGTCGCCCGAGGACAGCATTACAAAACCGTCCGTGTTCGTGTTTGCCCAAGTCTTGAGGTCGTTGACCTTCGTTACAAAGCGGGCAGCGCCGGCGTAATCAGGCTGCGTCGTTCCAAGTGTCGACAGCTTCGATTCGCCGTCATTGTTGTGCAGAATCGTCAGCGTGAAATTCGCCCAAGCCGAACCCGCGTTCAAGCTCAAGACGATCAACGTCATCAACAAAGCCTTGCCTAAGTTTCTCATCTTTCTCTCCTTGCATATTTTTTTCAGAGTGTGCTTCGACTTCTCAGTCAGAACGCGAAATCTATCACTTCCTCGTGTTTCTCGCGTGAGACTTTTGCTATGCTGACGTTGAGGAGAGGTTGAACTTTCATTAGCTCACAATATGCTTGCATAGTGCTAGCTAATAAAATGAGAAAGTCCGCGCTTCTAACACGCGGACTCTTCCCAAAGTGTATTATTGCAGGATTTACTTCACTCGGCGTTGACTCCCCGATGCTTCCGGCAAACGAAATGTCGACAATGCTCCCGAGGTCGTTCTCACATGATAAATGTTCTGTTCATCCGAAGTACCGAGAACTCCCGCATCCAAATAGCCCAGCGAATCGCTTGTACCGATTTCCGTGAAAGTTCCGTCCGGAGTCGGCGACCGGTACACGTGAAATGGAACGTGCAGCGGATCGGCGAACCACGACAAGACAATGTCAGTCCCTGATGGCTGAATCACTAAAATGGGCGACATATACACAGAGTCGCAAAAGGCCGGTGTCCAAATTCCTTCGCTGTCCTGATAACGAATACAGAAGAGATGCAGTCCGATCGGCAAGCCGGACACCACGACCGCAGCCTCTTCATCCCCTTCATCATAGGTTCCGTCCACGGGGGTCGGGATTGCAATCGCACCTCCGGGACCCGGATCACCGTTAATGAAGTACTCCGCCGCGACGATATTTTTCGGAGTGATTGAACCTGCAAGTTCGGAGATAATTACAAACCTCCGTGTTTCCGCAAAACTCCAAACTCCTTCGTCATCCAAAAAGCGAAGATTGAATGTGTGTATTCCGCTGTCCGTTCCCGGCGGAATTAAGTCAGCAAAATTCACTTCCGGGGCGTCCGTCAAGTCAACTTGCGTCGGAGCATCGCTGTCAAACCAATATTCAAGCTGTGTCACCGTCTTGATTTGCACGTTTCCTGCTTGTGTTGCCAAAACATAGAAATACCTGCCCTCAGCCAATGCGATGCTTCCATCGTCGTCCAAGTACCGCAGGTGAAATGTGTGTAGTGTATTGTCCTGGAGACTACTTGACGGGACAAGCGCGGGATAGCTTACTTCCGGTGAATCCGGCACGTCAAATGCGGTCGGCGCATCGCCGTCAAACCAGTATTCACCGGAAACGATATTGATCTGATTCAGCGCGCCGGAACTTGCCTGGAGCGGGTAGAAGTACCGGCCTTCGCCCAAACTCCAGTACCCTTCGTTCGATAGATAACGAACATACAAACTGTGCAATTTATCCGGGTCAAGTCCGACCGTTGAAATTGGCAGAGACGAAAACGAAACGCTCTCGCCGCTTGTAATCGCGATCGACGTTCCGAAGCCTTCGCCCGGATCACTGTCGACATAATATTCAGCCTGCGTGATGGTGAGAGCGTGCGCAAGCACACTCGTTATCACAACACAGGCCAGCAAACTCATGAGTCTCATGAGAAATCCTCCTGAGTTTGTTTAATATCGTGGTCCGACTCGGCCTGTCGAAGATACATTTAGATCGTCGCCGGACTCAAGTAAGTTCGGCACATCAAGCGAGATCACGAACGGATACGACGGAACTCCGTTGTCCACCAGCGGCTTCGGGCCGCCATAGGCGCCCACGTCTGATTGTGACGCGTCTACATCAAAAATCAGAGGATTGCCTGCGTCCGTAAGCAATAATCCACCCGTGCCGCCATTCAAGTGTAAATCACTAACTCCGTGCTGATAATTTAGCGACTCGTCATAGTTCACGAACGGATCGTTTGCTCCAAGTGAAACATGATTCGTGAAGTCACCCGGAATCGCCGGACCTGTGGCATCCGATGCATTATAGTCAAATACGCTTCCCGCAAGATAGGATCCCCAACTTACGCCACCCGTCCAATCGTAAAGGACATTGTTGATCGCCACAACTGGCTGCGCCCCACTCAAATTGAAAATCTGACGGCAATTGACGAATGTACAATTCGTAATCTCGACCGGACTGCCGTTGTTTCCACTAAAGTAAACAGAAGAACTTGCTGACGTTCCGTTGAATCCAAGTATGCAGCCCCGCAGCGTCAGCGTTGAGTTGGTCTGAACTGAAACATTGAACATTGTGCTGTTGGCAGTGGACGTCAAGACACAATCCTCAAAATATATCCTCCGGCAGTTGGTCAATGAATATCCAAAATTCTGAGGTGTCTGCATTGTGCACCTCCGAATAGTCACCGAGTCGGTGTTGCCTCCGGTGTTTAGCACGGTCGTATTTGCCACTATCGCCATTCCCTCAAGAACTGATCCATTGGAACTGGTACTCAGGGTAAGCGCTGCTCCGCTTGAAGGCGAAATCTGAGTCGCGTCCCAACCCGCGCCGATGATGGTAATCGTCCGAAATGTGATGGTGATAGCGTCGTTGTAAGATCCCGGCGATACCAGAATCGTGTCGCCCGTTGAGCTTGCACTGACCGCCGATGAAACAGATGTGTAATCTGCTGTCCCAAACTGACTCACCGTCCGAATCGTTGCTGTGGCGCTGGAAACCAGTCCGGCCACGACCAATACTAAAATCAGCTTCTTCATAGCTATTCCCTCGATTTATTGGATGTTATGTCAAATGAATTATTATTGAACATAACAACATATTCTTACAAAGCAATAAAAATATGCCACTAAGTGTCATAATTCTGCAACAAAAAAAGGCAGGATTTCTCCTGCCTTTTCGGGTCAAAATAATTGAGTCCTCTGAAGTTGGGGCAGAATTATGAGACTGCCGCTGCCGCCCGTTTAGCCGCTTGTTTCCTCTCTTCTTCCCGCAAATAGTACTTTCTGAGCCGCACAGTCTTGGGGGTCACTTCCACTAACTCGTCGTCATTGATGAATGCAATCGCTTCTTCCAGTGACATCGGGCGCGGCGGCGCAATTTTGTAATTCTCATCACTTCCCGACGCGCGCATGTTCGTCAACTTCTTGTCACGCACGATGTTCACGACGAGGTCGTTGTCGCGCGAATTTTCTCCGCAAATCATCCCTTCATAAACCGGTGTTCCCGGCGCGACAAATACTTCACCGCGATCCTGCAAGCTGTTCAAAGCATAGGCCGTCACCTTGCCTTCGCGGTCAGCCACCAAAACACCCGTCGCGCGCTGCGTCACTTCGCCCTCTACCGGACGGTATTCGAGGAAGTTCGTGTTCATGATCGCCGTGCCGCGCGTCATCGTCAGCATAATCGGGCGAATGCCGATCAAACCGCGCATCGGAATCTCAAACGTGAGCCGCACCCAACCCGTTGCGTGATCGGTCATGTGCGTCATCCGTCCGCGCCGCATGCCCAATGTGCTGGTGACCACTCCGACGAATTCTTCCGGGCAATCCATCAATACTTCTTCGTACGGTTCGACGCGCACTCCGTTTATCGTCTTAAACAACACGCGCGGCTTGCCGACTCCCATCTCAAAACCTTCGCGACGCATGGTCTCGATCAGAATTGCCATCTGCAATTCTCCGCGGCCATACACACGGTAGCCTTCGACGCTTTCCGCATCTTCTACTCGCAGCGCGGGATTGCCCTGAATCTCTTTGAAGAGCCTGTCGCGTATCTGACGTGTCGTGACAAACTGCCCTTCCCGTCCGGCAAACGGCGACGTATTTACACCGAACACCATTTCGAGCGTCGGCTCGTCGATTTTCAGCGGAGGCAGCGGGCGCGGATCGGTCAGCGACGTAATCGTATCGCCGATGTCCATGTCTTCCACTCCGGCCACCGCCACGATTTCACCCGCGGAAGCGCTCTTTGCGTCGACGCGAGCCAATCCGTCATACGTATAGAGCTGCGCAATCTTTGCCTGCGACTTTGTCCCGTCGCGTTTGATTAACGCTATCTGTTCCGCGTGTTTGATCGTGCCATTTGCGATTCTGCCGATGCCGATGCGTCCCACGTAGTCACTGTAGTCGAGCGTCGTAATCTGCAGTTGGAGCGGAGCTTCATCGTCATACTTCGGCGGCGGAACCTTGTCGAATATCAATCTGAACAGCGGCATCAAATTTTCGCCCTCAGTGCTCAAATCCATCGTCGCCGTGCCTATTTTCGCGTTCGTGTACACTACAGGAAAATGACATTGCTCTTCCGAAGCATCCAAATCCAAGAACAGCTCAAGCACTTCATCGAGCACTTCACCGATCCGCGCGTCCGGACGGTCGATCTTGTTGATCACCACAATCGGTGACAAACCGAGTTCGAGTGCGTTCGAAAGCACATACCTCGTCTGCGGCAGCGGGCCTTCACTCGCGTCCACCAGCAGCAAACATCCATCCACCATACGCAGTACCCGCTGCACCTGTCCGCCAAAGTCCGCGTGACCCGGCGTATCCAAAATATTGACAAGATTGTCTTGCCAGTGAATCGTCGTGTTCTTCGAAAGAATCGTGATTCCCTTTTCGCGTTCGAGATCGAGTTTATCCATCACGCGCTCTGCCACATGCTGATTGTCGCGGAATACGCCCGCCTGATGCAGCATCGCATCCACCAGTGTTGTTTTACCGTGGTCCACGTGCGCGATAATCGCCACGTTCCTTATGTTGTCTCTGGTCCTGTTCGCCACTTGTTGAAATATTCAGTTAATTTTGTGATCAATCCTTTTTGTTCACTGCTCTCTTCCGCCGCGGGTTCCGCATCGGATTTCGCGCGCCGAAATAGCAAGTCTATCGCCCATTTATACGAAGGCCCGAGCGCTTTCCTGATCTGGTCGCCCGATTCATGCAAAATGTCAAACGTCGCGCGGTACGTCGCCTTCACCGTCGGCTGCCAGTGCGCGGCTTTCTCAGTGTAAGCCGTCGCGCAATAATTTTCAGCAATCATCGCAATCCGGCAGACCAAATAGCTGTTCACCAATCCGTCGGCCAAACACTCCACGAAGAAATTCCATGCCGGAAATTTTGAGAAGCTCTTGAAAGCAAAGTGGCTGAACACTTCACCTCCGGTCTCCGCGATTTCACTCGCTCCCAGCGCACCGCCGACCGCAATCTCTCTGAAAATCGCCAGCGTATCTTTCAACGGTGTGCGTACACCGTACACCTGAAACGTCTTCCACGTCACTTTCAGCGCCGCCGAAATCACCACGAACAAATCCACCACCGCGCTTTGCGACGCCGCCGTGCCGATGAAGGTAACAGTTACATGTTTACGCCGGATGGCTGCAGCCTCTTCCGACCGTCTTGCGATTTCCTTATGTATGTAGGAGAGCAGCTCCGCTTCACCGCGAGATTTCACTTCAGAGCGCGACAATCCCAAAATTCTTCCGCGCCGCTCAAGCATTTGCCGCTTCTGTTTCTCGCTGGGATTTTCAACCGGTGTTCCGAAACTCGGCAGCGCGAAAATATTCCAAATCGGCAGAACGACAAAATAGCTCACCAATCCTAACACACCAACTACATAAGCAATTCCAGCCCACGCTCCGAATTTCTCAAAAAAGACATACCACGTCACCAATTCGCGCAGCACGAACAGAATGAAAATCGCACTGACAAACAGCGCGACGCGCATGATCCATCGGTAGATCGCAGCCATCTCTCAAACAAAAGCAGCTCGTTAGAGCCGCTCTGCCGTCATCTTTCGGGTAACATCCATCAGGCCCGCGAGAGCTTTCTCCACTCTTCCAGGCAAGTTCTCATCAAGTAATTTCCCTGCTTCATCCCAAACCGTGCTCGCACGCGGAATCGTCACCGTCTGCGGAATCACCAGCGCGCCCATCACCGCAAACGACGCACGCAAACTCGGCTGCATACGGTTCGTTCCCCACGGACCGTCCGACGCGCCCATCAACATCACCACTTTTCCGCTCCACGGATTCGATCCGCCGCGTGTCGTCCAATCGAGCGTGTTCTTCAGCATCCCCGGTGTGCCGCCATTGTATTCCGGCGAACATACAACGACAGAATGCGCCGACGCAATTCGCGCTTTCAATTTCCAACATGCATCCGGAATACCGTCTGACTCTTCGAGGTCGCCGTCATACACGGGCAGCGGATGATCCTTTAAGTCGATCACATCCGTCTCCCCGTCGTGACGTTTCAATATTTCTTCAGCGACGTGAGCAAGTTTCCGGTTGTAAGAACCGGCTCTAAGCGAGCCGGGTATGATTGCGATCCGCATAAGCCTCATATCGATTTCACTGCTATCACATCTGCTTGGCCAGCGCCGTGCACTCCTTGTGGCGGAAACAGATCGTCTCGTGGTCGTTTACCATCCCCGCAGCCTGCATGTATGCGTAGCAAATCGTTGATCCCACAAATTTGAACCCGCGCTTCTTCAAGTCTTTACTCATCTCATCCGAGACAGCCGTCTTCGCGGGAATTTCTTTAATCGTGCCAATCTTGCTGTTGAGCTGCTTGCCCTTCGTGAACTGCCAGATATACTTATTGAAGCTCCCGAATTCCTTCTGGACTTCCAGAAGCATCTTCGCGTTCTGAATTGTTCCCAAGATCTTTAGTCGGTTGCGAATGATCCCGGCGTCGTTCATCAACCGCTCGAATTCCTTGTCGCCGAACTTCGCGACCTTCTTATAGTCGAAATTCGCGAAAGCCTTGCGGAAGTTCTCGCGCTTATAAAGAATCGTGCGCCACGACAACCCGGCCTGAAAACAATCAAGCACCAAGAACTCGAAGTGTTTCCGGTCATCCAAGACCGGCACACCCCATTCCTCGTCGTGATAGGCCATCATCAACTCATCGTCAGACGGCCACGCGCAGCGCTTCGGGGACTTGCTCATCTCAAATACTTATTGAACCAATCCAAATACGCCTGCATTCTAACGACTCTGCGATCCGGTCTTCCTCCGCGCGAAAGCCCGTGCGATTCTTCCGGGAAGCGCAGCATCTCAACCGTCCTGCCGCGTACCTTAATCGCGACGAACAACTGTTCTGCCTGCTCGATGTTGCAGCGCTGATCCATTTCACTGTGTACGATCAACAGCGGATCCTTGATGTTGTGCGCGTACGTCAGCGGCGACATTTTTTCATAGCCTTCCGGATTCTGCCAGTAGTATCCGCCGAACTCAAGATTGTCCAGATAACCGATATCCGACGAGCCCGCAAACGTCTTTAGTTCAACCACCGAGCGGTCCGTCACACCACAGCGGAATCTGCGCGTCTGTCCCAAAGCCCAGTTCGTCATGTAGCCGCCGTAACTTCCGCCGCAAATCGCGACGTGCTTCTTCTGGACGAATTTCTGCGCGTCGAGCCAATCGGCCACGGCTTCGATGTCTTCCCAATCCTTCGTACCCCATGCCGCGACAATCGCTTCTGCAAAGGCTTTTCCATACCCTTGACTGCCACGCGGATTTGGACAAGCCACAACATACCCGTTCGCCGCCAAGAAGTGCATTTCGTGGAAGAAGGCGCGCGCGTATTGCGTGCGCGGTCCGCCGTGGACATAAATAATCGCGGGATATTTCTTGCGCGGTGAAAAATTCGGCGGCGTAAACACAAACGTATGCACGCGCGTCTTGTCCGTTGAGGGAACCCACACGTCCATGACTTTTGACGTTTCAATCGATTTCAGATAGTCTTGATTGTGTGTCAAAATTTTGCGGAACGTCGCGCCGCGTTTGGAAATGTCCGCGCACACGTGGATATCACCCAGCGAATGAAAATCCGCATGCACCAGCGCCATCGTATTGTTCCGCAGGTCAAACATCGGAGCCTGACCCTTCGCACTCCAGAACTTCTCCGGCGTTCCACCGTTCACGGCAAGTTTCACAACCACCGTGTCCCCGCGGTCCGAAACCGGATAGTAGAGCGACTTGCTGTCTTTGCTCCAGCAAACTTTCGGCTCTTCGAAATCAAAACCGATGTCCCCCAGCGACAGATCCATCGGCTGACGGTCGTAATCGGGCGTGAGATTCTTCATCTTGCCGCTGCGCAAATCGATGCGCCACGGGTGCACCGGTTCGACTCCCCAGGCATCCTGCTTGTTGTGATGCCCCAAATAGACCAGCCACTTTCCGTCCGGCGAAAAACTCAAACTCCCCTTTTCGCCCTGCGGCCCTTCATACACATTGCGGCGGCCGCTCTTCAGATTCACGAAGTGCAAATCGTTATCGTAAGGATTGCGGTCAGGATCACGATGTGTGTTGCCCATGTAGGCAAGCACCGTCCCGTCCGCCGAAATCGCGAACGATCCGTCATCGGCATGTCCTTGTGAAATCTGCTTCCATGTTTTGCTCTTCAAATCGAGCGTGTAAAGATGGTAGCGGTCTTCCGGCAAATACCCCGCGCCGTCCAAACGGTAATAAAGTCTCGTGATTCTGCGCGCAACGGGAGTCTTGCTTTCGGGATCCTTGCCTTCGGCTATCGCCTTCTCAGCATCTTTGTCCGGATCGGCTTTGCGAAATTTCACCACAAGCATCGCATCGTCGAGAGCCCATTCCATGCCGGCCAGCGAACCGCGGCCCTTCCACACAAGGTCGGCCGCGCCGCCGTCACGGCTCAAACAATAAATTCTGTCCTCGCCTTTTTCATGGCGAAAGAACGCGAGCCTTCTTCCGTCACGCGACCATTTGGGCGAACGATCCGTATGTTCTCCCTTCGTCCACTGGCGAGTTTCGCCCGTAGTCAAATCGAGAATGTGCAAATTCGCAAAAGTCTTGTTCTGCTTTTCGTCGATCCAGGAGCGCGTATAAGCCGCGAGCTTCCCGTCAGGTGACAACGAAATCGATTTGGGCATTTCAAACTTCTTGAAATCGTGAATCGAAACAGGGACTTTCTTCTGTGTGCGTGTCTTGCGTGTCATGCGAGTATATTTTTTTGTGATGTGTTTTTCTTTATGGTACCGCTAAATCAATATCGTCAATTTGCCTTTTGAATCGTCGATACTTGGTCGATCAACTTTGCAAGCGCTTGATCCTGTGCGGCTAAATGATCCAGAACCGCCCGGATCTCGACTTCAGCTTTTTGATTTGTCAAGTAGTCCACGTGAGCTTCCACCCGATCCCGCGCGTTTTGCCTGTTCTGACTCATCATGATCATCGGCGCCGTGTATGCAGCTTGCAGGGAAAGAAAAAGATTCATCAGAATAAATGGATAGGGATCCCAATGATGCGTCCACGCGACTACATTCACGGCAGCCCAAGCTGCCAGCAGGCAAGATTGAATGATGATGAACCGCCAAGACCCGACCATTTGAGCGATGCGATCTGCCGCTTTCTGCCCGAATGTCAGCCGATCCTGAATGATGTCATTTACGTTCTGAATTGGCGGATGGTCGTGGACAAACGGTTTTGGGAAATGATATGTCATGGAAACCTCCGATCGAGTTGACAGCGACTGTAATCACCAACCAGAATTGCCGTTGTCTCTGCTACGAAAACCAACCCTTCCTTTTGAAGTACAGGAGCATGCCCACCAACAACAGCGCCATGAAACCCAGCGCCAGGAAATAGCCGTTGTGCCAATGCAGCTCGGGCATGTTGATGAAGTTCATACCCCATACCCCGACAAAAAAGGTCAGTGGCAGGAACACCGTCGAAATCACAGTGAGTACCCGCACAACGTCGTTCTGTCGAAGCGAAAGCCGGGAAAGATAGACCTCCAAAGCCGTCGCCTGCAAGTCCCGCAGCGAATCAATGGACTCCGAGACGTTGAGCGCGTGATCATATACGTCGCGTAAATACGCTTTTGTTCCCGGCTGAATGAGCGCTGTGTCCCGCCGCTCGAGTGCCGCCAGCACGTCCCGCAGCGGCAATATCCCGTATCTGAGCGCTTGAAGTTCTTGACGTGTGTCAAAAAGTTCGCTTAGGATTCCCCGGTCAGTCGGATCATCCATGATCTTGGCTTGGAGCTGGTCCAGTTTGTTGCTCTCGTCGTCGAGCATCACAAAATACTGATCCACCAGCAAGTCGAGCATCCGATACACCAAATAGTCCGCGCCGTTGCTGCGGGCTATTCCTTGATTCGAGGCAAGCCTGCCGAGCATTAATGTGAATTCGGTCGGTTCTCGCTCGCAAAATGTGAATACAAAATCTTCGCCGAGCGCAATCGCGACTTGCGAATCCTCCAAACCGTGTGTCTCTGAGTTTCTGTCAAAGTCTCTTAGAAACAACACAAATTGGTTGTTGTCTTCCTCAATTTTTGTGCGTTGCTGTGTGTTTGCGATATCTTCAAGCACCAGCGAATGCAACTCCAAGACTCTGCCAATCTCTTCGAGCAACTTCGTGTCAGAAAGCCCGTCCAGATTCACCCATTTGACTCCGGGCTGGCCGAGAAACTCCTTGACCTCACTTGCGTTGGCAAGCGGCTTTTCCTCAAAAGTCACGGCGTCGTACCGAACTCCGCGAAGCACCGACTCCCGGCCGTTTTCGCCCCCGTAGACAACGCTGCCCGGAAGCTGGCCGGCTTTGTGCGCGGTTCTTCTCTTCTTCTTTTTGCCTCGCGACTTGAATTGTGACATGAAACAGGATTACATGCGGCCCGTTGCGCGCATGTACAATTCCTTAAACATTGAAACAAGTGTCGAATCGGAGAACCAATAATATATCCACTGGTTCTGCATCATCCAATAAAACAACAGAGCCGCCAACGGAACCATGATCAACACAAGATAGCCGTTGTGACGGTGGTCCAGTCTGTCACCTCCGCCAAGCTCCGTCAAATATGACCAGACGCGCTCGTCTTCATAGTCCTGCTCCTGCAATACCAAAGCAAGATAGGCCCACAAGATCGCTATCGGAAGCGTAAACAAAAACACGCTCGCCGGAAACATAACGAAAAACTGGTTGGCTCCAACGACAAACAGCGCCAAACCCAAACCCAGCAGCATGCCGACGGCCGTGAATACTTTGTACTGTGTAATCTGAGACCGTTCCCGCCTCAAAATGCGCGGCGCTCCCAACATCAGCGGAATATACATGCGCGAAATCAGCGACGCGAACGCTCCCAAATAATACAGCGTCAACATGAACATGATCGGGTGTTCGCTGATAAAATTCAGAAACGAGGAATGCCGTCCCGCCATTTGTCCGATCATGGCGCCGATCACGCAGATGATAATCAGTATGAAAAACCACCAGTATTTTCCGCGGTCTTCCAACCAGAGGGCAAGGGTGCTTCGTTCGCCTTCACTCTTGCGGCGGAGCGGACGAAAACAATGCGGGCATTTGGACTTGAATCGGTGCTTTAGTGGGATGACTTTGAGGCAGTGAGGGCAGAGCTTCTTTGAGGTCATTGGTGGCAGGGGCAAAGTTAGCGGTTGAAACTCGCAAGGAGCTTGGAATCTAAAAAGATACCCACTCAAAGGCGAATATGCAACCTCCGGTCTCCCCCCATTTCCGTCTTGTTCACCAAGTGGGAATTTCGCGAGCGGTTTCCCGCCGCAATCCGATAAATGACTCGGTATGGGGCACCCGCAGCAGATGCCACCGCGAGAAATGGGGGATAAAGGGGGGCTTCTGAATCTCTCCTGTCATCTGCCTGCCAATGCGACATAATACCTGTCGGATTAACAGCCCACTCTGCCACCGTTGCAGATGCAGAAAATTTCAAATTCTCGCTATCTGTTTGTAAAACAATTTTTTACACAATTGGCATTTCCGTTGCCTTAAGGGTCAGTGTCACAATGACTGCAGAACTCTTTACCCTTTCTACAACAAACCAAAGATATGGAGATCACCATGAAGATCACGAAGTACGTTCCCCGTCACATGCAACCGGGTTTCCCCGTAGGCAATCTGGATGAAGCCCTGAATGAACTGATGGGCTGGAACAAGGGCGGCATCATGCGAAGCTGGGCCCCCGATGTCGATATCGCCGAAAATCCCGACAGCTATGAAATTCATGCCGAACTTCCCGGCATGCGCGAAGAGGACATCAACATTACCCTGAACAACAATGTCCTTACCATTTCGGGTGAAAAAAAGCGCGAAATCAAGGAAGAAAAGGACAACTTCGTCCGCGTCGAGCGCAGCTACGGCAAGTTCGAACGCAGTTTCAGCCTGCCGAACAACATCACAGGCGACCGCGTTTCCGCCAACTACAGCGACGGCGTCCTGAAGGTCACGCTCCCCAAGGCCGAAGAGGCCAAGAGCCGCACGATCAAGGTTTCCAAGTAACTCACTAACGCGGCGGCACCCGCTGCGGGTGCCCCGCACTCTGTGCTCTTGGCGAATCTGTGTAGGGGCGGATGGCAATCCGCCCGCCCCAAGACAACAATCCTCTATCCCAGCGGGGGAGAGGTTGACATAAAGAACAACGCGCCTGTCCGAGGGGGGACAGGCGCGTTTCTGTTATCCGATTTCCCCTCGGTCTTCCGGAAAGGCAAACGGTCAAACCACTTCTCCCCTCAAGTTGTCCACACAATCATATAAAACTAACCGTTTGCCCTATGCCAACCTAACGTATCTTCACTAATTTCATTTGCATGGCATTATAAGTAAAGACCCTCTTCATATTCAAGCACCTATCGCGGAGGTTTATGACAAGTCTTCGTAATCTAAGAGAAAACGGTTCAGTCCTCGTTATCTCGGACTTGCATTTGGGATCACCCAACTGCAATGCCGAAGGTATCATCGAAACTCTCGAAAATTCCGAATTCGACACCTTGGTCATCAACGGCGATACCTACGACAATCCGAACCTGCACAGACTAAGAAGACCTCACCGTGAGGTCTTGACTCTTATCTGGGATCTCTACAAGCGTCGCAAAGAGGTCATTTGGATCAAGGGGAATCATGACTCGGAGATTCTTCCTTTGTTCAATGAGAATCTGTTGGAATTACACATCGAAACTCCGCACGGAAAAATCGGGATTCTCCACGGACACCAGTTCGACAACTTCATTCGCAAGTATCCCATCACCACGGAAATCGCCTCGCGCGCCTATTACTACATTCAGCGCTGCGTGAGAAGCAACCGCTTCAGCGAATACGTCAAGTACACCAGCAAGTCGTGGCTGAACGTGATTAAGCGAGTTCGCTCCCGCGCACTCGAATATGCCGAGAAGCAGGACTTCCGCTTCGTCGTTTGCGGCCACGTGCATCATCAGGAAGTCTGCACGGAAAACGGCCGAACCTACATCAACACCGGGTCGTTCATGGACACCGCGCAGGAAGGAGTCCTGATCAACTGGGACAAAAACCGTTTCGATATTGCCAAGCCAGCCGGTTACGAAAAGCCCACTTTTGTAGAGGACTTCATTACGACGGTTAAACCGGTTCTGAGTTTTCCGATTCCCACGATTGATCCGAGATTGGCGGCTGCAAGTCTCGCATAGTACTTGCCGACTCGCCTTACAGCAAAAGCCCTCGGAAATTCCGAGGGCTTTGTTCTTGTTGGCATGGGCGGACTACTTTAGCAAAAGCATCTTTTGTCGTGTCGAGAACTTCCCTGCTGTCATATGGCAGAGGTAGAGCCCGGAGGCCAATTCCTCTCCGCCAAACACTACAGCATGACGGCCCGAGGCAAATGAGCCATGCGCAAGTTCTGTCACCTTACGCCCGGAAATGTCGTACACCACAAGCTGCACGTCAGAGGCTTCCGGTAAATCGAATTCTATGGTTGTCGAGCCGTTGAACGGATTGGGATAGTTTGGAAGCAAAGCGAAACCACTGACGATAGAGGGTTCGTCTAGCGGAGACGCAACTGCAAACCCAAGTTCGCCGCGCATCCCTTCAAGGTCCGTGGCAAATAACCGGTACTCATACGATGCTCCCGGACGAACGTTGCTGTCCGTCCACTCGTACTCGGAACCGACTTCGTTCGTCGCGTCGACAACAGCAACCATTTGGCCGTTGCGTTCTACTTCGAGCAGTTTCAAGTTCTTCTCTGAGACCATGTTCCAGCGAACATAAATCCGGTCGAAGTCTCGTATCAACTTGAAATCCGCCGCGGCGAGATGTCTGGGGAACTCTGCGCATACTTGGGTGCATCCGGTCACGACCACATGGATGAAGTTTGTCCAGCAATCATTCTCGTGTATCCACAGTGATTCCGGAACCGCAGCTTCGCCCTGCACGCAGTCACCGAAACAGTCTTGAAAACTGATAACTGGCGGGCTTGGCGTTTCGTAGCCGTCCCCGCAGATTGTGATGGGAATTGGTGCGGTATCACACATTTGCACACAAGTGCATCCCAAGCTCTCGCTCTTGGATGACATCACAACGGCAGTTGTCGACTCGCAGCCGCAAGGTGGAACAATGATGTTTGCATTGCTCGTGGCAACCGTGTCTGTACCCACAATCAATTTCACGGGGAAAGAAATGATTCCGCCTGTGGAATTCGGATTGATTTCAACACCAAAGTTCGCACCTCGTGTGGAGAGGAGATTCATGGTGCCGATCACAACCGGATTCTGCGTCACGACCGTTCCGGTACCTGCGGACCCATTGCCGGGTCCCATCCATATCTGTACTCCGTGTGCAGGACATGAGGATGAGTTCCGTGCCGCGACAACCAAATTCATAGACAAAGGCACTATTTCGCCATCTACACAGCTGACGGCATAGTCAGAAATTGCCAGCAGCGTAAGCTCATAGGAAGGGATATTCAAACACGACTCTTGCACTTGGTATGGTTCATCACCGAAGTGCAGCATGGCTCGAAAGTAGATACACCCTCCCGGAGGCAACGGTTGAATCTGTACGTCAAATGGTACGGTAACGGTCCGGCCGTAAGGAACGTGTCCCAACTGCACGGGATTTGCTGAAACTACCGTGCCTTGACCGCCGCTTCCGCTCAAAATTTCCAATGATACTTGGGCGTCATCCACTTCGCAAAGCGAGTTGTTGACCACATCAAACGTGGCCGTGAAACTGGTGGGTGCAACCCCGTATCCGTCGCAGTGTACCGCGGGAAACCAGTGATTCCCAAATTCAAGTCCCCCATTTGGAACGTTTATGCATATCGAATCCGTTCCGAGTTCAATAGTGTCTTGAGTCAGTACAGCGCGAAAATTGATGCATCCCCCGGAAGGATTGGCCGCGAGGACTACCGTGAATCCTACTTCGACGGTGTCGTGAGGAAGTACGTACCCCAGTGACACGGGATTTGGAGAGATTACAAGACCTGTTCCTCCGGGACCTGCGTCAGAAAACAAATGAACCGTGCCTCCACCGATCGGTTCGTTTGTTACATTCCTTACTCTGATCTTCAACTCTACTTGGTTTGGAAAGTCGGTGGAGTTTACGCACGGCACATTGGGTATCGAATCACCGGCCAAAGCAAGCGTCGACCGACCGCAGCGATCCAAAATGTACTCGATATTTTCAGAGATGTTTTCTCCTGCGCGCGATACCACATAGAGGCCGCCCGTCGTCTCGGCGTAGTCTCGCAATACATCGGATATATTCCGTTCGTTCAATTCTCCTCGAATATAGATAGAGGAAATCCTGATATCCGCGGCTTGAGCGTCCAATGCGCGTTGATGAGCATACTGCGGCCTGAATATTCCCGAGCACCCGCTATTGATCTCGTCCGTCATGATGATGATCACTTTGTCCGCGCCCGCTCTGAAAGGCGTGTCGAATCCCGGACCATGTGTGCAAGAACCGTCCATCGTGATAATCTCGCGCAGGGCTTCGTCAGACGCTTCTCCGGGATCGCCGCCCCAATAAGCGAAAAGCTGGCCAATGGCGGAAGACACAGATCCGATATCGTTCGTCAGGGATGAAGGTACGCTGACGAATTCGCGAAAAGTTACCAGACCTACTCGCAGATCTTCGCGGGACACTTCAACAGCACGAGTCAAAATTTCTTGGGCTTCCGATTGAACAGTAGAAAGTTCCTCTATCATTGAACCCGAAACATCAATGGCCAGCACCAAGTCCAGCGGACCGCAAGTAAGGGTGTCCACCATCTCAGGACATATCTCCTGGCTGCACGTGACGCCTTCCGTCCATGTGCCTTGAAGGTTGAACAAACACTCTTTTTCCAACAGCCCGTCCATGCAATTCGGCACTCCGTCGATCTCGTAGCAGCAACGGCCCAAGGGACAAGGATCCGTTTCGCACCTCGTCGACGCATCCCATTCGCCGCTTACTGCGGCACACTCGGTATATCCCGAGTTTGTGCATGCCGGCTCGTTATTTGAATCCATGTAGCAGCAGCGGCCCGCCGAACACGTATCGACTATCAATTTGTATGTGCCGCATCCGCCGGATCCCGACTCAATGGTCACATAGACTACGCCGACGTCCAGATAGATACACTCTGACTGGGACTGCCGGCCGCAAAAATCATCGTTGAATCCCAAATTGGCGGAACAAGGAGTCGTGCCGATTGCCATGTACGTGTCAAACGACGAGCCGCAGAGCGAAAACGACCAGTTTCTACTGGTCGGAATAAACACGGACAACACGACATCTTCACTCGGGCGCAGTGCGCAGTTGTTGCCTTGACCGCACGTGCTTCCTTTTGCCATCAACCCCGATCTGCGTAAGAAATCACGACTGAAGGGATTGTTGACGGCGAACGTCCGCGCATCGCCGATTATTTCTATGCGCACGTCCTCGGCGGGGGAGGGAGGAACATAGTCCTCATGCAAAGGTGAAAGCTGCTCGGATTGCTGGCCGTCTGCACCAAATGCAAGGGATGGCAAGACACCAAGCATCAAAACAATAATGAAAATAGATCCAATCGCTCCAATTTTGGAGCAATAAGAAAGGCAGTCAAACCGAGTCAAAGCAGCCATACTTGAGCCTTTCACAAAGTTATAGGATAATAAGATAGCCTCCAAAACGCATTTGGTCAAGATTTCTATCGATTCAATTCAACGATTGAAACTGCAATAAGTCATTTTCTTATCCACGGTTTCCACACACGCTCTCGTTGCCTCTTATTAGGAATGCGAAAATAATCTGTAGATACTGCAGCACGATCCCTTTGGATCACAAACAAAGAGGTGTACCCGAAAGCCTAAAGACTCGCGGGCTTACAAGACTATTGCCACAAACTATTAAATATCAAAATATTAAAAATTCGAAAATGTGATTGACTCTGATACTCGAAGATATTACATTTGTTCAAATGCACATCTGTTCATCGAACTCTGAGGCAACCTGTGGGACTTCATGAAACACTTCTCAAGAAGTACTGGGGCTTTGAGCAATTTAGACCGTATCAGCACGAGGCCATCACTTCCCTGACAGGCCGCAAAGATGTCGTACTTGTTCTTCCCACAGGCGGCGGCAAGTCACTTTGCTACCAGCTTCCGGCGCTCGCTTTGCCCGGCACCGCCGTGGTCATCTCACCGCTCCTTGCCTTGATGAAAGACCAGGTGGACGCCTGCAAAGCTCAGGGTATCCCCGCCGTATGCCTGTCAAGCATGGCCACTTCTGAAGAGAATCGCACAGCCATGCGGCAAGTCCGCTACGGACAAATCAAAATTCTCTATATGTCGCCCGAGCGTATCGCCGCCGACGGCACGTTGAAATTCCTCGAATCGCTGGAGATTTCGCTCTTCGCCGTGGATGAAGCGCATTGCATCAGCCAATGGGGACACGACTTCCGGCCCGAGTACCGTCAACTTTCTGTCTTAAAGCAGCGCTTTCCGGACGTCCCGACGATTGCTCTAACCGCTACTGCCACGCGGCGTGTCCGAGAAGACATTTCGACTCAACTGAAACTCCATAAGCCCGAAGTCCTTATTGGCAGTTTCGATAGACCTAATCTTGTGTACACCGCCGTGCAGCGCGGCGACCTGCTCACTCAGGTCTTGTCTGTCCTAAATGCGCACAAAGGCGAGTCCGGTATCATCTATTGCATCTCGCGGTCGGCCACGGAAAAACTTGCCGAAAAACTCGTGCGAGCGGGCTTCAAAGCACGTGCTTACCATGCGGGAATGGAAAACGAACAGCGCCGCGTGACCCAGGAGGCGTTTCTGCGTGACGAATGCGACATTATCGTTGCCACAGTCGCCTTCGGCATGGGAATAGATAAGTCGAATGTCCGCTTCGTGATTCACTCCGCATTGCCGAAATCGCTCGAAAACTATCAGCAGGAATCCGGACGCGCCGGCCGCGACGGACTGGTCGCCGATTGCGTGCTGCTTTATTCCGTCGGTGATCTCGTTCAGCAAAAGAGATTCCTGACCGAACTCCCCGAAAGCGAGCGCAAGATCGCGTCGGACAAACTTGAGCAAATGCTCGACTACGCACATGCCAAGTCCTGCCGGCACAGGCTGCTGGTTCGCTACTTCGATCAAGATTACGAGCAAGCGAAATGCGGGGCATGCGACGTCTGCGAAAGCAAGGTCGCCGTTCTGTCCGCGGCTCCCAAGATCGCGGACGCTCTCCAAATGTCGCAAATGATTCTCTGTTGTGTGCTGCGGCTAAAAGAACGCTTCGGGCAGTCTCACGTCTCGCTTGTCCTAAAGGGGTCATCCGACAAAACCGTATTGCTGTATAGTCACGACAAACTCTCGACCTACGGTCTATTGTCATCCTACACAATTCCGGTTATCAATAGTTTTGTGCGGCAATTGGTCGAGCAGCATTTCCTGCATCCCGATCCCGAGTTCAACACGTTGTCGGTCACGGAAGCAGGACACGAGGTTATTCGCGGCAGCGTGACGCCTAACTTATCCGTTGATCCCAAAGCCGGACCCAAGCTGCCGATGATGGGCTCCTCTGCACGCGCGGAAGTCGACTGGAACGACGTGGACAAAGAGCTGTTCGCGCTCTTGCGGTCCGAACGCATGAACATTGCAATCGAGCAAAACGTGCCCGCGTATGTCGTGCTGCACGACTCTGTCCTGCGCGATCTGGCGCGTCACAAACCTCGTTCGCTCGCTCAATTCGTGCAAATCCCCGGTATCGGCGAACGCAAGTCGCGAGCCTTCGGTGAACGGCTCCTGCGTGTTATCAACCAGCACTGCCGCGCAGCCGCCGCTTGAGTATCGACTTGCGATTCCGTATCTTGCGATATTAGCAAGTCTCCGGTGCGCAGATGATTCGACCTCTTCGGGCTATTGCCCGCTACTTGTTTTCGTTCAGGACACGGCGCATTCTTCAGTTTGAGCTGTTCAAACTGCGGCCAAAACTCTTTGGTCCGCGGAAGCAACGCGTTCCTGCTCATTCGCGCCTGCATCTCGGCTGCGGGACCAGAAAATTGCCCGGTTGGGTGAATGTCGATTTGTCCGGTGCGGACGTCAACATCGACTTGGCAATTCGACCCTTCCCGTTTACGTCCGAGTCGTTCGAGTCCGTTGTAAGCCAGCACGTCGTCGAACATCTCGACGTGGAAGACGAGGTCTTTCCCGTCTTGTCGGAAATTTTCCGCGTGTTGAAACCGGGCGGAGAGTTTTGGGTGTCGACGCCGGACATGGAGAAGTTGTGCCGGGACTACGTCGAGACGGGAGGCAAAAAACTCCACGAATACGTCATGTGGCGTGATCCGTTATCCCTGCCGGAGGGTGCGCCGGAACGGTTTGTTCTCAATAGAATGTTTCACCAGCGCGGTGAGCACAAAAACCTGTTCGATTTTGAATTGCTGAAATGGGCACTCGAGAAAGCCGGGTTTACTTCAGTCACGCGCGTCAACGAAGAGGATCTGCTTGCGCGTTTTCCGGACTTCCCGCCCCGCAATGACGAGATCGAGTTGCTTGCCGTGAAGTGTGTCAAGCCGTAGTTTGCTATAAGTTCCAAAACAAAAAACCCGCGATATCCGCGGGTTTTTTTGTCTAAATTTTCGCTCAGCGCTATGCCATCAGCTTGTCCGTGATTTCTTTGTAGGCTGCCGCGGTCTTTTGCACGATTTCCTGCGGAAGTTCCGGTCCCGGAGGTGACTTGTCCCAACCGAGCGTCTCAAGATAGTTGCGAACAATCTGCTTGTCGAAGCTGCGTTGATCGCGTCCGGGTTCGTATTCGTCGGCAGGCCAAAAGCGCGAACTGTCCGGCGTCAGCACTTCGTCGCACAAACACAGCTCGCCGTCAATCATCCCGAATTCGAATTTTGTGTCCGCTATCAAAATCCCCCGTTCGCGAGCGTAGTCCCGTCCCTTCGAGTAAATTTCCAGCGACAAATCGCGGAGCTTTGTTCCCATCTCTTTGCCCACGATGCTGCACATCTGATTGAAGTCGATATTTTCGTCGTGGCCCGATGCCGCCTTCGTCGCGGGTGTAAACAACGGCTCCGGAAATTGTGCGCAGTGTTCTAATCCGTCGGGAAGTTTGTGCCCGCACACTGCGCCCGTCTTTCTGTAGTCCTTCCAACCTGACCCTGTGATGAATCCGCGCACCACACACTCAACCTGCAGCATCTCCGCGCGTTTTACGACTTCCACTTGACCGGCATCCGTCGCGGGCAAACTCGCCGCGAACTCCTTTATAAAACCAGCGTAATCTCCGGCGGCGATGTGGTTCCCGCACAACGGCGCGAACTTGCCCATCCAAAAACGCGTCAGCAAATTCAAGGTCGATCCTTTGTTCGGAATCGGAGTAGGGAGGACCACGTCGAAGGCGGACACGCGATTAGAAGTCACGAACACCAAATGACGATCATCGTATTCGTAAATGTCACGGACCTTGCCGCGACCCAAAAGTTTCAAGTCGAGAGTTTGCATGAGGAAAAGCGAAGATGTGAATAGAAGCTAAAAGGAGAGACTTGCGAAACGGAACGGACTACTTGCCAAACAGCATCTTGACGCCGACGATGATGAGAAAAACCGCAAAGACTTTCTGCAGCGTCGCGCTGGTCATGCCGACTGCGAATCTCGCGCCGAGCAGGCCGCCCAACACGAATCCCGCGCATATTAATCCCGCGATCTTAAGATCGACGAATCCCTGTTTATAGTATGTCCACGCCGCCAAAATACCGATTGGAGGAACCATCAGTGCCAGCGTCGTGCCCTGCGCCTGTTGCTGCGTCAGGCCAAAAATGAAAACCAACGCGGGCACAATTAAAATTCCTCCGCCGATTCCCACAAGCCCGCTGAGAACTCCCGCGGCAAGTCCGAGGATTAAGTAGGCCACGATCATGATGACGTGTCTCCGAGTCTAATGTGCTGGCTGAAAGTGCGGCAACTGTAGGTTGCTATTCGCCTTTCGTTTGCGAACTGTCCGTTGTCACAGCAAGCAGTTTTCCGTATTCGCTGTTGTTGTTCAAGACCTCGACCGCTTGCAAAATCTGCGGATCGCTGTCAAAACTCGCTTCGATTCGGCCCGTGCTGCCGTACAATGAATTTCCAAGCTCGGTCTGCAAACTGTTCTTGATGAACGGCCGCTCTTCGTCGAAATCCCGGTCTCGCACAAGCTCCAAATAGTGCTCAAGGTGCGCAAAGTCCGCTTCCGCGTCGTTCTCCAAATTGAAGGTGGTGAGAATCTCACGCAGCGTTTCAAGTTCCTTCTCGCCGTCCACGGAATAATTGAAGTCATTCTCTACGAGCCAATCGCGGAACTGATCGATCATCTGCTCGCTGACTTTCGCGTCGGTAACGCCGGGGTTTTCTGCGATGAACTGCGTCACAAAATCGAAAAACGTCCCTTTGCGCCAGAGTTCCACGCCCAACTGTCCCGGCTGAGGAGTTTCGACCATTATGTCAGGCTCTATTCCGCCTCCGCCTTCGACTTTGCGTCCGTTGCGCGTCGTGAATGCCGTGTCCGTCGATTCTTCAATCGGTGAAATCACAAAAGTCGTGTCGTCGCCAAAATAATCGACCTTCTGAATCAACCGGCCCGACGGCGTGAAATACTTCGCGGTCGTCAATTTCAGAGCTTCGCCCGTCTCAAATGAAATCACCGACTGCACAAGCCCTTTGCCAAAAGTCGGTTCGCCGATCAAAACTCCCCTGTCGAGGTCCTGAATCGCACCGGCGACAATTTCCGATGCAGACGCCGACCCTCCGTCTATTAACACCGCCAGCGGCACGTCTTTGGCTATCGGATCGCTCGCGAGTTTGAACGTGCGGTTCGCATCCGGCGCGCGTCCTTTCGTGGAAACCACGACTTCACCTTTGTCCATAAACTTCTGCAGCACGCCGACTGCCGCGCTCATCAACCCGCCCGGATTTCCGCGCAGATCCAAAATCAAAGAGTGCATTCCCTTGCTTTGCAAGTCAAGCAGCGCTTCGTCGAGCTCGCTTTGTGCGCGCGTCGAAAAATGCGCCAGTTTGATATAGCCAATTCCGGGCTCCACGAACCCGCTGTAGGCAACGTCCTTTACATTGATGACTTGGCGGCTTAAATCGAATTCAATGGGCTCGATCGCGCCCGGCCGTTCGACTTTGATCATGACATGCGTGTCCGGTTCGCCGCGCAAAAGCCGCGACGCGTCGCGAGTCGACTTGCCGATCATCGACTGACCGTCTACTTCGATCACACGGTCGCCGCTGCGCATGCCCACGCGCTGAGCGGGAGAATCATCCATTGCGCTGATCACCGTCAACACCTTATCTTCACCACGAACACCGATCTCGATGCCTACGCCGCCGTACTTGCCGTACGTGATCACATCGATGTCATCGGTGTCTTCCTCGGGAATATATACCGTGTACGGATCGAGAGTCTCGAGCATGCCGTCGATTCCCGCTTGCACGAACTCATCCGGATCGATCTGATCCACGTAGCGCAAGCTGATCTCGCGGTAAATATCGCCGAACAGCCCCATGTTGTGATGAATCTTCGCGTAGAGCTCGTCCGCCGACATGTTGCGCGCTCCGGCAAACACCGTCAGCGGAAGCAATATCGAAATCAGCAAGAGGTACAATCGTCTGTGCGTCATAGCACACCCTATTCCCGTGGTTTAACCCGGCAGGCGAGCGGCAATCGCTGCCTTCACCTGCGCAAATACATCGTCTTCGTTCCCGCGCGCGTCGATCTTTCTTATGCGCTCGGAATGGCGTCGGCACAATTCCAAATATCCGTGCCGGACCGCTTCAAAAAATTCGCGTGGATTCTGTTCCAATCTATCCGGCGTCCCGCCATTGGCAGCGCGCCGGGCAATTGAAGTTTCATAATCCACATCTAAGTAAATCGTCAAATCGGGAGCTAAGTTCCCGGTCACGAACATGTTGACCGCTTCGATTTCATCGAGTCCCAACTCCCGGCCGGAGCCTTGATATACCGTCGAAGAATCCGCATAACGGTCGACCAAGGCCACGCCGCGGTGTTTTCTCAGGTGCGGCAACAGGATTTCTTCAACCAATTGTGCCCGTGAAGCAGAATAAAGCAAATACTCGGCTTTGCCCGTCAAATGGCTCTTCGGATCAAGCAGCAACTCCCGTACCGCTTCGCCCGCTGTGGTTCCCCCCGGTTCCCGTGTCACCAGCACGTCAAAATCAAGCTCTTTCAACCACGCGACCGTGCGCGCAATCTGAGTTGATTTCCCCGATCCGTCGATCCCTTCAAAACTAATAAACATCGGGTTCTGAGGGTTGGGGTGAATCGGGTTCGGATTTTCGCGAAATCAAATAAACTCCGATCACCACCATGGCCGCGGAAATGATCCGCGAGAATGTTATTCGGTGATCGCCAATATGTCCAAAGATCATCCCGTCTTCGTACCAACGCAGGCCCTCGACGTAGTATCTCCAGATACCGTAAAGTATCAAGAACGTGCCCGTCAATACTCCTTTGCCCAGCGGCGTACGGTCGCGCCACAACAAGAACAGGAACAACATGACCATCGCGATGGATTCATAGAGCTGAGTCGGATGAATATGCACGTGCGGATAGACCGATCCCGCAAGACTTGATTCGGGAAAAACTACGCCCCACGGTAAATCACACTCGTTGCCAAAACAGCATCCGTTCAAAAAACATCCGATCCGGCCGAACGCAATACCCAGTGCCAGCGACGGAACCATGATGTCGGTTACGGTCAAGAACTGCGCACCTTTTCGCCGCGCCATCCAGTACGCGCCGCCAAATCCCAACACAACTCCGCCGAGCAGCACCAATCCGGCAATTCCAATCGTGCCGTCGCTTTGAATAGGCGAAATCGTGTCGATCCAATGGCCTTCGAACTCTCTCCAATGTGTAAACACATAGGCGATGCGTCCGCCCGCCAAACCAAACAGAAGCGCCGCCACGGAAATATCCATGATCGCTTGTCCTGGCACGCCGCGCCCGGGCGCGCGCTTCGCCGCGATCCATATTCCGAATCCGAATGCCAGCGCCATCATCAGCCCATAGCTGTGCAGCGCAAACGGTCCTATCTTAAAAAGGTCAGGATGCAAAAGCTAAATAGAAAATTGAAAATGGTAAATCGAAAAACCTGATTAGTCGCGGACATAATCCTTCATCCTTCATCCTTCATCCTTTCCCACGACTCCGTCCCCGCCACCACCACTACAAACTCGCCCTTCGGCGTATTCTTCTCGAAGTGAGCAATCGCGTCACTAAAATTCCCGCGTACAATCTCTTCATGCAGCTTCGTCAGTTCGCGGCAAACAGCTACTCTGCGATCCCCCAAATACTCGCGCAGTTCCGAAAGCGTCTTCTGAATCCGGTGGACACTCTCGTACAAAACAATCGTGCGCGGTTCGACGGCAAGCTGTTTGAGTTTGGTTTGCCGGCCCTTTTTGTGAGGAAGAAACCCCTCAAACACAAAACTGTCCGTGCGCAAACCCGAAACCACCAGCGCAGAAATCATCGCTGATGCTCCCGGCACCGTAAAAACTTCATACCCCGCCTCAATCGCCGAACCTACCAGCATCGTCCCCGGATCACTAATCCCCGGCGTCCCCGCGTCGCTGATCAGAGCAACTTTCTTGCCCTGTGCAAGCTGCTCCAGCACCCACGGCAGTTTCGATTTCAAGTTATGCGCGCCGTAACTCGTCGTCGCAACCTGAATCGCATAGTGATCCAGAAGTCGCTTCGAGTGCCGCGTGTCTTCGCAGAGCAGCACGTCCGCCGCCTTTAGGACTTCAACCGCGCGAAACGAAAAATCTCCCAAGTTGCCGATCGGTGTGGCCACGACCGCTAAAGATCCCTCGGGAAAGAGTGCTTCGCCGCTCATCCCAAAATGACAAGGCCGGGGCCCTCGCACGAGAGCCCCCGGCCTGTTTTGTCTAAACGACTACTCAACTTTGCCAATCTTCTCTTCAGGCAGGTTGAATTTGAACCTGTTCGAGAACTTCGCCCGTACACTTGCGAATCACGTCGACGCCTTCCGCAACTTCCGATTCGGAAATATTCAGCGGCGGACGGAAACGGATCGAATGCGTTCCCGACGGCAGCATGCACACGCCGCTTTCATACAGCGCATCTACGACCCGGTTGCGAATCGACGGGTTCGGGAAATCGAACGCGCACATCAGGCCGCGTCCGCGCACATTGGAAACCATCTGCGGATATTCGTCGGCGACCTTCTGCAGCATGAACAGAGCCTTCTCGCCGGTCTTCGCGGCATGGTCGACGAGGTTCTCGTCATTGATAATCTCAAGATATGTCTTGAAGCGGTACATGTCGATCAAGTTGCCGCCCCAAGTCGAGTTGATGCGCGACGAAACGTTGAACACGTTGTCGTCGATCTCGTCGATGCGCGGACCCGCGACAAAGCCGCACACCTGCGCCTTCTTGCCGAAGCAGAACATATCCGGTTCGACGTTGTGATGCTGCCAAGCCCACATCTTGCCGGTCAAGCCGACGCCCGTCTGCACTTCGTCGAAAATCAACATTGCGTCGTTTTCGTTCGCCAGCGTGCGCAGCGCCTGCATGTACTCCGTGCGGAAGTGGTTGTCACCGCCTTCGCCTTGAATCGGTTCGAGCACAATCGCGCAAATCTCGTCTTTGCGCTCATGGAAATGCTGCTTGATCTGGGCAATTGAGAGCTTCTCGAGCTTCTCGACTTCTTCGAGATGACCTTCCGTCAGCGGGAAGCGCAGCTTCGGATTCAGCACGCGCGGCCAATCGAATCTCGCAAAGTACTTGTACTTGTTCGGATCGGCCGTGTTTGTCATTGACAGCGTATAGCCCGTGCGGCCGTGGAAACACTGTTCGAAGTGCATCACCTGGTTGCCGATCTCGCGGCGGTAGCCCTTCTTGAAATTCTTGCGCACCTTCCAGTCCATCGCAGCTTTGATCGCGTTTTCCACGCCGAGCGCGCCGCCCGAAACATAGAACGAGTGCTTGAACTGCGGCGGTACCGCGATCTTGAAAAACGTGTCCACGAATTCGGCAAACTCAACCGTGTACAGATCCGAGTTCGTAATGTTGTTGACGGCGAGCTTACCCAGTTTCTCGATCATCTCCGGCGACGTCAGGCGCGGATGATTGAATCCGACCGGACTCGAAGCGAAGAACGTGAAAAAGTCCATGAACTTGCGATCGTGGCGAGAGTCATGGAAAAACGTGCCTTTGGATTCTTCCAGATCGAAAACCAGATCGAATCCGTCGGCCAGCATGTATTTCGAAAGCGTTTCGTGAACGTTTTTGGGGTTGATATGCGACATGGCAAACCTCCTTTTGGTTAAATGGTTTCTGCTACTTAAGGACAAACGAGACCATTCACCGCGGAGGATCCGTGGAGCCGGAATTGCGCCGTGTCAGCGCGAAGAAATCAAGCCTCAAAAATATCATTGTCCGAAGAACTCTCTCATTTCACTTGCAAACTGTTCCGGCTGTTCCCACATCGGAAACTCTCCGGCATTTTCCCAAACCTCAATGTGCCGCCCTTGTGCGAACCACTCGGCTCGCTCTTTGTCAAAACCGGCCGAATTCGCCCCCCAGCCTAACAATATCTCTCCTTCGAAATTCCGCAATCTATCGCGATATGCCTTGATTTCACGGAGATACTCCGAGCTTGGAAATTCTGGAGAGCGCTCGACATGCCAACCGCCCGCAAAAAGTTCGTCAAACTGTGATTCCAATGCGTCGGTAAGTCCCGCCGTATCCGCCAACCACTTAGTCAAACGCCGACCTGTCCAATCCTGTTTCTGCCACGGCCAGCGGCGCGCTGGCAGAATCTTAGGCGCTATCGGCAAGTTCAACAGCCCCAACCTGCGCACCTTATTTGCATGTTCGCGCACGAACTCCATCGCAAGCCACGCGCCATCGCCCAATCCCGCAATATCGCACCGCTCGCATTGTTGCGCGGATATTACGTCCGTAAGCCAAGCACTCAGGGATTCACGAGTCAGCCTGAAGTCCACCGGCGCAATCCGGTTATGCGACCTGCCCCAACCCGGTAAGTCGGGTGCGATAATTCTGCTCGATCTGCCGATCGCTTGAATGGTCGTCGACCAAACAAATGACGCCGCGGGAATCGAATGGAGCAGCACCAGCGGAAAACCGCCCGACTGTCCTTCCACGACGGCAAACGTTCGCAGCCCGTTCGCCGTAAACTCCTGAAAGTCGTAGCCCGCCGCTTGAAACCAACTCGTCACGCGCGATCAGGCAAACAGAGTTTCAAACGGATTTTCAACCGTCAACTCGCGCACCGCAAGATAC
Source organism: Calditrichota bacterium (assembly GCA_020637445.1). Classification (NCBI taxonomy): domain Bacteria; kingdom Pseudomonadati; phylum Calditrichota; species Calditrichota bacterium. The sequence continues at coordinate 234,386 of JACJVZ010000003.1, read as the reverse complement.
GGAGCAGAGTCGGCCGTCACAATGGTTTTCACTCCGTGTGCCAAGGCCGTGGCGGCAACGTGCGCTTCGTGGAGTTTGTCCTTCAGTACGGCGTGCTTGCCGCAAAGTTTCAGCGCCCGCCGCAAAATCAACTCGTCACCGTATAGAATCAGAGGCTCGCGCCGCTTCAGCATGGCTTCAATCGAATTCTGCACCGCAGAAGACTTCAATGGAGCTTCGCAAAATTCCGCCGAAGTCACCCGCTCGCTCCATCTTACCAAACTCGCGTAACACACGCAGGACACCCACGGTTCAGCCGCGCACGATTTTAAGTATTTCGCCGCGCGCTCCGACAGCGGATGAGTCGTGTCCGTCGCGATCAGCAGCAAGCTGGTATCAATACACTTCAGCATGGTACTTTCCGATTCCCCTCCGGTCCTCCGGGGGAGGCAAGGGGGGTAGAAACGCCCGGTGAGTTCACTTCGCCTCCAGCCTAATCGGTCCCGAAATCTTGAGCAGATCGTCGAATCCCGATCTTTTCGCGCGCCGCTCAGTCTTCAAAGATGATTTTCCGCGCACCGCCGCTTGTTTCTGCCGGTAAAGCCAAAGCTCAGGGGCTTCATGCGGAATTCGCCATTGAACACCGACGCGGACCGCTGGCAACTGGCCCTCGCGGGCTAACATCCGCACGGTGCTCTTACTCACTTTCAAGAGCGCCGCAGCCTCCGCAGTCGTAAGATACTCTTCGTTCGGCATGATTTTAGAGCTTCGCTTTTTTCAAAATCGCGATCTGTCCGCCATGATAGACGTCGTGTTGAACAATATCTTGAAGAACCTGATATCGTGGGATTGTGCCGCCCGCGCAAGGCGTCGCAAGCTGCTCGTCTTTAAGTCTTGAGGCGACCTCAACCACTTTCACATGAGTCTCGCGCAGGCTTTGCAGTGCGCCTTTCCATGCTTGCTCGTCCGTTTGTGGAATCGATTCCCAGTTCATCTCCGGTGTAATGTCCGCCGGTTCGTCTTGCAGCCTCTTCGCAACATATCTTTTCCACGCTGCGAGATGAAGCACTAATTCCCAGATGCAATGTGCGTCCGGCAACGGTCTGTTGAGGGCGAACTTCGCGTCAACGTTCACAAGTTGCGGCATAAGCGCGGGACCAAACCTGCCGTCGCCGTCCTCGTCGCCGTCAAACGCAAGCCCCATCAGTCCCACAAGTCTTGTGACTTCGCTCATGACCTATTTTACCTTACTGCCCTGCATTTCCGCTTGCGCAGCCTTCTTCAACAGTGAAATCTGTCCGGCATGATAAAGATCGTGATGAACCACTCCGAACAGGTAGTCCGAGTAAATCGTCGTTCGACCGGGCGGGTTTTCATAGAGTTTGTCGTTGGATAGTCGCGAGACGACGGCCAGAAACTCTGCCTGCGCAACTTTCAGTTCGTTCAAAACGTGTTCCCACTCCGCGTCGTCGCCTTGCTCAGGCATCGGGAAATTCTCGTCGTCTTCCACTCGAATTGTGTCGTCACCCTCGATCCACTTGGTTACAGCGCGCTTCCAAGCCACCGTGTGCAATGCGATTTCCCATATCGTGTGCACGCCATCCACCCAGCGGCGTTTTGCCATGTGCGCGTCCACGCCGTCCAATGCCTCCATCAGCGACGGCCCGTGCCACGCTTCGCCTTCGAAGGCTTTCTGTATCTGCCTGAGGTGCGAAGAATGTTCGTTCATACTCTAAAACTCGTAGATTAGAGAAAGTGCCAATTTGGCTTTGTGTTCGTAATCAGAGCGTGACTTTTCCGGAAACGACGCAAACAGAGGCCAATGATTCAGCTTTATGTCCAAATTGTCTGCTTTTCTTAAAACGCGCGCGGATTTGCTTGCCATCGAATACGAGAGCGCAAATCCTGCTGCTCCGCCGAGGGTCGCCGCAACCGAATACGGCGTTGAGTCATCCGCTTCAGTTTCAATGACCACCGCCGTTGCCAGCGTCGCTCCCGCGATTTCAAGAACGAGAATCGCCAGGCCCTGCGAGCGCGTGAAGTCGCGGTTCTTTAATATCGCATGACCGACGCCTAAGCCTACTACTGATCCTGCTGTTGCAAGATTCGAGGCCAGTTGTCCGTCCGAGTGTGTAGCATCGGCAATTGTCGCAGGCACGGCCGCGCCCAAAATACCGATTGCGCGAAGCACATATGCGTCGCCGCGAGAATAATCGCCGTGGTCGGCCAACTGACTTCCGGCAAACAAACCAACAGCGGAACCCCCAAGCGCCATGAGTCCAGCGTCTTGCTGGTGTTCTCCGTCCCAAAGATCGTGGCCGGTGCCAAGCACAACACTCAACACCAATCCAAAATCCCCGACGGCTCCAATTACGGCGGCTTTGCCATCCGACATTCCTGTCTTGCGCGCCCACTGACTGAACGCGAATCGTTCCGCAAGACTTCCCGCGACTCCCCAACCATACGGCGCGCGCTCACTGTCTTCTTGTGGATCCATCGCGTAGTACAGGGCGATACCATGCGCGATGCCGCGCGAGCCGCCGTAGAAGTCCATCATCGCCGTCGAAACCGCGACGTTCGAGTGCTCGGTTATGAAATACGGGATCATGATTCCCGCTGATCCGAGAAAGAAAAACGATGCCACCGCTCCCGCGCCTTCAGCGTTCGTGGCGACGGGCACCGCCCAGCTATAATAGCCCATCGACAAAATTGCGCTGTTGACCAGCAAGCCGCCGCGCCCTTTGTGATTGTACATGGCATCGGGAGCGCGCAAGGCTATGGCATCCGTCACTCGCCGGCGAATCTCGACCACTTGTTCGGGAGTTTCGGGAACTCTTGAGCGAACGGTAACCGAATCTTTGACGTGCAAGACTTCAAGATAAAATTCGATTTCGTTCGCTTGATAGAGTCGTGCTTCTATGAATCCCGGATAGTCGTCAAACAGTCCGAGCCGCCGCTCCAAGTCGGTGTCGATGACAAAGAGCTTTCCCGCGCTGTCCAGTGGTACTGAAACTTCCTGTGCTCGCGAGATATTCGCAAACATCAAGATTACCAACCCGCAAATCACGGATCTTAACACGGTGTTTCACCAAACCAATTACTTCAGAAACGAGCCCAGCAAACCCATGCCTTGCTGAAGCATGTTGTTGCTCTTGTCGTTGACTTCGCCGTCGGGAGTCAGTTTGTCGATAATCATCGGCAGCGCGGCGACGAGAATCGGGAGGAACTTCTGCAAGTTCATGCCGGATTGTTCAGCCATCGCGCCGAGTTTTTGTTCGCCGAAGACCTGCATCAACTGGTCGCCGTTCACCGGCAGGTTATTGCCCGAGCCGACCCAAGACTTTGCGATATCGCCCATGCCGTTCTTGGCAAATTGCTCGACGAGTCCACCGACACCACCGGAATCATTCTGAATCATACCTAAGACCGAACCGGCCAGACCGCCGACGTTCACGTCCTTGCCTTGATCGCCGAGAATACTGCCTGCGCCTTTCATCAGGTCCATCAAATCCATGCTTAGCTCCCTTGTCGAAGTGAAGTTTTTGAAGCAATCCAGCCCCAAATAATAATAAACAGCGCGGCGTAGGGAAAAACTCCGATAAGTGTGTCGCTCGCCGAGTGCGAATTGCGATCTACGGCGAGAAAGACCCAAACACATGCCGCACAGGCGGCAAGTGTAATTGCCCATCCCAAAAGATGACGCGGACGATAAATCCAACCCATCGGCTCAAACCAATTCAAGAGTTCTTTCCGCGACCCGTCTCGCGAATCCACCGGTTATACCAAGTTTGTGCAGGCTCGCCGCCCGCTTCGCGAACAATCATCGCAATCTGCCCGCGATGGTGACTGCAATGATCGAACGTGTGAAATATCAATTCCGAAATCCGTCGCTCAACATTCCGTCCAGCGACGTCCGTGAATCGCACGGAGTACTCAAGCTGTTCGTCCTTTAACTCGCCAAGCAGCTTTTTGTACGCCGCGTCAATCTTCGGAATTTCGGCGATGCACTCGTCAATGGTGTAATCCCGGTCCGCATCCCATTTAGAAAGATCCTGCTCGTCAATAATGTCCAGCACATACCAGTTGTTTTCCAGAATGTGCGACAGCCGTATCACCGCGTCGCGCGGCACTTCCGGACAACTCCTGAGCGACTCAACAACTTCATTGTTCGCCCACGTGTTGTAGTTGACGAGATTTTGGAGGAAGGAGTGCATAGGTTGCAATTTGTTCAAATTCGCCGAGCGGGGATTTAGCGCAGCGGTTCCCCGCCGGAATCCGGAATCACTGGCGGAGCAGCATACTCCGCCAGTGACCTGAACTCATTCGTCAATCTGCGCTCTTTGGAGCTTGCCCGAGTAATCAACGTAGCAGCTCTTGGTCTCTGAATAGAATTCGTAGACCTCCCAGCCGCCTTCGCGGTGACCGTTGCCGGTGGCTTTCAGGCCGCCGAAGGGCATGTGCGCTTCGGCGCCGATTGTTGCCGCGTTGACGTAGGTGATCCCGGCTTCGATGTCGCGGAACGCGCGGAACGCCTGATCCACGTTCTTCGTAAACACCGCGCTCGACAGACCGTAGTCGATTCCGTTGCTGATCTTGATTGCGTCGTCGAAATTCTTGGCCTTCAGCACCGACACCACCGGTCCGAAAATTTCTTCCTGCGCAATCCGCATGTTCGGCTTCACACCCGTGAAAATCGTCGGCTCCATGAACCATCCGTCGGCATGATCACCCTTGGTCAGCGCCTTGCCGCCCAATACGAGTTCCGCGCCGTCCTTCTTGCCGACTTCGACATAGTCGAGCACCGTCTTGCGTTGGCCCTCGCTCACGCAAGGCCCCATCGTCACGTCGGCGTTGTTGCCGTAACCGATCTTAAGTTTCTTCGCGGCCTTCTTGTACTTCTCGACGAACGCATCGTGAATGCCTTCTTCACAAATCACCCGTGACGTCGCCGTGCAGCGCTGACCCGTCGTGCCGAAGCCGCCCCAGATCGCACACTCCACCGCGTGATCCAAATCGGCGTCGTTCATCACGATCTGAGCGTTCTTGCCGCCCAGTTCCATCGAGACGCGCTTCAGCATGCCGCTCGCGTCGCGGCCAATCGTGCGACCCACCGCCGATGAACCGGTAAACGAAATCAGCGGAATATCGGGATGCGTCACCATATGTGCGCCGACTTCTTTGCCCGACCCATGCACGAGGTTGATGATTTCCGGCGGGAAACCCGCGTCCAAAATCGCTTGAATGAAATTATGCGATGACAGCGGTACCAATTCGGCGGGCTTGAACACGACCGTGTTGCCGCACATCAGCGCAGGAATAATTTTCCACGACGGAATCGCCATCGGGAAATTCCACGGCGCGATCAATCCCGCCACGCCGATCGGCATCCGCACGGTCATGGCGAACTTGTTGTTCTGTTCCGACGGAACGGTCTTGCCGAACATGCGATAGCCTTCGCCGCTGGCATACCACGCCGTGTCAATCGCTTCCTGCACGTCGCCGCGCGTTTCAAAAATCGGTTTGCCCATCTCGCGCGTCATATCAAACGCGAGCTGCTCTTTGCGTTCGGTCAAAATCTCCACCAAACGGAAGAACAGTTTCGCCTTCTGCGGAGGCGGAATCAAGCGCCAATTCTTAAACCCCTTTTGCGCCGACTTCACCGCGCGGTCCACATCTTCCTTGGTGCTGTGCGGAAATGTTCCAATCAAATCCGACCACATCGCCGGATTGCGGTTTTCGACAATTGCTCCGTTCGAGCTGTCGCACCACTTCCCGGCGATAAAATTCTGATAAACTTTGGTCTTGCCCTTGCCGCCGTTCGGGCTGGCTTTCTTCTTCTCTGTCGCTGTCGCCACGATCAATCTCCTGACTTAATACTATGCGGACGGCGCGTGCGCTGTCCGAAATAACTGTTTGCCACCTATAGCTCTAAATACTACGAAAATTCCCCCGCAGAGTCAACCCCGATTTTGCCTCTTATTCCCATTGTTTTTATAGCCTTACAAACGATTTCGCGCCCCTGTGCGAGGCTTGAAAACCCAAAACAAGCAGAAACGGGGCGGACTCTTGCGAGCCGCGCCCCGTTCCCTCTCCCCAGTTCTGGTTTCTTGGGTCCTACGGACTAACCGCGATCACTTGGTAGTAAAGCTGCTCGTCTGAGGACGCCGCTTGTCCCGTATGCACGAAAGTCGTTCCGAAAGCCAATCCAATGGTTGCCCACGGCCCATTCTCGGATGCAGCTCTCTGTACCAAATAACTGACGGCAAGCGGCACCGCGCTCCAGTGAAGGTTGATGTTGTCGCCGTCACGAATGATCACAAGATCCGTCACAGGCAGCGGTGTTCCCGTCGAGTGTGCCGATTCAAGTCCCCAACAATCCAATTCCGTTGTTCCGGTCGCCGTGAGCGACAACGTATGTGAACCCACCACGTTGATCGAACCGAGGTTCAAATAAAATTTCTCGTCTCCGCCCGCGAGATCGTACGAAACATTGGAGAATTCGCAATCGGGACAGTCCGCTGTCACCGTCACACCGGCCGTTCCTCCGAGCACGCGCATATAAACCCGCATGTCCGTCCACCAATAGTTCTCCGCCAACACGTCAAAGTCCGCGAACAATTGTCCCACTCCGCCCGGGCCGAGCAGTTTCGGAGCCGTCGACAGATCAAATCCGTCGTCGTCCACGTCCGGGAGTGTCAGTGTGGCCGTATTGATTGCCCCGAATTCATCCGAATTTCCCGATGTCCAGCCCACACCGAAGCCCGCATAGTCTTCAGGATTCGAAGCAGAGGTCAAAAGACTTGGAGGAAGCGGTGGATTGATGGATTTGATAGAAACCCTGAATGAATCACTCAAACTGTGAATGACGTAGAGTCCTGTGTGTCCCGCACCGGCATCCAACGTGCGGACATTGTTGCCAGTGTGGTAACCCGCGGAGCCCGGTACGTTCCAATTCCAATGGCGGTAATTGATCCAATGGCCGGCCGTGTTTTTGCAAATAATCTCGCTGTTGCCGCAGCTCGAGTTCGGACCGGAATACGTGAATTCAAGTCTGCCGCCCGGCGAAACCGATATCGTGTCTCCGTTGCACGATTCTTTGAACGTTCTGCTGAACCAAACGGTTTCTCCGCCCTTGCCGTTGATGGCGTCGCTGGCCCACCGGCGGTACTTGGCGGCCTTCACCGAGTCTCCGTGTGTACCAAGTGAATCGAGATAAGCTGCCCATGCCCGGAACAACGAATCAAGCTGCACAAGAGAAGAGTCGTAGCTTTGATTCGCTCTACGAATCGCTTCGGGAAGGCTTTCTCCCGAGTATCTCGCGCAAACCAACGGATTCAGCCAACGGTTCCAGCCGCCCTTCTTGCCTTTGCTCCAACTCGAAAGTGAATCCGGCGCCGCCGAAGCTGCCGTGACATTTGCGCCTTTAGTGTCCAAACTGTCGCGAAGATGATTGACCATCTGTCCGCTGAAGCACTCGCCTAACTCAATCTCGATATTTGCAGCTCCAGAATCGCACAAAGTCTGGATCATGGATGTGAAATCATGCGGCGATATCGCGTTTGAACTGCCGGCCCCGTCGCGGCCCAGAATATTGATTCCACCGTTGGGAGGATGTTTTCCGTGATTCGTCACGACAATCTCAACCTTGGGTGTTTTGCCAGCATCTTTGCAAGCCTTGACCTTGCTGGCAATCGCATTGATTCTGGCCTGAATCTTTGCCTGTGTGCAAGAGTCCACTCGCGCAGGAGGTATTCTACCGTCCAGCGTGTCGCCTTTGAAATAGTAGATGTTGATATTCTGCGGACAATACCCGGCGCCGGTTTTGTAACAGTAGAAATCAACCAAATCATCCCAGTAGTCGTCCCGGTTGTTTGCACTGTCGATTCCGCCCGAGATGAACATCCCGAAATTGCACGTATCACAATTCGTCGTGTCTGGAGTCCAATTGGCTGGCCGCCAATTTCCCTGAGTTACCGGCACATGCGGCGTGCTCGGGACCACGACCGCAGGCGCGTTGACTTCAATCGTGGCCTCATATCCCGGCGGCACGTCCGGCGAGATCGGAATCGCGCCAATGATACCTTGCACTTCGATGTACTGCCCCCACATCAACTCAGGAATGTAAATATTCCAAGGATCAAGTCCGACTACTTTGAGCGCCGAATACGGCTCAAGCTCCGTGTTGCGCAGCCAATCACCTTCAGTTTCCGTGATAATCCCCTGATTCGGGCCGGAACCAAAGCCCCGGATGGTCACCTGTTGACCTACCAAGTCCGGCAAGTTCTCGTAAACTTCAAGGATGGATAGTACAGGCGTCGTTCCTCCGCACGGGATGCCGTCGTCCGTGAGTTCCAACACAAAATCTCCGGCCTGTCCCTGATAACCGTGCACGAGAATGAAATACTGCTCTCCCGCTTGACTGCACCACGTCACTTGACTCTGATTCAGGCAGAATTGATCATTGCCGTCAACACACGTCAAACCCGTACAACCTCCTTGGTAAACGGCGATCTGAGTGTCATAGCCGTCCAGCAAGCACGTATTCACGGTCATCGTATTTCCAGTTCCCAGAGTCGTATACCAAACTCCCGGACCGTCGATGACCGACCCTCCGCAGACGAACGGCGCATCGTCATACGTTGCATTGGCCGTCGATCCTGACACCAAAGACGGCGCCTCGATGAACTGTGCACCGAAACAATCGTCGTTGGGCGGCGGCGGCTCCGCAAAATCAATCACCAACTCGTAGTTTCCCGCATCACCATTCCAGCCGTCGATAATAACCAATATCGGTTGCGAGGAGGTCAGAGAAAGCGATACGATCTCAGTCTGAACATTGCAATAGTCGTCGTTTCCGCAGACGAAGTCCGTCGGAAAATTCGGCGGACAGTTATCGTTAAAGATCAGGATTCCCGTGTCGTAATCCGAATTGCACAACGAAAAACGGTAATCCCCGTCTGCCGGCGGTGTAAACCTGTAGACCACGTCCGGCCCGGAACACGAAGTCAGCTGATCGTAGTAGCCTGTCCAGCAGGGCGGAGGCGCGGGACCGAATCCTGCACAATTGTAGTCGTCCGCGAAGTCGATGGTGGTTCCGGACACGACAATCGGAATCGGCATTCCTGTCAAGTCCGTCGGCAAAGAGCATGTTTCTCCTCCCTGATCCAACCGTTCGCGCGAGTCTCTCCGCTCCCGAGTCTGCGCACGCTGCGAAATCTCTTTTCTGATCGCTCTCTGTTTTGCCGAATCGTTCGTCTTTTGCAGTTCCGTCCGCAATCTTTGGCCACGGACTTCAGATACTTGTGCTGAATCAGCGAGCACTCCCCGCTCTCCGATCATCATCAGTGCCGCAAGGCTCAACAGCAAAATCCTTGCTCTCATGACATAATCCCCTTTTACTGTTAGTGTCACCTACAAATTACCTTCTGGTTCGCGCAAGTGCAAGAGAATCAGAGCAATTATCAAAAAACCTTGATTAAGTTTGTCGAATTTCAAAGAACACTATATTCAATGATTTGCATCAGCATTCACCCGCAAAATCTGCTTGAAAAGCCGACTTTGCGTACATTGTGAAAAAAAGAGAGGTCGGCATCGCAGCCGACCTCCCGCATCGATATCTATACTGGTTGATAAACTATTTGATCAAGTGTAATTGAAGAGTTTTCGTTCCTAAACTCGTTTTAACATGCGCCCAATACACACCCGAACCGAGCCGAGTCCCATCAATTGAAATGCTATGGACCCCAGCTACAAATTCACGTTCACGAATCGCGAATGACGTTCTGCCCAAAACGTTAACCAATGTTACCGTCACTTCAGTGGAGTGGGGAAGAGTAATCCGCAGTCGCGTTGCGCTGTTAAACGGATTCGGTCCGTCCATCGAAACTGAAAACTCCCGGGGCCACAAAACATCATCAAGGCCAAGGTCAGGATCGGTGACGACAAACGTCCGGCGCTCAAAACTTTCCAGTTCCGTTTCCGGTTGATGCGACGCGGCCACGACCCACCATTCATATTGCCCGTTATGCAGTATTACCGTATGGCCAAGTTCGCTGCCCGTTGTAATAGCCGTGTCAAACGACTCGCTGTGCAAATGTAGTGAATAGTCTATTTCGTCTCCCGGATCGCCGTCCCACGATGAATTCCATGCAAACGCCACCGTATCGCCCGGATGAAAGTATGCGTTCCGTTCAGGCCACGCAAGATTGAAAGGCTGCAAAAGCAGGTACGGACGAATACCCGGATAGAGCCCAATATCCGCGCGCGTTCCGTCGTCGTCGAGCGGAAGCAGCGAATCTGCCGCCTGCACCGCTTTGGATTCGCTCTGCAACCGGTAGTCGCGAGCCGCATAATCGACAAACAACGGTTCAGCCACAAGATTCAAATCCGCGTCGCACGAATCGCCGTTAAAATTCACCCTGCTCGGAAATCCGATCGAATCGTCGCCGGCTACGATGAGCACGTCACTCATCGAATACCGGAAGTCGTTCTGCACTCCGCTGTGAACGGAAATGGGGCTGTCGCCGTTTTCGGCAAACAGAGTCGAGTTGCACCACAACACCGAATTGAAACGGTTTTGCACGACCGTGCCTTGCCCGGGCGAATGGTGATTTACGACCGTCGAACGCAAGAAGGACACGCCTCCGCCGAGCAAGTAAATTCCGCCCGTCGCTTCCGTCGCATAATTGCTGTCCAATAAGCAGCGGAAAAAGTCGATGCCTGCCGCGTCTCCCCAAACTGCTCCACCGGTCTTCGCGTGGTTGCGGTGGAGTGTGCACGTAAAAAACAATGCCGCTCGGTCATTTCCCAGCCAAATCACTCCCCCTTCATTGTCGGCCGAGTTGTCACTATACTCAGTGTCTGTTCCCGAGTACCCGCCATGAAGATTCGCGATCGCTCCGCCGTTTGCACCGCGATTGCCTATGTAAAAGCTGCCGCTGTCCGAAAGTACCGCCTCGCCCATGCACACAGCTCCGCCGAAATCCTTTCCTTGATTGCCGCGAAACTCAACCCGGTAAAGCTCCGCCGTTCCCCCGCCGAGCGACAGGCCGCCGCCTTTCCATGCCGCGCATGAGTCGAATTCGCAGTCTGTAAAAATCCCCGTATGATCCAATGCGACGCCGCCGCCCTCGTAGGCCGTGTTGGAAACAAACAAGCACTCCGAGAAGCTCCCGTTTTCGCATTTCACCGCGCCGCCAAGTGCAGTGAATGGAGCACCGAAGTTTACCGCCTCGTTGTGGTCAAACAAGCATCCGCGAAAGTCGATGTGTCCTGTCAGGGCACTAACTGCTCCGCCCGTGGTTGCGCGGTTCTGCTTAAATGTGCACCTTGTAAAAACAGGTGACGAGTTTTGCAGCGCGCTTGCGGCTCCTCCGCCACCGCCGACGTGCTCGTTCAATGAAAACGTGCAATGGTTGAGTTGTGTGGCTGGTTCGCTGGTCGTCAGTGCCGACGCTCCTACGACGTGCCGCACGGAACAATAATTCAGTCGTGAATTTGTGGTCGAGGATGCCAGCGAAATCCCGTTCCACGTCGCGTCCGGCAAGTCAAAATAGCGGTCAAAGACGATCGAATCGTGCGCGGTGCCCATCGCCAGCAGCGTTCCCTCAACATATAGTCCGGCTCCGGGAGCGAACAAGAGTGTCGCGCCGCCCATCAGAACAAGAGTATCAGAGGTTTCAACTCTCAAAGAACAGCCGACAACGTACTCGCCCGGAAACCAAACTCCGCGCTGCGGTCCGCAATTCTGAAAATACGGCAGCGGCGCATCGTTCTCATATGCCCCCATATCCGGCCAACTTCCCTGCGGAGACACCCGTGGATTTCCAGCGAGATCAGCACCGCTCGAATAGCTTGTATCTGCACCGAACAAGCACGGACTTATGTCCGAAAGATTGAAATCACCGCTGTCGGAATTTACAAATTGTGGATCGAATGAGATGTTTCTCAGCGAGTCACATTCCACCAGCGCGACATTCATTCTCGTGTTTTCCAGCAGCCACTCAGGATGAACTCCCGACAACTCAGGCACCGAGTTTGAGAAGATGTTCGTATAGGAAACCGTCGGTGAAGCGGTGGCGCCGTAATTGACCAGAGCGTCTCCGGTTTCACCTGTGACAATTGAATTGTAAATTTCGCCGCCGCCGTAGAAATCCAGAGCCGATCCGCCTTGCGCAATATTTCCTGCAAATGTCGTGAAGCGAATCGTCGGCGAAGTGGACGCGACTGTGAAGATTCCCCCGCCGCGTGTGGCCGTGTTGTTCGCAATCAAACAATTCTCGACCGTGCAGCGCGCGGCCTCCGTAATGTAGAGTCCGCCGCCGTCTTCATTGGCGGCGTTTCCCGTAATCGTCGTGTGCGAAAGGGTCGTAAGATTATTCGACCGTCGCGCGCCTAATCCGCCGCCCAAGCGGGCAAAGCAATTCCGAATCGTGCATCCGTCGATCGTCGCCCGGCAGTTGTCCGTAAAGATTCCGCCGCCCTGATCGGCCACGCACTCTTCAATCACGCAATTGCGAATCCAGCTTGCCGGAGGAGTCGACCAGAGGTAGAGCCCGCCGGCTTTGTTGACGGCAAAGTTATTCGCAAAATAGCAGCTATCAAGTTCAACCACGACGCCGCTCTCCGAAGTGACCGCGCCGCCGCTTACCGCCGCCGAGTTGTTCGTGAATCTACAGCGCGTCAGCCGCACGTAACCGCTCGTCCGCGCCAAAATTGCGCCGCCTCCGCCAAACCGTGTGCTGTCGCCTTCAAACTCCGAGGCTCGCACCGTCAGCGTCCCCGCTTCGCGGCAATAAATTGCTCCGCCGTCGATGCGCGCGCGATTGCCTTGAAATAAACAAGAGTCTATTTCAACTTCCGAGAAATAGAGTTCAAGCGCTCCGCCGTAGCGTTCAAAGTTACCCGAGTTCGCGAACCCGTCCTCGAACTTGACCTTGTTCAGCCGCGAGATCGTGGTGGTTTCGTAGAACCTGATTCCAAGATGACCGTTGGAATCGTGGTACGGAATGCTCTGTACGAAAATGGAATCATCGCCTTCGCCGTTGGCTAACAGAGTTCCGTTGACCAACAATGAAAAACGCCCGGAAAAGGCCACAACCATTCCGGGCGCTATCTGCAATGTCTCCGCAGCGGGAACCCACGCGAAGCTGTCAATCACCACCGTGTCTATCGGCGCACTCCAAATTCCCGTGACTTCTCCCCGAACAAAGAGAGCTTCCCCGCGTGCCGTCGGAACGCGCAGTCCGGCGGCTAAAATCAGGAGCCCTATGAGCCAAACTATTTCAACAGCACGGCGGGAGTGCATGATGAGTGGTTTTGTGTGCGCAATTCGATAATGTAGAGTCCGCTCGCCAATCCGTTGCCGTCAAAGGTAACGCTGTGTTCGCCGGCGGGTAAAACCCCCGAGTGCAGTGTTCGCACCGTTCGTCCAAGGATGTCGCAAGCCACGATCTCAACACTCAACGTTCTTTCCAATGTGAAAGGAATCGTCGCGACTGGATTGAACGGATTGGGATAGGCTTGGCCAAGCTCGAAATCGGAAACGGCCACGGTCGGCGCGGCTGCGGAAGACGTCGCTACGAGAGTGAAATTTATGTTGTCCGGAAACGATTGTCCCTGAGTAATCGTAATCGGCTCAGGTTCAAGATCGTCGCCGTATACGTCGTAGGGTTCACCCACGTCGTACTGAAAGTTCGAATTCACATCCATGAACGCGAACGCGTAGTAAACTCCAAAGCTGTCCACTATCGCCGTGTAGTCTCCACTTCCCGAATTGTTGAGCAAAATTCCCGCTCCGCTTGGCAGGCCGTCAAACGTGTTCGTCCGGTGTGCAAAAACATACGTCGGTCCCGTTTCACTGCCTTCGTACGTCGTCGTACCGGAAAATCCTCCTGTGTTCGGCGGCATCAGTTCTATATCGATGCCTGTCAAATCGGACGACACGTCCAACGTCTGTGGTACTTCTCCGCCGTAAAATCCCCGCGATTCGTCCGGATCGGGCAAAAAGCTGAAATTCGCATCCTGAAATGAGAATATGATGTAACTTCCCTCGTCCAGATTACCCTGTGAGTAATTGCCATTCAGGAAATTCGCGATCGCGATGTAGAACGTGTCCAGACTCGTCGGAATCGTATAAACATACGTGAGTGCCGCACCTTCGCGACCGGATATGTTGCCGGACACCGTGTATCCCGATGCGGTGAGCATTGGGAAAAGAAGGATCATCAAACTAAGAGCGATGCGATACATGGTCAACTCCCGAAACTCTGACTTTTTTCCTAAAACGTAAATATAAACTAAAAGAAAACAACTCTCAAGAGCCAGCGAGGTCCGGCAAACACAATTCTCGGCTGGGCACCGTAACCACCACTTAATTGCTCAATCTTCCAAGAGGAACTTGAAGAGGCCATGAGACTATGGTATATTAATAGTTTACAAGAACTGCCTTCGAGCACAGCTAACCAATTGTTATATCTTTAGTTTCCATGAGTTTCAAGCCATTCACTCTCGCCCTTGCGCTGCTTCTTTTGTCAGGTCTGACGACTCGTGCCTCCGCGCAGGTGGACACCCTATGGACCAGTATCTACGATCTTGGATCCGCCTCTTCACTAAATTCCTGTATTGAGCTTAGCACCGGCGGGTTCGTAGCGGTTGGCTCTGTGTTCGCAGGCAACTCTGACGATGCAATCATCGTGCGCTACGATCCGCTTGGTGACACTCTTTGGTCCCGCATTTTCGGAGTTCCCAATTCAGTTCAGCAACTATTTGACGTTGATGTGCTTACAAATGGCAATCTGGTGGCGTGCGGCCATGATTCAAGCCTAAACTCACTGGTCGTATGCTATTCACAGCAAGGTGATTTCGTCTGGTCAAGGGAGTTTTTCTGGTCTGGCTCCGACCAAGCGGCCGCGCTGTTGCCCAATCAGGACGGCGGGTTTTATGTAGCTGGTAGACGAACCGGCCCCGGAGGATCGCTCGATTTCTACCTGATGCGCTGTGACTCGAATGGCGATTCGCTCTATTCAAGGACATTTGGCACATCAAATCCTGATTGGCCCAACGAGATCGTACGTGTGCCCAATGGAAACCTCCTGCTCGTCGGCACGACCAGCGATCCCGACACCAGTCGTCACTTTGATTTCTATATCGTGATTACGGACAGCGACGGCAATTTTATCAGTGAACGGACATACGGTGATTCAGACTACGAGCAGGTTTTCGCGGCGACCGTGGATTCCGTTAGCGGGGACGTCGTTGTCACGGGGGAATCCCGTTCCGGTTCTCTGCGCGATGCTTTCACCATGCGTCTCAATTCCGCGGGAGAAACACTTTGGCAACGAACCTATACCGACGGACGTGGCAGCGAGAAATTTACCGGTGTCGCTCCCTATCTTGAAGGCGGAACCCTGTTCGCCGGACAAACCGGCGCCAGTGTAAATTCCGGCAGGTTGTGGCTTGTGGCGACGACGACCAACGGGGACACAAGTTGGACCTGGACAGACACGGAATTGGGCCGGGCTTTCGAAGATTTGGTTCGTATCTCCGACGGTGGTTTTGTCGCCTGCGGAAGAGCCAACACCTCCGGACATGATAACATGCTGATGTGGCGGATTAGTCCGCCGTCGGGTATCTCTGGCGTCGTTCATAATCGTGTCACCAACGAACCTGTTGCCGGAGTGCGCGTGCAGGCCGCTGAACTGCCGCAATATGCCGTTTCAGATACGGTCGGACGGTTTGCCCTCGCTCTGCCGCCCGGAGTTTACACGATGTTCTCGGGCGGACCGTGTTTCGCCGGCGACACTGTTCACGGTATTGAGGTCTTCGCCAACCAGAATACTCAAGCCGATATCACTGCCGGCGTCCCCAATCTCGCCGTCAGCTACTCCTCGATCAACGTCGTCGGCCCCAATCATGGACAGGGCGCCGCCGACCTGAGATTTTCAAATTCCGGCAGCGGCGATCTGGTCTATTCCTTCGAACCCCTGACCGAAATTCCGCCTGATGACTGGCTTCGTGTCGAACCTCCCTTTGGACGACTGGCACCGGGAAGCACGCTTGTCGCTCAAGTCATTCTCGAGGCCGACACCAACGACAGCGGAAACTACGATTTCTTCGGCGAACTCAAGCTGCACACTAATTCGTGTCCCGATACGGTCTTGACTTTTGATGTGCTGGCCGTCGTACTCGATGCCGACGACGCTCCCGCCTTGCCGTCCGAATTTGCGCTCTATCCCGCCTATCCCAATCCCTTCAACAACGTCACACGCTTGCGGTTCGGTCTCGATCACGAGTCCGACGTCTCACTGCGGGTCTATGACGTCACGGGACGCGAGGTCGCCGTGCTGCTGAGTCATTCGAAACTCCCCGCCGGAGAACATTCCCTGTCGTGGGAGGCAAAGGGACTGGCGTCCGGATTGTATTTTGTTCGCTTGTCCGATCACTCCCGCAGTCAAACCCAAAGACTGCTGTACATTCGCTGATTGTTCTTACCGCCGCTTTTTTATGTTCAACTTAGCAACTGAGGTTTAACGATGCCTGCGCTGCTGCTCCTGTTGCTCCTGCCGTGTCTTTCCTTTGCGCAGCCCGATACTACGTGGTCGCGCTCTTTTCTGGTCAATGATCGATGCTATCTGTACGACGCCGCCGTGGTGCACGATACCCTGATCGTCGGAGTCGGCTATGCCCAAATCGGTTTTACCGATCCCGACTATGACTATCTCATCTGTGCCTACACCACGTCCGGTGATTCGGTCTACGCGCAAACCGTCTTGGCCTCCACGGACAATGAATCGCTCAACGGTCTGATCGCTCTGTCCGGCGACACGATGGTTGCCGCCGGATGGGATATTCAAGACGGAAGAGAGGTGAGCCTCGTCTCATTCCTGGCGTCCACCGGCGAAGTCCTGTGGCAAAGAGGGTATGCTCGCGAAGGCCGGACCAAAAGCTGGAATCTCTGCAAACTTACCGACGGCCGCTTCGCCGTGACGGGATACCGAGGCGGCACAACGGACCCCACACATTCAGATGTCTGGGTACTCTTGTGTGAAGCCAACGGCGATACCGTTTGGACGCGTACGGTGGGCGGAAATGACACCGATATCGGCAACGATATCATTCAAAAACCCGATGGTAATCTGGTCGTCGCCGCTCAAACCAGAAGTTACGGCGCGGGCTCCACGGACGTCTGGGAGCTTGAATTCGATTTGGACGGAAATCAAATCGGTACGGGTCGAACCTATGGCACGTCCAACTACGAAACGTGCTTTAATGTCATTGCCGACCCGGTCGGAACTCTTTGGATCGTAGGCAGAAGCGATGTCAACGGCACTTCGGGATTTGTCGGAGTGCATCCTACAGATGGAGCGCCTTATTCGCTCGCCTTTAGCTCAACAGGTTTCGCCGATCGTTTTGTCGGTGCGACTCCGTGGTTCGGTGGCATGTTATTCGTCGGAAAGTCCGGACCCGGTGCAACGGACACCGGCCCGTTCATGCGCGCGGTGGATGACGAAAACCTCACGCGCTGGGTGTGGCGCTATGGAAATCTCGGCGCAGAAGGCGGATTCAACAATATCGTTCGCTACTCCAGCGGCGGAGCTGTTGCAGTCGGTGCAATCGTTGCCGACGACAACGCTGTCAGTGCCTACATTTTGTCTTTAGCGCCGCCCGCAGGAATTCACGGAATCGTACGCAGCGCCGAAACCGGAGATCCCGTACCCGGTGCCCGCGTCTCGGATTCGGGAGGACTGCGTTACGCGCTCACGGACGTAGATGGAGTCTATCAATTTGATATTGAAGCCGGAACCTATAACCTTGTTGTCAACGGTGCCTGTATCGAAGCGGATACCGTCTTCGGAGTCCAAGTGGTCGAGAACGAGTCGGTCCAAATAAATTTTGAAGTCGGCGAACCCAACGTTGCGAATCTCCAATCGAGCGTCAATATCATTTCGCAAAACGAGACCGACGGCACCGCGAACGTTTCTTTTTCCAATTCCGGTTCGGGTAGCCTGAACTACACTCTCAGCGTCGAAGGAATTTCTCCTCCGGGAGCGTGGCTCACGGTTGCGCCTGATCACGGAGTTTTGGCGCCCAATGCAAGCACTTCCGCCGTCATAACTGCTCATGCTGACACCACCAACGATGGAAACTTTGAGTTCTACGGGCAACTGACCATCCGAAGCAACGCCTGTCCAGACACCGTGATGGTTTTACCCATTCTGGTCAGTGTGCTCGATGTCAACGATCACTCCGAGCTCCCGGCCCAGTTCTCACTGTCGCCGGCCTATCCAAATCCCTTCAATAGCAACACCTCAATTACACTCTCGATTCCCAATGAAACTGTCGCCCGCTTGGAGGTGTATAACATTGCAGGGAAATGGGTAAAAACTCTTGTCGACGGTCGCATGTCTGCTGGCAATCACAATATAAACATTGATTTGTCCGGAGAAGCGACCGGACTGTATTTCGTTCGGGCCGCGATGCCGAATACCTTCGCCGTCCAGAAATTGCTGTATATTCGCTAATTGTTCTTTTCCGGCCCGGGAGTGGGTCCCGCCCGGACCAAATGTCTTTCGTCATTGCGCTGCATCCCGAAAGGAGCCCTTATGAAGTCATTTGGATTCATCGTCCTGCTGTTCTTTGTCATGCAACCGGCTCGCGCCGAACTCGACACCCTTTGGTCTCAACAAATTGACCTGAGCTCTTTTCAATGGGTTCAGTCCGCAATCATTCTGCAAAACGGGCATACAATGGTGGCCAGCGCCCACAATGCTGATGCGGGCATCGATCTGTGGCGGCTGAATGCCACTGGAAGCCAAGTTTGGAACGGAACCGTGTCATTTCAGGGTGACTACTGCACCCTACTTGGCATGGAGCAATTTGAAGACGGCCAGATCGCGTTAGTTGGAGTTGTTACGTCTGACAATGACTCTTTGCCGTCTCTCTCGGTACTCCGAATCAACGATGTCGGAGCCGTTCAAGGCGAGATCTCTTTTGACTTGGACATCGCCTATCCCGAAAACAAAGCGGGAATTTGTGCGACCCGTGACAACGGACTCGTTTTGTATACGGGTATGTATGACAACAGCGGGTCCCAATCCGATCTGCTAATCAAATTCGACTCTAACGGCGACACGCTCTGGACTGCAAGTGTTTCAGGACAGGGGGGAAGTCAAGGAGCTTGTGTTCAAGAGTTCGCCAATGGCGACTTGGCGGTCGCAGGTTGGTTGACCACGGATGCGTTCACTTTTGATGCATTTGTGGCACGAACCACGCCTACGGGAAGCACTGTTTGGATGAATGACTATCCTTCTCCGGATATCATGCGCATCATGCCGCAAGCCATCGCACTCGATGACGACGAAAATATCTATGTCGCGGGGAATGAGGGCTTTGATTTCGGAATCTATTGGCCGTGGGCTTACAAGCTCACCTCAAGCGGAAATTATGTTTGGACTTTGACGGGGTTAGACGGCGAGTTCTTTGGCATCTCCGGTATTCGACCTACGGATGACGGCGGCGCAACTGTGTGCGGGTCAACTGCGAGCGAAGTCGGGCCGTTCACAGGCCGGATATATACGTTAAACTCGTCCGGTAACAGCGACCATTCGGCGGAGCTTTCGGCAGACGGAGTGGATCTGCGCGGCATGCACAACCGCGGCAGTGCTGGACTGATCTTCGGAACGACGTTCCAGTCTACGGACTACGCCGCGCGCTTATACCGCTTTGGTCCCGGCTATATCGTCAACGGAATCGTTCGGGCGCAAGGCACAAATGAGCCGTTGTCCGGCGTGCGAGTCGAAGTCGTTGAAACCGGAGATTTCACGATCACCGACGAACAAGGTGCATACTTGCTTGGTACAAATCAAAGCGAGGCGACCTTACTGATTACGGGACCGTGCATTGCCCCGGATTCGCAATCGGTCGAGTTGGTCTTGGGAGGGGAGAACGTCGTTGATTTCACCGTCGGGACTCCTCAATACGAGAACAACAAGACCAGCGTCAACATCATCGGTACTTTTGGACGGTGGGAGCGTGACACGTTAACTGTTCAAAACGACGGCGACGGACTTCTGCAGTTTACCTGCGAGACCGTTGAACACACTCCCACGTATGGATGGCTCTATGTCGCGCCCGAGTCCGGCGAAATTGCGGCGGGAGCTTCGGGCGAGATCGTCGTGTCCGTCTTGACCAACCCCGAACACCCTGAATCCGAATTTTTCGGCGAGGTCATCATTCACCACAATGCCTGCCCCGACACAGCAGATGAAGTCGGAGTCTATATTTTGGCGTTGGATTCGCCGGATCGTCCAGATCTTGCCGAATCCTTCGTGTTGTATCCGGCCTATCCCAATCCTTTCAACGCCGTCACGCGCGTTGCTTTCGATTTACCCCAAACTTCACATGTGTCGGCGAAACTCTATACCATCGAAGGCCGCGAAGCGGCAACGTTGGCTGATGATGTTTTCGATGCCGGTGTGCATAGCTTGCTGGTAGATAGAGCGGCTTTCGCAACCGGAGTCTATCTCCTGCGAGTTTCCGCCGGATCATTCGTCGAAACTCAGAAACTTGTTTTGTTGAAGTAATTTGATCAGTTTGAAGGCAATTCCCCGCATTTCGACCGCGCACCTAAACGGCGCAGCTATCTTTGCCGTGATTATCGCGGCGCTGCTTTTTTCCGCTTGCGGCGACGTCGCGACCCGCACTCTCTACCGAGGAGGGACGGAATTCATGCCCTTAATGGACGGCCGCAAATTGCGCTATCACGAAAAGGGTAACGGTGAATCTTACGATTATTCGCTGACAATGAAGTATATCGGCGGCCGCGCGTGGAAAGTCTATGTCTGTGAAGACGAAGGCACGCCGTACGGCGGTATCGAGTTCAGCTCCAACGGAGTCATCGTCGAAGCCGCGACCCGCATTTCCTTCACGTCCATGGAATCCCGGACGCAGGTTAGTGCGTTTAACCAAATATGGGTGGACGAAGGCGCCGCTTTGGACAGCGCGTGGTACAACGAGCAGACCGGGACGGAGACGATTGTCGCCGGATTTGAAACCGTCACGGTTCCTGCCGGAAAATTCGAAGACTGTCTGAAAACAGTTGTGACCCCGCTGCCCGCCGTTGCCGATTCCATTGAAGCCCGCTACCAACGGAATGAAATGGACGAACAAGCCTACAGCGAAGAGCGCGGTGTTGCCAATTGGCAAACGGTCCGTTGGTTTGCTCAAGGCGTGGGATTGGTTAAAGAACAAATTGGGCCACCCGGCGAAGTCAAAATCGTCCGCGAACTGCTCGCAGTCGATGCTGAAGGCGCCGGAAAGGTCGACAGCTTTGAAGTCGAGCAACTTGAAAATAACGGTTCGGAACAATAACCTGTTCGGTTTGGAAATTCAACAGTAAGAACATCCGTCGATATGAAACTTTATTATTGGCTTGTCGTCGTTTTGTGCGCGCAGATTGCCTTCGCGGGCAGCGTCAAATTGAAACCCTATTCCCAAAGCAAAGCGGAAAAAGAATTCGTCGCTGCGCTTGACACGGCGTCTACGTTTCAGACGCGCACGTCGGTCGCAAGGTCGTTTCAAAAAAACTACCCGACCGATTCCGGCGTGCAGCTCCGCGCCGCCGATTTGCTTGCGCTGGAAGACCCGGTACAGGTGCAAAGCTACTATGCCGAACGCGCTGCCGCGAATCCCAACTCGGAAATTGATCTCTACATCAGCGGTCGCTATTCCGAATCCGTAGCCGACAAACAAAGCATAACTGCCAAGATTCTGACTCTGAATCCCGGCAGCTATTGGGGATCGTTGCTGCAGGCGACAGCCTATTCCGCCGAAGATGACCAAGACTTCTCCAAGGCCGAGGCCGCGCTTGTGCGGGCGATTGATACGGACAACTCGCTGCCCTACGCTCCCGTTTTGCTCGGTGAACTGTGGGCGCGTTCGGGCAAAACCGAACAAGCCGAAGATCTCTACATCGAAATGGCAAAACAGTTGCCCGGCGATTTTGAACCCGTCGCGCGCAGACTTGTCCTGCATCCCGGCGATTTCAAGACGCATTTGAAGATCATCGATGAGTACCTAGATTCTAATCCCGAAGACGCCGTCGCATTGGACGTCCGCGCACGCGTCTGCCGCGAGCTGGGGGATTGGGAGTGCTACATCAAATCCATGCAGCGGGCCACTGCAATCGAGCCGGATGCCGTCAATCACTACAACCTTGCTTGTGGATTTTCCTTGACGGGTCAAACCGATTCGGCCTATGCCCATCTGTTTGAGTCCGCCGAACTCGGTATGAACGACGCCGGCCAATACACCGACGACGATGATCTGATTCCGGTGCGCGACGACAAACGGTGGAGCGATCTGCTCTCGGCCGTCGAAGAAAGTCACAATCGTGAAATGCGCGAATTGGCCCAATCCGTTCAACGCGAATTGCCGGCCGATCAGAAACGCGAATTGGTCGAAAACCGCACGGACACTCCCGCTCCGGATTTTGATCTGGAAAAACTCGGCGGCGGAAAAGTCAAGCTCTCCGATCTCAAAGGCAAAGTTGTCGTACTCGATTTCTGGGCCACGTGGTGCGGTCCTTGCAAAATGACGATGCCCCAGATCGACAAGTTTTATCAAGCGCGCGACAACGACGTAGAAGTGTACGGCGTGAATGTCTGGGAGCGCAGCGGTACCGGCGGCGTCGGCCCGTTTATCGAAAAAAGTGGATACACGTTCCCGATTCTCTTCGGAACAAACGAGCTTGCCGCTCAATACGGCGTGCGCGGTATTCCCACGATGTTCGTTATCGACAAAGACGGAAAAATCGCGCATCGACACGTCGGATACAATCCGCAAATCATGCAAATTCTGAAGGCGCAGACTGAAGAGCTCTTGAAGTGACCGCAAACGAGAAATTCGCGCGAGACGCAGTCCGCCTGCTGCGCGCGGTCGAGCGGCGCAACCGCCCCCCCGAAGGCTACCTCGGCACGGAAAAATACGAATTGCTCGGCGTCTATAAAAAAGACCTCGAGCACATTGGCAAGGAATTGATGCAGAACTTGCCCGGTGACTGGATCGGCGCGCTCAATCTGCTCCGCGCATCCAATGTCTTCGAGGCGAAAACGCTCGCACTCGATATCGCCGTCCGCAAAAAGAAAGAGTTCCAAAAGAATCACTGGACCAATTTCAGCAAGTGGCTCGACGATTGTGAAGGGTGGGCGATGGTGGATGGACTGTGCTGCGACGTGCTGAGTTTATTCATCACCAAATGGCCCGACCTGATTGACAAATCCGCCACGTGGTCGCGTTCCAAAAATCTCTGGAAGCGCCGCGCATCCATCGTTCTCGTTGTCCGCCCCGTCCGTACGGGACAATTTGCCGATGAGCTCTTCGTTCGTATGTCCGATTTGGCCGGCGATCACGATCCGATGATCTACAAAGCCGTGTCGTGGGGACTGCGCTCCGCGATTGCAACCCAGCGCGAAGAAGTGGAGAGCTTTTTGCAAGATCATGAACAGGTACTGAAACCTGCAGTAATACGCGAAGTTCGCACGAAACTCGACACCGGTCGAAAAAACATTGTCGTAAAGAAGACCAAAGCTGAGAATTGAAAGAATGATGATCCGTTACGTCCTTTTGAGTGTGCTTGGAATGGTGGCCGTTGCCGCCGCAATTCATCCGACTGAACCGAATATCTGCGAAGCCGCAAAAAACGGCAACATGGAAGCCGTGAAGTGGTTTCTCGAAAACGGTTCCAACGTCAACGACGTTTGTGACCACGGCTACACGGCTTTGCATTGGGCCGCCAACGGCGCACACAACGAAATAGTCCAGATGTTGCTGACGAAGGGTGCGGAAGTCAACGCCGTCAACGACGACGGATTTGCTCCCATTCACAACGCGGCGATGGGGGGTGACAGCATGACCGTGAGAATGTTAGTCGATCACGGTGCATTTCTCTATCTGATGGACAATAACCAAATGACGCCGCTCTGTTTGTCGGCTCTGCGTGACAATTTTGCAGCCGCAAAGGCTCTCATCGCCGCCGGAGCCGACGTCAATTTCGTCAATGAGAACAAGTGGACGCCCATGCGCGTCGCACAATACAAAAAGAACTACGAGTTCGCCGAAATGCTCAAAGCACACGGCGCGAAAGAATAGTTCTTTCTTCACTCCCAATACCCTCGAATTGCCCTACGAATTCTCGCGGCGGCACCTGCTGCAGGTGCCCCGCTCTTTTTTCTGACCATATTTTTCCCCCGAAAACATGCCAACTTTCAAAACCGTGGCCGTACTCGGTGCGGGCACGATGGGCACCGGTATCGCCCAGCTCTGTGCTCAAGCCGGAAGTACGGTCTTACTCTTTGATGCTTTTCCCGACGCCCTGAAACGCGCGCCGCAAAGAATCGAAAAAGACCTTGCCAAAGGAGTTGAACTCGGCAAAGTCTCCAAAGAGTTTGCGGCCGATACGCTGAAACGAATTCAGACCGTCAATCTTTTCGAAGAGTGCAAGGAAGCCGATCTAATTGTCGAAGCCGTCTCCGAGTCGCTGGACTTGAAAGTCGAGCTCTTTGGACAGCTTGACGAGCACGTCAGCGGCGAGTGCGTCCTCGCCACGAACACCAGTTCGCTTTCAGTGACTCAAATCGCCGCCAAGACCAAACATCCGCACCGCGTATGCGGCATGCATTTCTTCAATCCCGCGACGCGCATGAAACTGGTCGAAGTGGTCGCAGCGCATCAAACTGACAAAAGTGTGATCGAGCGCATTGTCGCCTATGCCGTCGAACTCGAAAGAACGCCCGTCGTGACCAAGGACACGCCGGGCTTTATCGTAAACAGAGTTGCTCGTCCCTACTACGGCGAAGCTCTGCGTGCGTTAGGTGAAGGACTTGCCGATCACATTACAATTGACCGCATCATGCGCGAGGGCGGAGGCTTCAAAATGGGGCCGTTCCAATTGATGGACTTGATTGGCATTGACATCAATTTCGCCGCGACGAGTACCGTGTGGGAATCCTATTTCCGTGACAGCCGCTACCGTCCGCACCCGATTCAAAAGCAAATGGTCGACGCCGGACACTTAGGCAAAAAGTCCGGCCGCGGCTTCTACGATTACTCAGCAGAAAAAGGATAAGGGATGAAGGATAAAGGATGAACCCTGCTCTGGGTTCATACCTCTAACCTCATACCTCTTACCTATTCTGAATTCAGATTCTCCACTTCCCCCTTCATATTTCATACTTCACATTTCATATTTTCCGCGATGCTCGAACTCTACCCCATTGAACGCATCCTCTTCGTCGGCCCGCTCGACGATGTGTTACCCTTAGCCGAACGCGCCAAGCAAGCCGGACACACTCCAACTTTGCTGCTCGCTCCCGGCGAGATCGAAGACGGCCGCGCGCGCACGAAAATTCGTATACTCGATGAAGAAGAACACGCCAGCGCGGACGATTTCGATTTAGCTTTCGAGTGCTACACGACGGATTTGAATTCCAAATTCGAGGCGCTGCAATATCTCGAAGATGCACTGCCCGGTGAAACTCCGATTGTGACACTGACCCTCACCAGCGCGTTGTGTGACTTGCTCTCGGATGCGATTGCTCCCGAGCGCTTTGTCGGTGCGTCGCTGTTGCCGCCGTTTTCCGACACTACGTTGGCTGAGCTAATAGGACACGAACAGACCGATTCAAACGTGTTCGCATCGATCGAGTCGCTCTTCGAATCCATCGGCTTCAAAATTGCACGAGTCGGCGATGCGCCCGCCGGAGTGCTCGTCCGCGCCGTTGCATGTTTGGTCAACGAAGCGTATAATGCTTTACAGGAGGGAGTCGCTCCCGCCGCCGACATCGACACGGCCATGCAGCTCGGCGTCAACTATCCCCACGGCCCCATAGCGTGGGGCGACCGCGTCGGCTTAGCCCGAGTAGAAGCCATCATGGACGCGCTCTTCAACTGGTTCCACGAAGACCGCTACAGAGCCACACCGTTATTGCGCAAGAAAGCGAGACTGTAGGGGCGGATGGCAATCCGCCCGATGAGGCAGCGTCGAGCAGGGATGTAGGGGCGGATGGCAATCCGCCCGTGTAGGGCAGGTCTAAAATCCCAAGCTCGTCGTCATCCTGAACGCAGTGAAGGATCTCTCCGGGAAAGTTCCCTCACCAACGGCAAACTCTGCCTTTGACGAGAGCACTTCACCAAGATTCTGGAGGGAATCATGAAAACGCGCATTGCTTGGACACTCTTTGCGGCCTCACTCGCCGCGCTGCTTTGGTTGGGTTGCGATGATGAGGACTACAGACGTGAAACTCCGCCTCGTTCGCCCGTTGAGTCCATCCAAATTGTCACTGGGACGACCAACGACCCATTGGTGACAACTGATACACTGTGGTTTGCGCCCGGCGACTCGGCAAGTACGACGGTTACAGTTATTGTAACGGATTATTATGGCCATGCGGTCGCAGGTATGAAAGTTGACCTTTCGCTCGCAAACGCATCTCTCGGTGTCATCGAGTATGTAGACGAGACGTTGCGCGACACAACGAACTCAGTAGGCCGTGTCAACGCGGTTTTTCGTAGCTATGCTCAAGCAGGTGATCAAATCATCACAGCAACGGCAGGCGGCGCGACTTCCAATCGCGTCTTAGTCATTCGCCCGCGGTCGCAAGGCATCCGCGACGGCAACTTCGGTGAGTATTGCATCTATGTTGCAACTGATAGCATTTGCTTCGACATCCCCGGTTGATTTCTCCTTTCATATTTCCGATTTCATTTTTCATATTTTCTCCCGAGGTCACATGAAGAAACTCTTCCTTCCCCTGATTCTGATTGCCGCGCTGTCCGTGGGCTGCTTGAACGTGCAAAACAAAACCTACACGTTCAAACTCAATCCCGACGGCACCGGTTCGGGCTCGATCTTCTTCTACAACATCCATTCGAGCGATGAAGATGACCGCGATGTCTCCTTCAAAGATTTCGGAACTCTTGTGACCGACTACATCGAAGGCACGACCTTCGACGACGAGAATCCCGATTGGAACATTACCAAGAAAGATCTCTTCGAGCAGGATGGCGTGCTGTGCGGCAAAGTCGAGTTCACTTTTGCTAACATGAACGCCGCCAAACTCTACCGCACGGCAAATTGCGATTGCGCGCCGATTCTTCTGCTTCCCGGCGCGCTCGATGAATCCTTAGTCGAAAACAACGGCAATGCCGTTGAACTGGGCGACGCGCAGGTCATCGAATGGCCCGCCGACGTCAAAGAGATCACTTACAAAACCGAAGTCACGTCCGACACCGAGAACGTCCGAAATCTGGTTGAACATTACAAAACCTGGAAGAAGACGCAGAAATAATAACCTCACCGCTGCCCCAATTACAATGGGTGCCCCGTAACTGACTTCAACCTCCTCGGTCAAAGTTCCCTCACCAGCGGCCACCAAAGCCGTTGACGAGAGCACTTCAACAAGATTCTGGAGGGAATCATGCTTGCACGTTTGATTTGGTTCGCGGTTTTTGCAATGATGATCGTGTCAGGGTGTGAGGATCAATGCAACGACTGCGACTGGAAACCTGATCAGGAAATCGGATCAATCGAAGTCAGTTTTGGTTATTCCGAAGACACGCTGGACATGACCGGCGTTGGTGAAGTCTTGCCCTTTATTGTCATGGTCCGAAATCGAGACGGAACTCCGCTCCCCGGTATCAAGACTTACCTTTCGCTGTCCAATCCAAACTTCGGAGTAGTTGAATACACCAATCCCAATTTGGGCGACACGACAAACTCCAATGGCGTCGTGCTCTGTGTCTTCAGAACCTACGGGCAATTCGGCACCCAGAGTATAAGGGCCTCGGCAGGCCAATACACGGACATCCAGACAATCGCTATCCACGACTACAGTGGATCTGTCAACGCGCTGTCATTACTTGCGACGCCATCTATTCTTGAAGCGGACAACGACGGAATCGCGCTATCCACAATTTCAGCAACAGTCGTCAACGAATTCAATCAAGGAATTCCGGGACGGACCGTAGAATTCACTGTCAACGGGGGAGAATTGACGGAGGCTCCTCCGACAGATTCTAACGGCAGGACACAATGCTATTGGATTGCGGATCACCTATGCGGGGAGTACATGGTTTCGGCGCGTGCTGGGTCTATTGCGGATTCCGTTCGGATTACTGTTTCCTGCAATCCCGGTGTGCCTTATTTCTACGTTTCAACTGCAACAACTTTTGTCGAAGCGGATTCGTCGGAGGAAGTTGAAGTTCTGGTCGCCGCAGTCTTGAGAAACAGCGTCTACGAGGGCGTGCCAGACGCTCTCATTCTCGTGTCAACAACCGGCGGCACTGTTCCGCAATCACTGCACACGAACGGCGCGGGAGTTTGTACATTTGTTTGGCAATTCGCGGACGAATTCGGCATTTTTAGACTCTTTGCCGAATACGAACCGTGGGCGTTGCGGGATACTCTATTGATCGAGATTCGCCATACACCCTAAACACTCTCGCGGCGGCATCCGCCTCGGATGCTCCCGCAAAGTAAGAGTCAACTCAGTCGTCGTCTTAAACGCAGTGAAGCTTTCCCTTGAACGAAGTGAAGGGGCTTCTCTGCATTCTGACTCCTGACTGCATATTTCTGACATCAAGAGGAAGAGCCATGAGAACTACTTTCCTTGCCTTGACGCTCGCCTTGACAACTTCCGCATTCGCGGACTACGCTTCAAATTACTGGTTTGCATTGCTTCCACCTTCCCCGGCGGCCAACGGTCGCGCGGGGATTTTTTTGGGTCCTGAAGATGCCGACCCCTTTGCCGCGTGGGCCAATCCCGGTCTGCTGGGACTGATGGCGCAAACGCAAAATGTATCCGCCGGGTTCTATCCCAACCGAACAAAATGGTCGCCGGGCGAAGGCGGCTATTGGAATCTGAATCAAACCTTCAGTGCGCGCGCCGTGTTTGCCGGATTGCCGATATCAACAACATCGGTTCATGAAAAGTGGCTGCCGATCGGCATTTCCTACACTGAACAGCGTTTTGATGAAGGTGAATACCATTTCTACAATGCCGAAGGTATGGAGTTCGGCACAGCATCCGATTGGTACGACGTCGCTCGCGGCTTGCACGTCGGGTTGGCTACGCAAAATTCTCTGTGGCGGTTTGGCGCTGGCGCCGGCGGCACACAGTTGTATTCCCATTTGCCGTGGATAGAAGCAAACGAGCTTACCTACAAAGATCTCTCCAGCATCGGCATCGACGCCGGATTATGGCTCGACAACAACGCGGTCGCCAGCGCAAACAGGCTCTTCAAATTCTCCATTCCGCGCTCCATTTCGCTCCGGCCGTCGCTCGGCTTTTCTTTCGCGAATGCCGGTCCGTCTGCGCGCTTCGACAGCGACTCTCCCCAATTCCCGCTGCCGCGTATGGCCCGTGTTTCAATGGGGCTTTCTGCCGCCTACGAGCTTGAACGCCCCGACGGAAAACCGTTGAAATTCGTGTCCGTCGATTTTGCGGCCACTTCGGAAGATGACCTTGTCAAATTCGATGACGAAGGCGATGTCAGCTATCAATTCCCTCCCGGCGATATCAATCCGCTTCGGGACGTTCTGTTCGGAAAGCGCAACGACGAATTGGTGCAGCGACATGGTTTTGAAATCGGCTTTCTCGAGATACTTACTTACAGCCGCGGGTCTTTCATCAATGATTACCAACGTGCTCTAACCGTCAAAACCGAAGGTTGGGGCGCATCGCTGCGCGGAGTGCTGAATATGGTGAACCTCGCGTCGCACCACAAATCACTCGACTGGCTTGCCCGTCATGT
Source organism: Calditrichota bacterium (assembly GCA_020637445.1). Lineage (NCBI taxonomy): Bacteria > Pseudomonadati > Calditrichota > Calditrichota bacterium. The sequence goes on along the minus strand of JACJVZ010000003.1, from coordinate 204,599 downwards.
CGATTTGCGCTACTACCAAAGCGAAGAGTCCGTGCATTCAAGTTCCGCCGCATGGGACACCCATCCCCGCGACGGCACAACCTACAAAGGCTTTGTGCTTTCGTACTTGCGCTAAGCGCTCTGCTTCAGCACAACAGCATCTTACAAATACACAAGGCGACCTCACGGGGTCGCCTTATTGTTTTGCCGCACCAATTTGACGGCAGGAAAATACTTGAAGCGTTTTACGCCGCTAACAATTTCGACAATCCCCCAGTTGTAACCTTGCGGTGATACTCACGGAAAGCCACCGCTTCCGCATGTCCCATGTAGCGGTCAAGGGTGCGCTTGGGAGTTTTTGTGAGATCAACCAGAATCAGCCCATCCACCACGTCGCTGAAGTTCGAATCGACATTAAAGCCCATCACCTTTCCGCCCAATCGCAAATACTCGCGAATCAGGACGGGCACTCCCTTGCCGTCGTTTTCCAAATCCGAAACCAAATCGGAGAGTTCACCGATTGTTGAAGGAGCCAACATCGGCAACCGGCCCGTAAACGGCAGCGCGTCCATCTTGCGGAAGGGATTGCGCGCCTTCACCCAAACTGCACTTAGCGGATCGTAGTGATGCTGCTCCAAAAATCTCACGATCATCTGCCGCGAAGCCGCTTCGTAATCTTTGCTGATGGAAACCGGACCGAAAAGCAACTGATATCTCGGATTCATGCTCACGTATTTCGCCAGTCCCTTCCACAACATCGCAAGTGCGGAAGACGTGCGCTGGTATTTCGTGCGCACGAAACTTCTGCCTAATTCCAAACCCGGTCGAAGCTGGTCGAGCAGTCGCGGATGAATCTTGAAGAGCGTCTGTACGTACAGTCCGCTCTGTCGTTTGATCCGGTCTGTCGGTCCCAGCCTGTAAGCGCCCACCAATTCTTCCTCGGCATGATTCCAAACAAACAGATGCAGATACTCTTGATCGAAATCATCGAGGTCAAGCGCGAGTCCGCTGCCTTCGCCGGTTTCGCGGAACGTCAATTCTCTTTGGCGGCCGATCTCGGTCAACACGTTGGGAATCTGTTTTGCCGATGCGCAATAAACTTTGAAATCACCGGCTTCCAACATCACGGCTTCGCGCGGAAGATCGCGGACTTCGTTGACCACTACGTCCGCGTTCGGATGTTCCGCAACGTCCGGCATCGCTTTCTGCGGAAGTGCTTGCATCATGGTCGTCAGAGGACGGAATTTCCAACGGTTCTTCAAATGAAATGTGCGTTGCCTGAAATACGACGTGGCTTCTTCATCGGTCAGAAACGAGCGGACGGTATCCGAAACAATCGGATGACCAATCGCCAAACGGATTTCCATATTGCGTTTGTTCACTAACTCGTGCGGCAACAGCGCCGTTCGCAATCTCGGATGTACCAACCCTGCTAAATGAAAAACCGGACAGTTCGTGCCTTTGAACAGCACCGGCACCACGGCCGCGCCCGTCTTGCGCGCGAATCTCGCACACGAAATATTCCAGTCAGGTTCCGTCACTTGCCAGTTGCGGCTGGTCAGAGCGGCCACTTCTCCGGCGGGAAACATCACCACCATGCCGCCGCCGCGCAGCCAGTCGAGAGCCTCTCTAACGGCTTTCGCGTTTTGCTTTTGAGCTTGCGGACCACCGAACGGATCGACAAAAATACAAAAGTCATGCAGCTCCTTGACCTTCGAGAGCATGTAGTTGGTGATTACCTTCACGTCCGGCCGCAATTCGCGCAGCGTTGCATAAAGAATCATAGGATCTAATAGTCCGAACGGATGATTTGCCACTACTACGGCCGGTCCACCCGTCGGTACGCGCGCTAAATCCGATTCCGAAACCTGAATTTTCAGGTCCAACTCCCGCATGATGTTTCGGCAAAAACTCGATCCCGTTTCGCGGTCTGAAATCGAACGGTATAGATTGTCCACTTTGGGAAACGAGAACACATGATCCACCACCGACGCCGCCATATTGGCGGCTTTCATGGTTAGCGTTCCGTTGCGGCTGGGAGCCACGGTGAAGAGTCGGGTCGGTCTCGCGTCCATGCGGAATCTCCGGCTTTGGCATTTTTGTTATGCGGAATATACACCGGAATTGTATAAAATGAGTTTGCAAAAAGTTAGGATTGTGCATAAAAAAGCGGGGCGAACCACGTAGGTTCGCCCCGCTTCTATTCACTTGCTTACCCGCGACGTTCAGCGTTTCGCGCCAGCGTCACCGGGTCCAGCGTCTACGCCGGCTATTTTAGAAGCATCATCTTCATCGTCGACGTGAACTCGCCCGCCGTCAAACGGTAGAGATACACACCAGACGTCAGGTTCGCGCCGTCAAAGCTGACGGTGTGCGCGCCCGCGTTCATGTTGCCGTTCACCAAGGTCGCAACTTCCTGACCTGCGATGTTGAAAATCGTCAAAGTCACGTTCGAGGCTTCGGCCAAGTCGAAACGGATCGACGTTTCCGGGTTGAACGGATTCGGGAAGTTCTGATACAGAGCAAATTCGCTCACCACCGATGCGCCGCTGCTCGGCGTGGCCGAAGCCGTCGCCAATACTTCGCGCTCGCCGTTCAGCGAAACACCCGTCAGTTCGTAGGAATAGGTCACGTCGTTCGTCACCGTGTTGTCCGTGAAGTTGTAGGTCGAACCCGAAGCGTTGTTCGTCGCGGTGATGTTTGCAATCATCTGGCCGTCGCGGCGAATTTCGAACTTGTCCATATCTTCTTCCGAAGCCGTGTTCCACGACAGCGCAACTTCGCCGTTTCCGGCCACTGCGCTGAACGACCCAAACTCAACCGGCAGAGGACCGTCGATTGTGCCGGAGTTTTCGCCAGCGCTCCAATTTACCAGTGCCGCGCAGGACGGGTGGTGCAGATTAATTCCCGTCAAAGAGTCGGGAGCATCGAGCGGAGTACCCGGGCCGACAAAAATAATCGAGTCGCCGTCGTTGCCGTCACCGTCCGGAAGCACTGACCAGCCGAGGGCCAACGCTCTATCGGACACCGAACCGAACGTACCTGCGCAGAAATTCGTAAATGCAACTTGGCTGATGCAGCCGCTGTGCAAACGAACCAAGTAAGACCACGTCGGCGGTCCTGCAACTTCAACTGCAATAGAAGTCGTCGCCGGATCGTTACAGCAGAAACCCGGTGTCATATTCGGCGTGCAGTGACGATACTGACCTACCGTCGCAAACTCAATCAAACATTCGGTCCAGTCCGCAGGATCGCTTGACCAGCAAGACGATTGATCACACTTTTCAATCGAGTTGCCCTGATTGCTCGAAGACAGGTCAGGATAGAACTCAGTTAAAGAACCGTCCACCAACTGGCCGTCGACCGCCGCCGTGAACAGAGCGAGGTTGTCGCCGCTGTTGCCCAATCCCCACGAACCGGTGATCTGCGTGCAGATGATCTCCCCCGTGATTTCCGGCAGATCAACCTTGCAAAGAACGGCGTATTGATGGCCGAGCAAAATCGTGCCGCTCGGTACTTCGATGACGCCTTCGCCGCCGTCGCCGGGGTAAACGTTATCGTCGGTCAGCACCCAACCGGAAATGTCGATCGGAAGCGTTGTTCTGTTGTAAATTTCAACCCACTCCGCATCCGTCGAAGCCGTGTCGTCATACATAATTTCCGTGATCACCACGTCGCACGGCTGGACGGAAATGTTCACCGTAAAATCGCAAACTGCGTTTTCAGCGGCATTGCCGAACATGTCTTCCACGCCGTTCACGGTCACGGTGTAAGAATTGTTGGGCAGGTGCGATGCAAAGATCAAATGCACAAGCGAGAAGTTCGTTTCGTCGCGCTTCACCGTGTCCGGCGAAAATCCACCCGGGGTAATGACATAATAGGCTTCGGTTTCAGCGGTAACTTCTTCAACGTTTTCGCTGAAAAGCACGTCGATTTCCGTAGCCGAAAGTGCCAAGCAAGACGCGATCGTCGGCGGATCCGTGTCATCGCACATGCTGTTGGCAAAGCCCGGCGTGCAATGACGGTAGCGGCCGCTCGTCGCAAACTCATTGGTCGATTCGTGCCACGCCGCGGCGTCGCCCGTCCACAAAGAGTTCGGATCACACTTTTCAATCGAGTTGCCGGCATTCGTGCCAGCAAGGTCCGGGTAGCTGACCGTCAGAGAACCGTCAATCAGAACCCCGCCGTCTGCGGCACTGTACAGGCCAAGATTGTCGCCGCTATTGCCCAGCGTCCAAGTGTTCGTGATTTGAGTGCAAAGAATTTCGCCCGTAATTTCGGGAAGATCAACGCGGCAGAGCACTGCGTACTCATCCGCACCAAGAATCGTCGCATCGGGTACCTGAATTGCACCTTCGCCGCCATCCGCGGGGTAAACGCTGTCATCCAACAGAACCCAGCCCGAAATGTCGATGGCCGCGCTCGTCGTGTTGTGAATTTCAACCCACTCTGCGTCCGTCGAGGCCGTGTCGTCGTACATGACTTCGGTGATCACCACCGAGCCCGGCACCTGTGCAAACCCCAATGAAGCGACCATCAGCATGGCCGCCAAAATCATCAAGAAACGTCTCATCTTTCCTCCGTGTGTCGAGATTGATACCATAGCAAGTCGGCTAAATATAGTTAACTCGTCGCAGAGTGACAACCGCATTTTGCCACAAATCTCAGCTGACCCATCAAATTCAACTTCTTGTATTGATGCCACTTCTGAGTGCTTTCTAACCCGCTTCACACAATGTAAGAGTTTCTGGGAGGCCACCAGGCACGACAGCCGTAGAAAATAACGGAAAAACCCCCCGAAAATAGGTGTCTTCAGGGGGCAGTTCCAACAGGCAAGTTTTGTCGATTTCGCGGCTATGCAATCGGAGGCTCGACGCGTCCCAGGGCCGCTTCCGCCTTTGAAAAATACAGCGCGTGCGGCAGGTCCAGCAGCTTTCGCACCACCATAGCCTTCCGGTAGCAGTCCGCAGCTCCTTCCGTGTCTCCCAATTTTTCACAGCACATGCCAAGATAGTACGAGACCTCGGCGGAAGGATCGCGCGTCAGCTTGAACTCGTCCGCGGCTAATTCGTAATCCTTCTGGTCGAAGGCAATCATCCCCCGCAGAATGTGCAATGCCGATTCCAAAGCGGCCTTGGTCACGAGGTCAGACATTGTACCCGTTTTGTACTCAAGTTGCTGCAATTGCCGCTCGGCACGGTCCACATCTCCGGCGGGCAAATCGATATAGATACTGCGCCGGATACGATGATAGATTTCGTACTGCTCCTTGACTGCTTTCGGAAGATCGGAAGACCGAATAATTGCCAACGAAGTCTTAAACATCTCCTCGGCGTCCCGTTGCTTGCCTTCGTACGCGTAAATCTCGCCGCAAATGTCGTAATTGTACGCCGCGTCAACCGGTTCGAGTTCGATGTCTATTGTTTCTCCGCGTTTCTTGAATGTCGTCAGGCACTTCTTCAAATCATGCGCGTATGCATAGGTTACGGCTTTTGCTCCTTCAATCGCCAACCGGTCTTGCCCAGTTCTCGCAATGTCCATCTTCGGATCAAGCTCCGCCAACGCCTCACTGTATTTCTCCATCAATGCAAGATCCGTTGCCGCACCGACTCGCGAATTTGTGAAACCCGGATCCAACTCGAGAGCTTTCCGATAGAGGTCGAGCGATTCTTCGTAGCGGCCGTCGCGCAAAAGAAACTCCGCGTATGAGTCCTGCGGATTCGGCTCCTCGGGAAGCAGCTCCGCGTATTTTGCGAACATCTGCTCCGCATCTTGTTTGCGCCCCACGGCTTGATACTCGTATCCCAGCATGTTGTAGACGATCGCCATGGACGAATCAATAGCCAGTGCCCGCTCGTAGGAGGCTATCGCACTGTCCGGCATTCCGAATCTCAAATAACAGTCGCCCAACAAGCGGTGTGCAAGCGGGTCCTGCGGGTACATCATCGCCAGTCCAACGAAGCTGTTCACCGCTCCCGATCTGTCGCCTTCAGCGGACAATCTCAGTCCGTTTATCCACAACCTTTCCGCCGTGGAAACTTTGTCAAGCAATTGTCCCGCTCGACCGAGAAAGTCCTCGTCTTCATTCCCTAACACGGATACGCCCAGCAAAATACTCGGAGGAGCCTTGCGAATCATCGGGCGCGCCAGATCGTCGGCCTGCTGCAGAGAAGCATACTGTGCGCCGCGCCGCAAATCCGAACAGGCAAGTCCAAGGTATCCCAAAGCGAACTCCGGATCGATCTCGATGGCTTCCTCCATACATTGACGGGCTTCGTCATGGTGGAAGCGGTCGCACAGCGCCATGCCTTCTTCAAACAACGCCCGCGCCTGCGACGACTTTGTGGTGATCGGGATCTTTGATTTGTCCCGCGTAGAACAGCTCGACAGCAGCCCGAGAGTCAGTGCGATGAGCAATATGGAAAGGAATATCTTCTGCATCACAACCTCCATTTCGGCTTATACTCCTTGGACTCGATCTCAACTCCTTCAGTTTCTTTCCCCTTTTGGGAATATTTTATGCTGCACATGCTGATTGTTGCGCAAAACTCGCTATCGCGCGCACATACTAATCGGGGATCTTGATCTGTCAATGTGAACACAAAACAAATACGGAACTTCCAAGCGTTGTGTGATTCATAGCACGCAATGACCACGTTCCGGCAGAATGAAGGCTCGACACGACGCCGAGCCTTCATCTTTCGCCATCCGCAAGTCATTTCCAACAGTCACGTTATCTGATCAATACCATCTTGCGGGTCTCTGTGTAAGGTCCGGCCTCAAGCTTGTACAAGTACAACCCGCTCGCAAGATCGGTCGCATCAAACGAGACGTTGTAGTACCCGGCATGAACATACGCGTCAAGCAGCGTTTTCACAATCTGGCCGGTCATGTTGTAAACCAGCAATCTGACATGTCCATCTTCAGGCAAAGCATAGCGAATTTGAGTATACGAGTTGAACGGATTCGGATAGTTTTGCTCAAGAACGAACTCGCGCGGCAATCCCAACGGCCACGGTGTCGCGGACGTCGTCGCAAGAAGTGAAATGGCTCCGTTCACGTCGCATGCACTCAGCCTGTACACATACTGTTGTCCGTTTTCGACATTCAGATCGAGATAATCATAGTATTGTGGTGCCCCGCTGTTGCCTTGACTTGCCGCATGTGCGATATCCGTCCAGTCGATCAAGTCCGGCGAGCGTTCAAGCATGAAATAGTCCACGTCTTGCTCGCTGGCAGTGGTCCACTCCAAATCAATTCGTCGGTCGCCCGCGATTGCCGCGAAGGACAAAAGCTCGACGGCAAGCTGCATGTCGCGGAGAACGTAGTCTTCCACTTCACCGAGAACCCAATCAATGTCGTAAGTCCCGAGACCGTTCGACACACCACCGGCCCAAAATCCCCCGTAGCCGTAGCGCCCCACGGGCTGGCTGGTCAAGCGGAAACGCATGACCAAATCATACGGATCCCAGTGCCCAGTTTGAACCGGACCCGGATCCACGAACGCAAACGAGTTTAGGCCCGCCGCCACCGGCTGATCCTGTATAACCCATTCGTCATCCATGATCCCGTCGTTCATGTCGATGTCGTCAAAATCGCCGTCGATGTTGCCGTCTTTCCATGCGTTCAAGTACAATGATTCACCTTGGTAGTGTGCGCCGGTGGAGACAAAGACGTCCACCTGTTCCACGTCTCCCGGAGTCCACGGCAAATTCACGAAATTCACTCCGTCGTCACAATTGTCCAAATTGAAAATTCTCGGCTGAATCTCTGCGTCGACACAATCGCCCAGCCATGCCTTGTCCGACAACGGATGCGCCGGTCCGCACGACTCGATGTCAATCGTCGGATAGTCTTGACCCAAATCACCGTAGTCGAAGTTCGGGCAAATCACGACAATCGCTTCAAGCTCCGTGTGTACCGGGAGATTCGGGTCGTACATCGCCGAAAACTGCTGCAGCGGATCGGGCGTGTTTTGCCCGATGAAGTTTTCCCAAAACTCAATTCCGAAGTCAAGGCCGTATTCGGATGCCGAAATTACTCCGCCGGGCGAACCCGATCCCGCGATCGGGTAATAGTCGTGCGACACATTCCCCGCATCATTGTGTATGTTCGCGGCGTGAGGCGGCGGAAAGATGTGTGGAATCAACCAACCATTCCAAACCACTCCCGGCCATCCCATCTCCGCCGCGTCGCGCATGGGATCGCTCATCGACAGCGTGCGCATTGAATTCTGTGAATCCACTCCTGCCACGGTCAAATAGTGCCCGCCGAATCGCTGCCACATTCCTGCTTGATTTTGTTGCCAAAATCCGAGCAGCACAATCACGTCTTGACTCTGCTCAACTTCCTCATAGATCTGCTCAAACGTCGGTTGCCAAATAATTCTTACCGTGTAGTGGCCGTAGAGACTGACTTGCGGCAAAGCAAGGTAGTTTTCAATCATTTGTTTCATTTGCGGCGGCGTGATCCCAGCCGCGCCGATTCCGCCCGGCACTTGATTCCCGACCAGCGTAATATAAGGAATCACGTTTTGCGGATCATGATCGTCAGCACCCGCGACGAGCATGTGCACCAGACTGTAGTGGTCGCTGACCGTTGGCGGACGAACGATACTTCCCGGAGGAAGAGATTTGCCTTTGATCATCTCGAACTTCGAGTCAAACCACCACAGACAATTTCCGACTGCGACCGGTCCGCACCAATTCCATTGGTTGAAACTGTTCATCCATGCGTCTTGCTTTTGGTCGAAATCCGGCATTCCGTCGGTGTAAGTCGGCACCGGCGGCACTCCGGCCGCGTGATGCGCGTAGTCTTCATATCCGTTCTTGGTTACCCAGTGAGCTTCAGCCTGCGAGACAAAAGCAGTAACGAGAATTAAGCTCAACACAAAAAAATAGAGTTTTTTCATCACGTCTCCTTTCGACAACTATGTATTTTGTCGAATCTCTCTTTCGTTTCGGACAGCGTGCGCCTTCCGAAAACAAAACCACCGGTCTCCTCCTCTGGGGACCGGTGGCAATATGCGCGTCTGACTCAGGTCGGCAAGTTTCTGGCAGGCAAGACTCAGATGTCCGAGTCGGCCCGCAGTTGCCACGTCTAAACTATGTGCTGGTCATCAATGTAAAACGAGAGATAGGAAACTTCAACTCTTTGTTCGATTTTGAATGGCTGTGTGTGACATATTTACAATCTGCATTGGCAAGGAATCGCGGCCATCCTCCGTATCACACCGTCAGCGCTTCGCAACGCACGGAGGCTATCTTCTCCACTTTAATATCCTATTTAATGTTTTTGCCACCGACGGCGTCAACAACGTCTTGCGATACAGGTCTCCGCACTTCTTGATCATCTCCGATTGTGTCGGATAGGGATGAATCGAATTGGCGATCTTGCTCAAGTTCACTTCGCCGTTCATGGCCACGACGATTTCGCCGATCAGTTCGCCTGCGTGCTCCGATACAATCGTTGCGCCTTTGATGTTGCCGCGCTTGTCGTGCGTGACTTTAATAAATCCTTCGTCCGCGCCGTCCAAAATCGCGCGGTCTTGATGTACCAACTCGAACTTGATCGTATTGAACTTGTTCGCTTCCTCCGACGTCTCATAAACTCCGACGTGAGCCACTTCCGGATCCGTGTACGTGGCCCACGGAATATTCAAATCCGAGGCTTTTGCATTGCTGAAAAACAAAGCGTTGCCGATCACAAGTCTCGCCAACGCGTCCGCCGCATGTGTAAACTTGTATTTCGAGGCCACGTCGCCGCATGCGAGAATCTTGCGGTTGGTTGTGCGCAGCATCTCGTTGACGTGAATTCCCTCGCGGTCGTGTTCCACTCCAACTTTGTCAAGATTCATCCCTTCGACATTCGGTGCGCGGCCTACTCCAATCAGAATGTGATCAAAATAGTCTTCCAGTGATTTCCCTTCCATCTCGCATGAGACCACCTTGTTCCCGTCGCGCTTGGCGAACGTCATCTTCTGCACACCGAGCCGGAATCGGACACCGTCACGTTCCATTGATTTGCGGACGATTTCGCTTGCGTCCGGATCTTCATGGTGCATGAAACGGCTGTTGAGGTCGTAAATAGTCACCTGACTTCCCAGTCGCGCAAATGCCTGTGCCATCTCCGCGCCGATCGGACCCGAGCCGACTACTGCGAGTCGTTTTGGCAATTCAGTCAGCCAAAACAAATTCTCGTTCGTGAGTGGGTCGACCTCTTCGATCCCCGGAATCTTCGGCCGCGCCGCGCGCGCGCCGCTGGCGATTACCGCTCGCGCAAAATTCAATTTGCGGTCGCCGACTTCAATGGTCGACGAGTCGACAAATTTCCCGTCGCCAATATAGACGTCCACACCTTTTGCCTTGAGGGATTCGATGCCGTCCACCGGAGCTATTCTCGCGCGAAGTTTCCGCACGCGCTCCATCACTGCCGCAAATTCAACTTCGTAAGACGGTACCTTAAGCCCAAACTCTGCCGCGCGTCTGATCTCGTGTGCCGCTCGCGCCGCGCGAATCAAAGCCTTGGATGGAACGCATCCCACATTAAGACAATCTCCTCCCAGCAAATGCCGTTCGACAAGCGCGACCTTGGCTCCCAGTCCCGCTGCGCCGACCGCCGTCACCAATCCCGCCGTTCCTCCACCAATTACCACCAAGTTGTAGCGGCCCTCAGGTTTCGGATTGACATACTCCGCCGGATGAACATGCGAGAGTAGCTCGAGATTATAGGTATCTTCCGGCCACACCAACTTATGTGCGGGGAAACTCATCTTATGCCGCTCCTTCCACGTCGCGCAAAGCTCTGCGCGCAATTTTCGTCACGTAAACGGTCACCACTATCGTAACCACCAAACCCAAAACAGTAAACACTCTGCGAGCCGGACTTTCCGGCAACTCTCCTGTTGCCACCGACGCGGCCAAGGCACCAAGATAAACATATAAAACCGTTCCGGGAATCATCCCAATCAGCGATGCCCAAAAATAATCCCGCAGCCTGACCTTTGTGATCCCGTAAGCATAGTTCAAAAGCACGAACGGAAATACAGGGGAAAGTCTCGTCATCAACACAATCTTGAATCCTTCCCGGCCCACGGCTTCATCCACGGCACGAAAACGTGGATTAGTTTCGACTTTCTTCGCCACGGCTCCGCGCGCTAAATACCTTCCCACCAAGAACGCCGCTGTCGCCCCCAGTGTCGCACCAATCACAACCAAAACAGATCCAGTTAAAATCCCAAATACAGCCCCGGCTCCCAATGTTAATACAGAGGCTGGAAAGTTCGCCACGGTTGCAACGACATACAGAACGACAAACCACACGTACCCGCTAAATCCAAGCTCTTTTATTTCAACGAGTTGTGACCTGAGCCAGTCTCCGATCGGAAATCGTAAAAGAACATAAACCAGCCCGCCGACTCCCAACAGCGCGATGAACCACTTTCCCCAGGTCTTTCGCGTGTTCGAGTGCATAGGTCTCCAATTGAGGTTTCGTTTGTCTTTGGCTATATTGCCTAATTATGAAAGATAGCGAACCCGAATGCCGCCCGCAAGACTGATCCCCGCTGCCCGCCCGATAGAGTCTTCTGTCAGCGTGATTATCCCCACGTTGAACGAAGAACAGCGGCTTCCTATTCTCTTGGAAATGCTCGCTTTAGAAGCTCCGCGACCAGAAGTCATCGTCGTCGATGGTGGAAGTCTTGACCACACTGTGGACAAAGCCACTATCTGGGCCAACCAAGTTCTAACCGCTGCGCCGGGACGAGGGTTTCAGCTCAATCAAGGGGCGAAGGTCGCCAGCGGCGACGTTCTCTGGTTTTTGCATGCCGACTCTGAGCCTCCGAAACGGGCAATTGCGCAAATCCTTGAGGTTCTCCACAACCGTCCGGAACTTTTGGGCGGCGCATTTCGTCTGAAGTTTGACCGCTCTTCGCTCGGAATGCGCGCCATTTCATTCGGAGCCAATGTCAGGTCGAGACTATTTTCGATGCCCTGGGGTGACCAGGGTCTTTTTGTTCGCAAATCTGTCTTCCAAGAACTCGGTGGTTTTCCCGACTGGCCGGTCATGGAAGATTTCGCCTTCCAAAAACTCCTCGCCCAAAAAGGAAAAACCGTTCTGCTCAAGGATGCTCTCACGACGTCGGCGCGCCGCTACGAAAAATTCGGTAAAATGAAAGCAATGGCGATGAATTTTAACACGCTCTGGTGGCACTATAGAGGCAAATCGGCCGAAGAGATTCAAAAGAAATTTCGCCGCTTGGATGAGCAGGGTGGGAACGTCGATGCGTAAACTTATTCTGTGTCTTGCCGTTCTGATTTGTGCGCTCCCTTCGTTTGCATTTGACCACACGTATGTGCAATACCAGTCCGTGCTCGACAGATTCGTCAAGAACGGAAAGGTCGACTACGAAGGACTGCTGCAAGACAGGGAGGACCTCGACGCGTTCGTCGCATCCTACGCCGACGTTCCCTTCGAACGCTATCAAGCGTTCACTCAGAGAGAAAAGCTCGCCTTCCTGATCAATCTCTACAATGCCGCCGCGATGCAGTTGATCCTGAATCACTGGCCGCTCGAAACCATTCAGGACATCGGCGGACTTTTTTCCAGTCCATGGAACCAGAAATTCTTCAGACTCTTTGACCACAACGTCTCCCTCGGAATGGTCGAACATGATATTCTGCGTGCTGATTTCAAAGAGCCGAGAATTCACTTTGCAATCGTCTGCGCGTCAAAAAGCTGTCCCATTCTCCGTTCCGACGCCTACGTCGACTCCAAACTTTTTGACCAACTTGCCGAACAAGAGAAGTCTTTCCTCAGCGAACGTCCTGAAGTCAACCGCTTCGAAGACGGAGTCCTGTACGTTTCGCCGATCTTCAAATGGTTCCGCGAGGACTTCGACAACGAGGAAGGTATTCGAACGCTGTTTCAGATCTACTATCCCGACGTCAACAACAAAACGCCGATTCGTTACACGGAATACGATTGGAGTTTGAACAAACAATAAATCGTTCTTCGCGCCGCAAACAATTGAGAGAGACCATGAACCACTATTACAACGCCCCCGATTTGGCAAAATTCGGTGACATCGCCAAGGGCAACAAGGAACTCGCGAAGAAGTTTTTCGATTGGTACGGTGCGGTGTTCGCCGACGGTGCGTTGTCGGCGCGTGAAAAATCGCTGATCGCGCTCGCCGTCGCTCATGCCGTGCAATGTCCCTACTGCATCGACGCCTATTCCACTGAATCCTTGCAGCAAGGCTGCTCCGAAGAAGAGATGACCGAAGCCGTCCACGTCGCGGCCGCAATCCGCGGCGGTGCCTCGTTAGTCCACGGCGTGCAAATGCGCAACATCGTTGACAAAGTTTCCATGTAGAATTCCTACGACCGTCCACGTCGCGAATATGCGCAACATCGTAGGGAAGCACTCGTAGAATTCCTACTACCGTCGGCCTCCGGCCGTCGCTCTGCACAATGGGAATTAGGAAATAGGAAATCTGAAAGCAGTCCTTCTCGTCCTTTGTCCCCTATCCTTTCAATCTGTCCAATCTTCTCGCGCCAAAGAGGAGATAAATCGTGACCATAAAATCGCTGCTGGCGGTGAAAAATCCGCTGGCTGATACGACGGAGCAACTGCGTATCCTCGAAGAAAATGTCTCGTGGGTGCGCTTCGACGACAAGCTGGACAAAGCGGAGCAGTTTCCCTTGCGCGCCACTGGAATCGAGACTCTGCAAGTCAATGTCGGCAGACTCTGCAATCAAACTTGCGGACATTGCCACGTTGATGCAGGTCCCGACCGCAAAGAAATTATGCCGCGCGAAATCTTTGAGCACTGCTTGCGCGTGCTCGACGACTCTGATATCCACACCGTCGATATCACCGGCGGTGCTCCCGAGCTAAATCCGGATTTCTACTGGTTCGTCGAAGAGTGCAGACGGCGCGGTTTGCACGTCATGGATCGCTGCAATTTGACGATCTTGCTGACACGTCCGCACGAAAAGTTGGCGGAGTTTCTGGCCAATCATCAAGTCGAAATTATCGCCTCACTGCCGTACTTCCAAGCCAAGCAAACGGACGCGCAGCGCGGCGAAGGCGTCTTTGAAAAATCCATTGAAGCTCTGCGGTTGCTGAATGCGTTCGGCTACGGCACGAATGAGAGCTTGCGGCTCCATCTCGTTTATAATCCTGCCGGCGCGTTTATGGCTCCCAACCAATCGGCCATGCGCGACAAATACGCGCGCGTCCTGAAACAAGAGTACGGCGTCGTCTTCAATGATCTCTATTGCATAACCAATATGCCCATCGGACGCTTCCTCGATTTTTTGGTGACCAGCGGCAACTATGAAGACTACATGACTGCTTTAGTGAACGCGTTCAATCCCGCCGCCGCGCGCGGCGTCATGTGCCGCTCTCTGATTTCCGTGGATTGGCAGGGCTTTCTCTATGATTGCGACTTTAATCAAATGCTCGACTTGAAGGTCGACCACGGTATGCCGAAACACATCTCCCAATGGCATCCGTCGCTCAACACACGCGAAATCGTCACACGAAATCATTGCTACGGCTGCACGGCCGGCGCGGGTTCATCTTGCGGCGGAACCGTGGCCTAACCCCCGCTTAGTCCCCCGTCCTGTCGCGGGGAAATATTGCATGAACACTCTCATCTGCCTCGCGCGCATGCCCGAGATCGGCAAAGTCAAATCGCGGATCGCTGAGACCGCCGGAGCTGCACGCGCCTACGAAATATACGTCCAACTGGTCAAGCAGTGCCGGAAACTGCTCGATTCCCTCGACGAATCCATCGAAGTGGAAGTCACTCTTGCTGAGCCCTTTGACTTCATCAAAGGACAGCAATTTTTCGGTATGCGCCCCTTTTATTCGCTGCAGGCCCCCGGTGACTTGGGTCAAAGGATGTGCGTCGCGGCAATCCGCGGCTTTGAGGGCGGTGCCCAAAAAGTGATCCTCATCGGCAGCGACTGTCCAAGTCTGACTCCCGAGCATATTTCGCAGGCAATTCGTATCTTGGATGAATTCCCCGTTGTCTTTGGCAAAGCCCGCGACGGAGGGTACTACCTACTGGGAATGACCCGCGTAATTCCCGAACTTTTCGGTAACCTTCCGTGGAGCGGAGACGAGCTGCTCGCCCAATCTGTCGCCCGACTGACTGAATCCGGCATCCCCCACGGCCTGTTGCCCGAACTTTGCGATATTGATACTCTTGAAGACTGGGAAGAATATGTAGGTTAGTTTTCTAAATAGATTGCCTTGAAAACGAACTCACTTATGAAAGGTCTGGGTAATCATGCGACTATTCTTGATTCTAATCGGCTCGGCTCTGTTCTTTTCCGCCTCGATCGCGTACGAACTTTCCGATTTTCGGATACCGACGCACACAGCTAAACAACTGACCCTCTCTTCCGAAGGGTGGTTGAGCGAAACCGCGGTGTGGATGACCAGTCAAGCAGCCGAGTCTCTTGGTCGGAAGTGTCAGGCGGACTTACGGGATACTGGCTCTTTGACAGTGAGAATTTAGGTTTGGAGGCCGCCGCCAGAGTTCGGGGAACGGGAAATTTCTTTGACAATAAAACGCGCACTCGAAGCGACTATTATCATCAAGTGTCTTCTGATCTCGATCGCAGGGCTCAAGAGTCGTACGATGCAAACTTATCCGGAGCCTATTATCCCACTGAACGGCCGATAGGACTGATTGGGACCGGCTTGCTGAGTGCTGGAGTCTACCAGTATTGGTATCATGACGAATCGAAGGTGGGCTATCCTGAATGGGCTAACCAGCAGATAACCGATGGCCGCGAAGCCAACATGCGCTATGATCTGAGCGGAGAACTTGGGTTGGGCTGGGGACGCGTGAGGGATGCCAGTGGAATTTACCGCGCGCACGTTCTCGAGATTCGCTTGCGAGAGCTCGGGAGAATCAACGGCAATCTGTCTGATGAAACGTTGCGCGAAGTCGCCGAGTTGATGTATCGGGAACGAGAATTCCAACGGCGCTACGAGCGGGACGACAAGTATTTCTGGCGGGAAGTTGAATCCGTTCTTAAGAAAGATCCTGCCCTCATCGGCGATCTCGACGCGTTCGCAATTGAACGGATCAATGAATACATCGCGCCATACTCTATCTCCCGTTGGTCAGGCGTTCGCTTTTCGATGCTCCTCTACGGTTGGCATCAGAACTATATTGAGCGAAACACCACAATCTACACGAGATTCGACTATCTTGCCGACACCACGTACGTGGAACACAGTGAGATTTCTGATCACTCCGTTTACCACGGAGAATATATGTTGTTCGGGCCGAGACTTGAAGTGAACATCCCGCTCTCGTGGAACGTCCAGTTTACCGGAGACTCACGGTTTGAAAAACCGATTGGTCCGGCCGACGACGGCTTTTTCTGGACGACGCTCTTGTCAGGTGCATACGCCGTGCATGACCGCTGGATCATTGGATACACCCTCATACATAACCGGTTTATTCACGATCCCAAAGACAGAAACATGGACAACGGGCAGAGCTGGGGCGTCGAGCATCGTTTTGACGTTGCCTACTACATCGAACAGTCTTTGAGTATCACCGCGTCGATTCAACAATCGCAGGATCTCGCGTGGAACTACGTTCCAAACTTGGAACAACCGCACTACAAACGCCACAACTCCAGCTACTGGGCAAGTTTGCAAGTTACCTACCTAATCAGCGGCTCGCGAATTTCGTCCACGTCAAGGTCATATCTCCCGCGCACGAGTCACCAGATGCAGCTCTACGGATACCCGCGAACATACTGAGTTGCCGCGCATCGGCAAAAAAGCAAGAAAATCTGGCATAACATAAGTTGGGCAATGAGAACACTTCTAATTCTGATGAGCTTTGTGCTCGTCATCGGCTGCAGTAAGTCAAAGACCGAAACTCCGGCGACAACCGAAACAAGTACCACGCAGGAAAGCAAATCCCCGGAAGCCGTGCCGAGACTGGATGCCAATGGAGTGCTTCTGGAGCAAGGACGTGCCGCGTTGGTCGTCGCGTTTCCCGAAGTTCCCGAAGGCGGCGAGTGGCTGTCCATGGTGACTCTGAAGGGCGACCATGACACCGATTGGCTGCCGCGCATTCCGCTCGCTTCCTCGCATTCTGTGACGGTTCTGAATATTCCCCCGGGTCGTTACGAAGTCGATGCGAAAGCATGGGTGCGCAAGACGGTGCCCTATGCAGGTGGTATCAGCGACACGGTTGCGCTGCTTCCGGGCGAACTTCTCATTCTGAAAGCTCCAACTATCTCAGATCCGAGCGGCTCCGTCGAAGGCGTCAAACTGAGCGAAGCCGGACGCAAAACATGGTCGCTCAAATCTCCACGCGACATCTCAAAATATATTGCGGAAGCGGCAAGCTCCGCCAGAGGATAATTACTTTCAACTATCCGGCTGTTTTCCGCCGGGCTAAACACACTATCTGCACCGAAACGAACAACAATGATTCTGGGCATCGTGCAAACTGACCCCATCTTCGGGGAAATCAAAAAAAACCAAAAACAAATCGAAGAACTGCTGGGAGAACGGGAAGCGGACCTCTGGGTGTTGCCGGAACTCGCGTTGACCGGCTACGAAGTGCGCGGACGCGCCGAGAGTTTGGAGCTGTCCGAAGAAATTCCCGACGGTCCGACATCTAAATGGATTAGAGGGCTGTGCAGCGACCGCAACTGCTACATGGTCATCGGACTGATTGAAAGGGAAGGCAAGCAAGTTTACAATTCATCTGTCTTCATGGGACCGCACGGTGAAATCGGCCGCTATCGAAAAGTCCACTTGTTCGACAGAGAAACCGAACGATTCGATCCGGGCGACATTCCGTTCAATGTCTACGACATCGGCATTGCCCGAGTCGGAGTTATGATCTGCTTTGACTGGCGTTTCCCCGAAGTCATGCGCACGCTAACCTTGCGCGGTGCCCAAATCGTGGCGCATCCTTCCAATCTCGTGTTGCCTTTCTGTCAGGCGGCCATGGTTACACGCTGTCTTGAAAACACGGTGTTCGCAGCGACTGCAAATCGTATTGGCACGGAAGATCGCGACGGCAGGTCTGTCTCGTTCACCGGAAGAAGTGTCATCATGGGAACACAAGGAGAACATCTCGCCTCAGGTTCTATCAGCTCGGCTGATGTTCTGACCGTTGAAATCGACCCAAAACTCGCGGATAGCAAAACTATCAATCCGTACAACGATACACTCGCCACGCGCCGCACCGAATTCTACCAGATGCAGTAGGCGAACAAACCAAGAACGTTGAAAAAACCCGGCGCAAGCCGGGTTTTTCTTGCCTAATTGAAAAAAATCGAGAAATTTCTCCAATTTTTGCCTATTCTTCGTCGAGTTCTTGCGCGGATTGGAACTCAGGAAAATCAAACGGTTAAGAGTTTTGCTGCGCAATCCCTATCGCAGAAATGCAAAATCTTTTTGAAGTAAAACTTCGGGTTTCGGATAGGCATTTGCTTTGCTTGTATTATGCAGCAAATCAACTTGTAATCCTGATTTGGAGAAAGCATCGTGAGCGTACAAGATGCAGCCTTTGCCACGGACGTGCGCGCTGGCAAATACCTGACTTTCGAGCTTGCCGATGAAGCATACGGCATCGAAATCCTAAAAGTCCGTGAAATTATTGGCATGATGGACATCACTCAGGTCCCCCGCATGCCTGCACATGTTCGCGGCGTGATCAACCTGCGAGGCAAAGTCATTCCCGTCATCGATCTTCGCCTTAAGTTTGACATGTCCGCCACCGAGCAAACTCCCGAAACGTGCATCATTGTCGTGGACGTCACCGGCCATCTCATGGGACTTCAGGTCGACAAAGTTTCAGAAGTGCTGGACATTGCGTCTAATGAAATCGAAGACGCACCCAGCATCAATGCTTCGGTCGACAACTCGTTCATTCTCGGCATGGGCAAGGCCAAGGGTCGTGTCAATATCCTGCTGAATATCGACGAAGTTCTGTCTCCCGAAAGTGACGGCGCACACGTTGCGCAAACCATGGAAACCGAAGCCTAAGATTCTCTCTGCCCGGGCTGCTTGCGGGCAGCCCGGGAGAGTTTCGCCGCCTGTGTGCGGTACTCCGCGGAAGCCTTGCTTCCAACACGTCCCGACAGAGACGAGCGGAGTTTAATCCCCTTGTCGCTGCATATTATGCGGCGATTTCCTGATGACATCTCGTCGGCGGGCGGCACGGCCCGCGAGTCACCTTTCGTGTACCCAATCCACGTACACTAATGACGGGAACAGTCATGTCTTTCAATCGCTGGTCTCTCCGTACCAAAATTATCGTTATGGGCGTTGCCCTGCCGACTCTCTTGATGTTCGGCCTGTTCTTCGCCTACGCTTCACACCAACGTCAGCAATCCGTTCAAGCTATCGTTGAGAAAGCGCGCTCAGTCTGTCTCGCCACGGAATCCACTCGCCAAGGTATGGAAGAATACTGGGACTCGGGTGTCTTCACGATCAATCAACTTCGCAATTGGGCGGACCACGGCGAACTTGACCGGGTGGTCGCTGCGGTTCCTGTCGTTACCGCTTGGAAATCTGCGATGCGAAAAGCCGAAGAAGCCGGCTACCAATTTCGCGTTCCCAAAAACCAGCCGCGAAATCCCCAAAACACACCGGATGCCGTCGAAGCGGATGTCCTGAAACTGCTCGAATCAGGTTCAATCGACGAACACTTCGTCATTGATGACAAACTGAATGCTGTCCGCTATTTCCGCCCGATCAAACTCACAGCCACTTGCATGTATTGCCACGGCGATCCCGCGAAGTCGGTCGAATATTGGGGCAACTCGTCCGGGCAGGACCCGACCGGTGCGCGTATGGAAAACTGGAAAGTCGGCGAAGTCCACGGCGCGTTTGAAGTCGTCCAGTCGCTCGACAATGCCGATGCTGCTCTGCGGGCATCTTTAGAAAAAGGCGGACTCATTGTAGTGCTCGGATTGATCATCTACTCAATTTTGCTCTGGTTTGCCATTCAAAACGGGGTGAACAAGCCTATCGCCCGCATCGTCGATTCGCTCTTGTCCGGATCGGATCAAGTCGCCGGTGCCGCCGGACAAGTTTCCGGTACCAGTCAAAGCCTGGCCCAAGGTGCCAGTGAACAAGCATCCTCCATCGAAGAAATCAGCTCGAGCCTTGAAGAAATGGCCGCGATGACTCAGCAAAATGCGGACAACTCCCGCACCGCGACTTCATTGGTCGGCGAAACCAATCGCACTGTGCAGACGGCGGACAAGAGCGCTGCCGACATGGAGACGGCGATGTCCTCAATCAAATCTGCCAGCGATCAAACTTCAAAAATTATTAAGACCATTGACGAAATTGCCTTCCAGACAAATCTATTGGCTCTGAACGCCGCTGTGGAGGCTGCCCGTGCCGGCGAAGCGGGGAAGGGCTTCGCCGTCGTCGCAGAAGAAGTGCGTAATCTGGCCATGCGGTCGGCCGAAGCTGCAAAGAACACCAGCTCGCTTATCGAAGATACGCTTGGCCGTGTGGATGGGGGGGTGGAAGTCGTCAGCGGATTAAAAACTGCGCTCGGTGGCGTAACGACTTCGGCCAATAAAGTTTCAAGTTTGATCGAAGAAATCGCTGCGGCCTCAGGAGAGCAAGCTCAAGGTATTGGGCAAGTGAACCAAGCTATCGCGCAAATGGACAAGGTCACCCAGTCAAATGCTGCCGCTGCGGAAGAAGGTGCCGCCGCCGCGGAACAACTGTCAGGTCAGGCCGAAGCATTGAGCGGAACAATCAAACAACTGTTGTCGCTGATCAATGGGATTGACACAAATAGTCCCGCGAATGAGTTCGGCAAATATCGTTCAAGAAGTACTTCACGTTTCTCAACTGCCGGACGCATGTCGATAGGTGCAAAGAAGCACAATGAGCCGTCTTCGTACGAAACTGAAAAGGACTTCCCGTTTGACGATGGGCTGGACGGGTTCTAAGTCCATCAGGTAAGAATTGCCCCACCCTTAGCGGGAGCTTCCCAAAGAAGCTCCCGCTTCTCTTTGCCGTCCCTTTTGTGTTAGGAATCACAGCAGATTAACGAAAATTGCTGACCCATGAACTCTGGCACTCGGCTTGCTTACTATTACCGCGATAGAATTTACGCACATGTGCGCGAAATATGTCCGTTTGAATGTCGCGACATGTTGTTCTCGAAATCATCTGGAGACTAACCGTGCTCAAGAACCTTTCCTTGCGGGCAAAAATTATCAGCATCGGCATCATTCTGCCGCTTGCTCTCATGCTCATTCTGTTGGGTCTTTACAAACAGCATGAACATGATAACGCGGAAAACACCTACGTAGAAAAATCTCGCTCCGTCGTTACTGCTGTGGCAAATGTCCGGCAGGAAATGGAAGAGGCTTGGGATGCGGGTATCTACTCTGTTGAGCAGGTTCGAGGCTACGCGGACGAAAATGATCTGGACCGTGTCCTGCATACCGTCCCCGTGTACACGGCGTGGCAAACAGGAAAAGCCAGCGCAAAAATGGGTGGCTTTACATTCCGAACTCCTAAGTTCGAGCCGCGAAATCCGGAAAACCAGCCGGACGAAGTCGAGGCCGTCGCTTTGCGTGAACTTGAAAACAGCGGGGCTAATGAGTATTGGATTCATGATGAAGATCAAAATGCGATTCGCTACTTCCAACCTATCCGCCTGACTAAGACGTGCATGCTCTGCCACGGCGATCCGGCCCAGTCTGTGGCCCTGTGGGGCAACAACGAAGGCCTCGATCCGACCGGTGCGCGCATGGAGAACTGGAAAATCGGTGAAGTTCACGGTGCCTTCGAAATTATCCAACCCTTGGCGGCTGCTGAAGCTGCAACGATGGCGGCAATGTGGAAGGCCGCGGGATTAATCGCGCTGGGTCTTTCTTTGATGGGCTTCGTGCTGTTCTTCGTGGTGCAAATAATGGTGAACAAGCCAGTCTCACAGATTATTTCCGACTTGAACAACGGAGCTTCTCAACTTACGCAAGCCGCTAATGAAGTCTCGTCTTCCGCACAAGGTCTGTCGCAAGGTGCCAGCGAGCAAGCCTCCACCATCGAGGAAATCAGCGCCAGCGTCGAGCAAATGTCCGCGATGACTAAACAAAATGCGGACAATTCTCATACGGCCTCTTCTTTGATGGAGGAAACAGCTAACTCTGTGCACGATGTTGAAAACAGCGCAGCCCGCATGGCCGTGACCATGGAGAATATCCAAGATGCGTCCGCCCAGACTTCCAAGATTGTCAAGACAATCGATGAGATCGCATTCCAAACTAACCTGCTTGCGTTGAACGCTGCGGTCGAAGCTGCGCGTGCCGGTGAAGCAGGTAAAGGCTTTGCCGTGGTCGCTGAAGAAGTCCGGAATCTCGCCATGCGCTCGGCGGAAGCGGCCAAAGAGACCAATCGATTGATTGACGAGACCCTCTCACGCGTCAACGAAGGCGGCGCTGCGGTGTCGCAAGTGTCGTCGTCGCTGGGATCCGTTACCCAATCCGTCCAAAAGGCGCAGCAGCTTATTCGAGAAATCGCCGCCGCCTCGTCGGAACAATCTGACGGAATCACGCAAGTCAATTCGGCCATCACCCAAATGGACAAGGTTACGCAAAGCAACGCTGCTGCGGCTGAACAAGGTGCGGCCGCGTCAGAAGAACTCTCCGGACAGGCGGAATCTCTGACCGGTACGGTCAACAACATGGTAAAGTTGGTTCAAGGCGGTTCCGGCGACACGTTCTCATATGAACGCCCGCGACCTTCCATCAAACCCTTTGCAAGCAAAAGCAAACCGATGTCAAGTCCGTCAAAACCCGCGATAAATAAGTCGCCCGGCTACGATGACTTCCCGCTGGACGATGATCTGAGCGGATTCTAAAAGAACAAAGCAATACGCAACAGGGGAACGCGAAAACGTTCCCCTGTTGCTTTGGAAATTACGAGAACAAAAACCTATTAAGAAGATTGACGGAACAGCAATGAAGTTTTGGAACAGGATCTCGCTGACTACTCGAATCGTTATACTATGCTTGTGCTTTGGAGTTCTGCCGATGGTCGTCTTTGGCACGATCGGCGGCATAACCTTGAAGAAAGCGGCCTTCGAAGGCAGCCGCGTCGTTCAAAGTGAAGCCGTGCAGCTTGCGGACAAGATCGACAGAAATCTGTTCGAACGCTATGGCGATGTCCAGGCATTTGGGCTGAACAGAATTATCGGCGAAAAGCGAAACGAATGGTATAAGAGAAACGACAACCAAATTGTCGACGTGATGAACGAATACGTCGCGACCTACGGCATCTATTACTTAACAATATTCTGCGATTTGGACGGGAAGGTCGTCGCCGTTAATTCCAAAGACCTCCGCGGATCGAAAATTAGTAGTGATTTTATTTATGATACGAACTTCCGGAATGCCGATTGGTTTACGGCCTGCCTGCGCGGACAATTCACGACGTCCATGCCCTTCACGGCACCCGAAAACAAAAACTCCACCGGAACATACATTGAAGATGTTCACGTCGACGACATAGTCAAGAAAGCATACTCCGGTGACGACGGCTTGACTCTCGGATTCAGTGCGCCCGTGCACGATGCCAGTGGCAAGATCATCGGAGTGTGGACGAACCGTGCGATGTTTTCTTTAGTCGAAGAGATGGTCACTGCATCGTACGCCGGACTCAAAAAGACTGGCCTGACCAAAGCCGAGATCACGATCCTCGACAAAGACGGCAAAATTATCGTCGATCACGATCCGACCATTCAGGGCGGGGACAACTCGATCAAGCGTGACCTCAATTCGGTTCTGCTCAAATTCAATCTCGCCGACAAGGGTGTCGAGCCCGCCAGGCGGGCCGTAAAAGGCGAAACCGGTTACATGAAGGCAACCCATGCGCGCAAACAAGTTGAACAGATCTGCGGCTACACGCATCTGAAGGGTGCCATGGGATATCCCGGCATGAATTGGTCAGTGCTCGTGAGAATCGATGAAGCCGAAGTTATGCCCGGTACACTGTCCGCACGTACGGACATGTTTCTGGCAAGCCTTGTTCTTGTCCTGTTGATTGGACTCCTATCTTGGACGGTAGGACGTGGGTTCAGCAAGCCGATCGCGCGCGCCGCAGAAAGCATGTCCGTCGCATCCAAGTCCGTCGCGGCTGCCTCAAACGAAATCCAAAGCACCTCACATACTCTCGCCAACGGAGCAAATGAACAAGCATCCTCGGTCGAAGAGATCAGCTCGAGTCTCGAAGAAATGTCTGCGATGACGAAACAAAACGCGGCCAATTCCGTAGCCGCCTCCGATCTAATGCATACGACTTCGAGTACAGTGCAGAAAGCCGAAGGCGCTACGTCCGAAATGGTTGATGCGATGGAGCTGATCAGGCAATCTTCCGATCAAACGTCCAAAATTGTCAAGACCATTGACGAGATCGCGTTCCAAACGAACCTCTTGGCACTCAATGCCGCCGTTGAAGCCGCGCGAGCAGGCGAATCGGGTAAAGGATTTGCTGTCGTCGCCGAAGAAGTCAGAAGCCTTGCCATTCGCGCCGCTGAAGCCGCGCGCGATACGTCAAGCCTGATCCAAGGCACCATGGAGCGTGTCGAAACCGGAGTCCGGTCTGTCAGCGGTGTCAAAGAGTTTCTCTCAGAGGTCAATTCCGCTGTCTCAAAAGCTACCGGTCTAACCAAAGAAATTTCCGCCGCAACATCAGAGCAATCTCAAGGCATTGAACAAATTAATATTGCTGTCGCGCAAGTCGATCGCATTACTCAACAAAATGCTGCCGCAGCCGAAGAGTCCGCCTCCGCTTCTTCACAAATGAACCAACAGGCGAACGACATGTCTAAAGATGTGCGCGCATTGTTGTGTCTTGTGCGCGGTGACAAAACGGGAGACCAAAGCTGCTAACCGATTTGTTGAAAAGTAGTTAGCACACTGCTTTCGCCTAATTAGCGCATCCAATCCGGATGCGCTTTTCTTTTTCCCACGAACCTCTTGATTCTTTGAAATCTTAATGTTATAACACAAAATAGGACGTTGTTCATCAAATTATCATTACTAACTTATTGATAAATAGATTCCAATTTGCAAAGGGGAGACAACATGCAAAGAACATTGGCGGCTTTCTTCCTCTGCTTCGTGATTGTGGCAGGGGCAAAAGCAAATCAGGTCAGCTATCAGGGAATACTGACCAATTCCGGGGGAGACACACTGCTCTCCGGAATGTACGACTTCTCATTTTCGATCTTTTCCAGCGAAACCGGTGGAACGGCGCGTTGGACTGAGGCTCATGCTGACGTAGAGGTCGATAACGGTGTCTATTCTGTAATCCTCGGCAGCACCACTCCGTTGCCGGACTCCATTGGTGCGACGAACTGGCTGCAAATCACGGTCGAGGGCACAGTTCTGACGCCGCGTCTTCCGATTATGGCGGATTTCCGTGCCATCGAATCCCGACATGCGGAAAACTCTGATTCCGTAAATCATATCCCGGCCTGCGCAACTCCGCAGCCCGGGCATCTTATTCCACTGGATAATACCGGACATTTTCCCGAAACCGTGCTGCCGTTCACGCTCGATTCAATTCTTGCGGGACAAGGTTTGACCGGTTCCGTGGCATTGCAGGACGGTGAGCGCCGCGGACGCAATTCGCTGGACGAGCGCCTGACCATCAATGTCGGCGCGGGTGACGGAATTTCCGTGTCCGCCGATCAGGTTGCCGCCACTCTGGGGACGTCCATTTCCACGGCTGAAATCGAAAATAACGCCGTCACGTCCGCCAAAGTTCTGGACAACACCTTAACTACGGCGGACATTGCGCCGGATATCGTGTCCAGTCTCGACAGCGTCTTCAACGACGGCGGCAACATCGATCTCATTGCCGGACAGAACATAACAATCGTGCCCGACGATTCCGCGAATACGATTACGTTCAGTGCGGTCGCTGCCACGTATCAAGAAGGACGCTGCATCGAAATTAACGGGAACACGATTGACAATATCATGGATATCTTCGGCAGCAACTGTATCAATGTCAACTACGATCCATTGACGTGCTCTTATGATGTCTACCTTGATATGGATATCGAAGGCGATGATTGCATCAGCGTGGACTACGACTCCGCGACCTGTACCTACGAACTCTCCAGTCTGCTGCAGCTCATCGGCGGCGAATGCGTCACGGTCGAGCGCGGACTCGAAGGATGCAACTGGACCATAAGTATCGACCCCGAGTGTTTGCAGGGTGGAGAGCAGGACTCGACGTTTGACTCCGAAGTTTATGCGCGGTCGTTTGTCGTCACTCCCGACGGGACACTTGAAAACGCTGTCGGCCATCTGACCAGCGATGGCAAGCTGGAACTCTACGGAGCGGGCGGCGATACCATGCGCATCAATCCCAACGGTACGTGGAACGCGATTCAGGATAGTGTCGCAGTTGCCGGTCTGCAGGACAACGGCGAGATCTTCGCCAAATCCTTCGAAGTTCGTGACTCAGCCGGCGGTCCCGTGAAGATCCATCTTGCGAATGACGGTGAAATCTACGTCGGCGAGAATGGCCATCGTATTCGCATCAGCAAGAACCACATCTCCGCTTACAATCAAGATACCGATTCGTGGACAACTATTGACAGGGGAGGTGTCACAGTCACCGACAGCAATGAAACACACGGTGCTGCGATTGATCAGTTAGGTCTTTCAACCGGCGACACCGCGTTGAACGGCGTGGATATCAACAACAATGGTACATGGGATGCTTACCGAGGCGGGGTAAAGATCGCCGCTCTCGACAGCACCGGCGAAATCATTGCCAAGTCTTTCCAAGTGCGTGATTCCGTCTCAGGAGCCTTGAAAGCGCATCTCGACAATGACGGAAACCTCGCGCTTCCCAGCGGAGCACAAGTCACTGTCGGCGGAGTCCCCATTGCCGGCGGTGAAGGCGACACGATTCGCAGAGGGTCCGGCAATGACAGCACTATCTTGCATAGCAACGGCTTGGAAATGTGGGACCTTTTCGACACGACCAAAGTTAATCAAGGCGGTGTTTTCATCTGGGATGGCTTTGACACTTTGACCGCTCGACCCGACACCTTCTTAATGGGCAAACGTAATGGCGACAGCAAAGTTGTAATTCGAAGTGACGGTTGCCTTGATACGTGGCACGACACCACCAAAGTCGCTGGTATCGACATCAACGGCGAAGTCTACGGTCAATCGTTCTACACCGTCGGCAATGCCGGAGATACGATCGCCCATCTCGATCATGCCGGAAATCTCTCACTGCCCGACGGCGCGGAAATAACCATAGGGGGGATCCCTATTAGCGGAGAAGGCGATCAAGTTATTCGGACAGATTCCAACTCCTACGCAGCACTCGATGCGAACGGACTTTCAACTGGAACGGACAGCTTGAATGGAATCATCATAAACCCCGACGGCACATGGGAGTCCGAACAAAACGGAGTCTTCGTCGCGGGTGTCACAGATGACGGCGAAATTCACGCGAAGTCCTTCGAGGTGAGAGACTCCCTTTCCGGTGAACTTAAGGCGCATCTTGCGAACAACGGCGACTTAGAACTTCCCGACGGCGCGCAAATCACTATCGGCGGCGTGCCGATCGGCGGCGATATTGGAAACGAAATTGAGTTCGATCTGCTTGGTGCGACGACAAGAGTGAACGGCGGCGGTGTTTTCGTTGATGATGAAATTACAACGAACTATACGGAAATCGGACCTCTGGGAGTTGTCACCGGCAACGAGGATAACAATTCGGAATTTCATCTTGATCCAAAGGGAACATGGAGCGCGGAACAAAACGGCGTCGTCGTCGCCGGTCTAGACACGACGGGCGAGATTCACGCAAAATCTTTTGAGGTTAGAGATTCCGCGGGAGGCGATGTGCTCGCTCATTTGTACAAGAATGAAGGTGTGGGTAATCTCTATGTTCCAGGTGGTACTATTTCCGCTTCCACGGTCTTTGCGTCTTCGCTGCTTTATGCCAGTATTTTGAGCGGAAACACTCAACACGCGTCTGATCTGTCGCCAACTTTCATTCGGACCCTGTTGCTGATCAACGCTGTCGTAACTTCCGGCTGGTCATTCCTGAATAACGGAACGATGACTCAGTATATCAACGGCATCGCAAATATGCAGACCACGGCGGACGGATATTGGCAGTTCAGAATGCCAGTGTTCTTCGGCGAACCCTCCAATTTCAATTACTTGACCGGAGGAACAATACAACAAGGAATTGTAACCAGCGGCAACATGACGGTTAACGGCAAGCTGAATGTTACCGGAAATGTTGACCCAATCATATCAGAGCTGTTCTTGACCGACTCCCGGCACCGTTATGACGTCGGCACCGTCTTGATCGCCGATCCGAATAGCGACAAGTATATTCCTTGCACCGATGCCTACCAAACCTCCGTCGTCGGTGTTGTGAGCCCAGAAACAGAAGTCGACGAAAACGGCTACGTGCTCGCGACTATTCTTGGTGCCGCGGCGTCATTCAAGGACGACGGTTCGAGACTCGAGGTCAAGATCAAGGCCGACGCCAAATACGGCGCCATTCATCGAGGTGATTTGCTGACGACGTCCGCAACTCCGGGACATGCCATGCTGGCCGCTGATCCCAAAATCGGCACCATCGTCGGCAAAGCTCTCGAGTCGCTCGACAACGGCACCGGTGAAATCAAAGTCATGGTCACATTGCAATAGGAGAAAGCCATGAAATACATCCTCCTATTCTTGCTGATTGCGTCGCAAGTGGGCGCGCAATACCGGCAGCTCTCCGGTGCAAGCGGCTCCGTCGCCGGCAAAGCAAGTTCCCCGACTCACGCGACCACGGCTCTCGTCGGACAACCCGTCGTTAATGATGCGGCAGGCGGCGAATTCGGAACTCGCGGCGGCATTGCGTCGATCTTCGAGGAAATTTACGTGTCACTGGACGCTGATGCTGCCGACGGTGCGATTCCCAGTGATTTTTCGTTCTCGCAAAACTTTCCCAATCCCTTCAATCCGTCGACGACCTTTGAGTTCGCGTTGCCTAAACTTTCGCGGGCGACTCTCGTCGTGTACGATGAATTGGGTCGCGAAGCGGGACGAGTCTTCGACCGGGAATTCGCGGCCGGAAACTATACCGTGCAGTTCGTCGCGCCCCCGGCTTTGGCCAGCGGAGTTTACTTCGCGGTCTTTCAAGCCGAAGATTATAGACAAGTCAAGAAAATTGTCTTGCTGAAGTAGTGTTTCTGCAAACACAAAAAAGAGGGCAGCCGTTATGGCTGCCCTCTTTGGTTTCGCTAAGGTAGTCTCTAAAGTCTCTTCACCACGATCATCGTTGAGTCGTCTTCCATCGGTACGCGGCCGCAGAAGCGTTCGACGTCCCGCTCAATCTCGTCGATGATATGAGATACACTTTCGTGCCGCAAGCACAATGCCGTTTCCTTGATTCGGTCTTCACCGTACTCTTCCTCGTCGTCGTTCATGGCTTCGCTCACGCCGTCGGTATACAAAACCAGCAATTCGTTTTGCTTGAACTCAACCGCTCCTTCGCCGTATTCCATGTTGGGAATTGCTCCCAATATCAAGCCCGTCGGCTCTAACTCCTCAATCGAGCCGTCCGTGCGTACCAACAGAGGAGGATTGTGCCCTGCATTTACGAAGTACAGCATCGAGCTTACAGGATCGAACAAAACGGCCACGAACGTGATATACTGTTCCGGCGGAGTATTGCGAAAAATTAGATTGTTCACCTGCGCGACCGCGCGTGTCAAAGGGACACCGACTTCCATTGCCGTGCGCAACGATGCCTGTAAATTCGCCATCAGGAGCGCCGCGCCTGCCCCCTTGCCCGACACGTCCGCGATCGCAATCAGCGATTGTCCGTCCGGCAAATTCATGACGTCGAAGTAGTCGCCCGCGACTTCCAACGAAAAACGGTTGTGTGTCGCGATTTCAAGCCCCTTGGTCTCGGGCAAAACTTGCGGCAAAAATCCTTCTTGAATTCGCCGTGCCATTTGCATCTGCTCTTCAAGACGGCGCTTTTCGACGTTTTCCTCAAGCAGCCGCATATTTTCGCTCGCCATCGCCACTTGCGGTGCGATCGTCGACAGCACACTGACTTCCTCGGGAATATAGTCTTCTTCTTCGGTCTTATACCCAAAGGCCAAAAATCCCGCCATTCGCTGCTGGGTAATCAACGGCAAAATCAGTGCAACGTTGTTCAACGACAGCCACTGATACTCGTCTTCGGAAAGTTTTGTCTTTCCGCTGGCAACCAACTCGTCGACGAACACGGCCCGCCGCTCGTGGTGAAGCCGCGAAACAAAATCACTGGTCGGAGTAAACGGAGTCAATTCGTGGTCGCGCAGTGCAAACGTCCCGCCGTTCTCTCCGGCAAGCACCGGATACACCGTTGCCACGTTCAAACTCTGCCGTAAATGTTCTGAAATCTGGCTCCAAAATTGACGGCAATCCCCAAGCGACGTCGACGACTCAAGAGCTGACTGGAGCCTTGTGCGGAGCTGCTGGCGTTCAGGATAAAACCGGCCTTCGAGGAACTTGTTCATTCTGCTCGATATTCTTCCGATTCCGAACGCGAACAACACCAACAACAGTGCGCCAATAGCTGAGTTTCCCGTCAACAGATTGCGTACGAACAAATACGCTCCGCCGAAAAGAACCAAAAACGCCACCGAGCTCGTCAGCAAATAACGTGTCCCGCGTTTGAGTTTGCCCTGTACTTCCAGCAGCCTGTAGCGGCCGAACGCGTACGCGTAGGAGATCGGAGTCAAAAGCAGCATCGTAAATCCGAGCGTAATCGCTCCGTACGTACGCATCTGACTCCCCACGAACCACTCGCGGAACACGTTGAGCAATATCAGCAAGATCAAAAACGATCCCAGACCGAGCGCCGTGCCCCATAGCACGAGCCTAAGCTGCCGTTTTTCCACGCGGTCTTTCGAACGGCCAAACCTTCTCCCGAGGATTACAAACCCCAACGCACCGCCAATGAAAATCGGAATGACACTGAAGTTCGCGACCGTATTGGCAAGATCAGGTGTGATCCAGTTGAGAAGCGACAACACTGCAATCACTATCGATACAAGCCACGGAAAATAGATCACCGGATAAATCCACTTGGCATTGCGCTTCACGAAATCGAGAACCGTAGGGAAGACTAACTGCAAATGCAGCCAGAAAACCAAAGTCCCAAGCGCGAGCATTCCTAGTCCTTGCCGAACCTGCTCCAAACCCGGGATCTTTATGGTCACGTAGAACGTGTTCATGATGTTCACGCCCGAGATCATCGTCGTCGTCATCCCAAAACAGAACCACGCGAACACGCGCACCGGCATCGAGTTCGGTTGAGCAAAGAACGCCCACAAGCCGACTCCGATAAAACCGAATGCAATCAGAAATCTCAAAACGTCGATGAAAACGAGCAGCGCTACATTGCGTGACTGTTCCGGCTGCGCTTGAAGAGTGTACTCGTGTACACCTTGTTCACCGTTTACCGTAATCGGTATCGTCGTGTCAGGAGGCAGCGGCCTGGCAAACACTTCCCGCCAAAAAGTCTGCGTCAGAGGAATTCCGCCCACGTGCGTCAGCGTATCACCCTTCACGGGATAAAGGCCTGACGGAAAATCCCGAGGATCAACACTCGTAAATACCCGTACCGTGTCTCCTGCGTCCGTGGTCTCCGTGTTGAATTCGGATTGAACGACTCCCGACTTCAAAAATGTATGGAAACCCGAATACTCACGAAGTAAGGTGGCACCTAATACCAGAAGCAGGAACAGCCCCGCGAGGCCTGCCGCCATTCTGGCGAAGACCACGATCGGCCGGACCCGTTCGGCAGGCTTGTCTATGGACACAGTTTCCAACATATCTCCAAAATAATCAAAGCGACCCCGAGAATCAATTCCGCCTCTTGCATTTGGCGCGGATTCTGTTAGTTTTTCCAGTAACAAAATCCCAATTGTTGATTGTGGGTCCCGGGGATCTGCAATCACGCAAACGGCTCGTTCTCCCTTTCGGACGAGCCGTTTCTTTTTGCTGACCCTGCTAACCCTGCTTCACTATACTTACTACACCTAAATCTTTCCAAAACCTCAACTTAATGTGTGACTTTTCGTGTGACTTTGTTGGAATTCTCACACCTCCCGGCTATCTTAAACACGATTATAGCGTACGCCGATTAGGAGGCGAATTCCCCTCTGGAGAATGACCATGAAGAGACTATTACTTATAGCTTTACTGACCCTTTCCTTGTCCGCCGCGAGTTTTGCACTCCCGCTGGCCTCTTTTTCCGCCGTCGGGCAATCCCGGCAGGTCCGCATCCAATGGGAGCTGACCTCGCCCGAGCCGGTTGCACAATTCGTCCTGACTCGCAATGGCCTTTCTGCCATGCGAATCCCCGCCGAATTCGGGCAGTTGAACTACGAATGGGTGGATAGCGAAGTCCAAAATGACCGTCCTTACGCGTATGGTCTTGTCGCTGTCATGAACGATGGGACGCGCGAACAGCTTGGCACGGTCTCGGCTACTCCTGCCTATGATGCGGCCATAGTTAGAGAATTCAAACTTAACCAAAACTTCCCCAACCCATTTAACCCCGAAACAACCATTGAAGTTGAATTGGCGGAAGACGGTATGGCGGAACTGACGGTGTTTGATGTATTGGGCCAGGAAGTCGCAAAGCCGCTGGCCGGAAACCTTGCCCATGGCCGCTACAGTGTCTTGTTCAATGGCCGCGACCTGCCATCCGGTGTGTATTTCTACCAATTGCGCGCCGGGAATTTCGTAGATCAGAAGAAGATGGTGTTGTTGAAATAGGTTGTATTTCATGTGTTAGTAAACAGGGGAGAACCTGATGAAGAAGTTCGTTGCAGTTTTGTGTTTGTGTCTGTTCGCGGTGAGTGCCTTCGCCGCAAGAAGTCCGCAGGAAATCAAATCAGACATGAGATCGGTTTCTCAGGAAATCGCCGTTGCGCGCTCCTCAGGATCCGATCTTTCTGCTTTGAAACATGAGTTAATCGCGCTGAGAAAAGAGCTGCGCGCGCTGGCACCGAGACATTCCGTGCGTTCACTCGATCAGGGAGGTGATTCGTGCGACGAAGCGACGGTCATCTCGACGGCGCCGTACGAAGACAATGGTGCTATTGATGAAGAGGTCCACAACACCTATGACTACGGTGGAGACTGCGGCGATGACGGCGATGACGTCGTGTATGAGTTAGTGATCGGCCAAGACGGCCTTCCCGCGGGACCGTACTCCATTTCAGCCTGCGGCTCCGATTTTGACACAGTGATTGAACTTTGGGATAGCTGTCCCGATGCGGATGGATCCGCGTTGGTTGCTTGCAATGACGATGCGGACGTGCCGTGCAATGACAATAACGACGGTTATTCAAGTTGCATCTCCGGAATATACTTGGAAGACGGCACCTACTTCATCATTCTTTTCGGCTATGGCTTTGACCAGGGTGACTATATTCTGTCGTTCAACCCCGGCTCGAATTGCGGCGACAATGGGTGTTTGGAAACTGCTGCGAATAGCTATCCTTGCAACGCACAACCGGTCGTTTTGTCCGGTGGTTCCGCCTATGAATTCGGCATCTCGTATGAAGGCGCCCTAAGCGCGCCGTATGATTATTGCGGGACTTATCCCGGTGCCTGCGGATTGTGGTATTCTGTCGTCGGCACTGGCAACTTGATGCGCGCGCATACGTGTGACGCTGAAACTGACTATGACACCAAGATCAATGTCTATACGGGATCATGCGACGCGTTAGTTTGCGTTGACGGCAACGATGATTGGGATCCTGATAACAACTTTACTTGCGATCAAAACCTATCTTCTAAGGTCGATTGGTGCTCGGAAGCAGGCGTCACCTACTACATCTTTGTCAACGGCTTTGAAGGCGAAACCGGCAACTTCGGTCTGACCGTCGAAGATATTGGCACTCCCTGCGCTCCGCCTTGTGTTGAGCAGGACTACTACTTCTCGCTCGACCAAGTTCCTTTCTGCGAATGTCTGTCGATTTGCGAAAATCAAATTCAGAAGATTTTCGTCGGACCCGCGGGTCCCAATGACCGTCCGGTTGCCTACTGGCATGAAGGATGTCAAGTCGTTCGCGAGATTCCGCCGTCAGGCTGCGATACCGAATGCGTTCCCGCCTACCCGGTCCTGTATATGGATTGGATTTATCTCCCGGATCGCGAACTCTGGTGCATGGATCTCTATTCACAGGCCGGCGGCTGCTACTGCTTCTGCATCGACCGCATCTTGCCCGTCGAGCTCAATAGCTTCACGGCGGTGGCCGGTGATGGTGAAGTGGCATTGTCTTGGGAAACCGGCTCAGAGTCGAACCTCGACCGCTTCGAGATCACCCGTGACGGCGAGTTGCTTGCGCAACTCAATGCCGCCAATTCGTCCACGGGTTCCACCTATTCGTGGACTGATGAATCGGTGCGAAATGGTGTCGTCTATTCCTACACGCTGTCCGTCGTGAACCTCGACGGTTCGCGCGAAGAGCTGCAGACGCAGTCCGTGACTCCGCGAGTCGGTGCATCCACCGCGACCAATTTCGCTCTGAATCAGAACTACCCGAACCCGTTCAACCCCGAAACGAACATCTCGTTTAGCTTGCCCGTGGCCAGCAATATCGAGTTGAGCGTCGTCAATGCGGTCGGCCAAGAAGTCGCCGTGCTTGCGCAGGGTGCCTATTCCGCGGGTAACCACACGGTGAAGTTCAACGGTCAAAATCTGGCCAGCGGTATCTACTTCTACACCTTAAAGGCTGGAAACTTCACGGCTCAGCACAAGATGCTGCTCCTGAAGTAACCATAGCTTTTGTGCAATTCGAACGGGGCGGACTTTTGTCCGCCCCGTTTTCTATTGCATTCATGATCCAAAGTCCGTATTATCCAACCATGAAGTTCGCTTGGATTGCCGTCGCGGCGGTGCTGCTTGTCGCGGCCTGCTCGAAAGAAAAGAAACCTGCCGCCGAGGGCGTCTTCGAGCGCCTCGATTTCGCCGTGGATTCTTCCCTGCTGGGAGATGACGTTACGGTAGGCGGTGTGCATCTCCATGCCCCGGCTGACTGGCTGCCTGTCGACACCTCAGTCATGCGCAAACTTGTCGACGTTGCCGAACGGGATACAACCGTCATGCAGCTCTATCCCGAGCAAGCCTTCAAGCCTGAAGACGGCGGACCGATGCTACTTGTCAGCATTTTCCCCAAGACCGTTCATCTCGGAACAGGTTTCATTCCGTGGGCGGGGGAAGTTGCCAAATCCTACCGCGAGGCTCGTCCTGATGTCGTCGTGCAAGAGCAGTGGATGAGTCTGTCCGGCGTCGAAGCGCTCCAGCTCTATGCCCAAAGCGGACAGCTTGTTCACGTCAAGATTCTTTTGAATGCGGATCAGCCGGTGAGTCTGGATTACACGGTTCCCGCTCCGATTTGGCCGAATCAGGTTCGAGCAGTCGAATCGTCCCTTGGTTCACTGCGCAAAGTATATCCCTAATTCCCTCCATCTCAAAGAAGGCAGGCAAGCAAATGAAGAAATTCATGAAGGTCGCGACCATCGCCATCATGTGCGCGGCACTCTCCGGCTGCTACACGCTCAACCATCAGGTTGGTGACGGAGCAAACGGCGCGAATTCGGTCAAGAAGAAACAATGGTACATCCTGTGGGGTCTTGTTCCTCTGAACAATGTAGACTCCAAAGCCATGGCCGGAGGCGCGGAAAACTATACCATCCAAAGCCAGCAAGCCATCGACGACATTATCATCGGTTTGTTCACTGGCTGGGTGACCATCTATCCGCAGACTGTCAAGGTGACGAAGTAAGCAGTCATGTTCTGCCAATCAAAAAAGCCCACTCAATTGAGTGGGCTTTTTTCAAATCGAGATTATGCAAACGCGACTACTTCTCGGCTTCCTTGTCGTAGTTTGCCCAGTTGTAAACCAATCCGACGCTCAGAGCTTGCTTTAAGCGGCCGCCAAGGTCGATTTCCTTGTCGTACAACAGCTGCCAGGCAAGTCCGACGTTGATGATCGAGGACACCTTCACGCGGAAAATGTTGTCCCAATTAATATCTGCGGTTTTCCAATAGTCATTTACGGCTTCGTCCGATTTGGAGTTGAACAGAGCTTGGAACACCGTCAGCTTCGAATCGAAACTGTACTTGCTCGCCGCGTTGCCCAACAATAGGTCCGTCACCCACTCGACGCCGCCGTCCACCGTCGTTTCAGACAGCGTTGCGGGCGTGGCACTCAGAGTATCCGCCGGATCGTCGAAACGCGTAAAGCGTTCGCGCAACCCGAGACCCAAACGTGTCGTCAACAAAGTCTTATCCGGGACTTCGACGATCGTGCGCGCAAGACCCGACGATTCCGTCAGCTCCATCGGATTCACGTAGCGTGACGTGTAAGGGCTCGACGCGTCAAGGAACTGCGATTCCAACGTGAACGCGAAATACGGATCGGCAAACCAACCCTTCGTCAAGCGCAATATCGCGTCATAACGAATTTTGTCTTCCGATTTCGTCGGCGACTGCCAGTCCTTTGTTTCCTTGTCCTGAATGTGCGTCTGACCAAACGAAAGTTTCAAGTCGTGCTGGTTGTACCAGTTCCGCGAAAGCTGACGTTTCGCCGATGCATTGTAAAATGCAATCCAGTTGATGGATCCGGCTTCACCGCCGGTCCAATTGTCCGAGTACGAAGACTGCGTCGTCAAAATACCCGTCGAAATTTCGGAC
This sequence comes from Calditrichota bacterium, assembly GCA_020637445.1. Taxonomy (NCBI): domain Bacteria; kingdom Pseudomonadati; phylum Calditrichota; species Calditrichota bacterium. Next base: position 167,837 of record JACJVZ010000003.1, on the reverse strand, counting down.
TTCCACGGCCCCGGTTCAGGTTGTTCCCCGGCAAAAACAGCAAATGCGCAGATCAGCAACGAAAGTGTAACAAGCGAAAATTTTTTCATGTCGTTCATTGTCTGGATTACTTCTTCAATAAGTCACGAATCTCTTCAAGCAATACTTCCGACTTCGGAGGAGCTGGCGGAGCGGCGGGAGCGGCTTCTTCTTTCTTGCGCGCGGCGTTCATGCCTTTCACCAGCATGAAAATCGCAAAAGCCGTAATCAAAAACGTGATGATGGCATTAAACCAATCACCCCATGCCATAATGACTGCACCGGCTTCCTGCGCTGCTTTGAGCGACCCGTACGGTCCCGGAGTGCTCCCTGCTTTCAGCACCGTGAAGATGTTCGAAAAGTCCACGCCGCCCAGCATCAGTCCAATCGGCGGCATGATGATTCCATCCACGAGTTTCTTGACAATGGGTCCAAATGCGGCGCCCATGATGATACCGACGGCCATGTCAATCACATTGCCGCGCATCGCGAACTCTTTGAATTCCTTAAACATACGTTGTTCCTTTTAAGTTTCTGGGAAGCACGTCCAATATATAGTTTTACATATAATTAAGCAACTCTCTACCTTTCACTCCAAATTAAACATGGCTATGTTGACTCTCCGAAATGTCCGCCGTACCTTAAAGAGTGATCTTTGAAAAGCAGTACAATCTGATGGGTGCCTTGACGAAACCTTAATCTTAAGCAGGTGCTTTATGCGTTCCTTTATTTATGCCCTCACCCTTGTCGGATTTTTTATTTCAAACAGCTTTGCGGTCAACCAACAGCTCCTCGTCCAAACGCGTGACCGCGCCTTGACCGGAATGGAAGAGATTCCTACCCATGCCCTCAATGACGGTGGTACCATATCCACAAGACGACCCAATCGTTCTTTGGATACCGTCGGCGAGCTGTTCGAAGCCGGAACAACGTGGTACGAATATCAACACAACGGGACAGTCGGCCGAATGGTTCAAGTCGACGACATGGGATTTGTCCATGTTGTGTGGATGAATGCGACTGACATGAACTGGGCCGTGCGTCATGTCTACTACAATGTTTGGGATCCCGGAACGCAGGAATATTTGTGGCCAAACGGAGTCGAAGTGGATGCATCTTCGCGCGCGGGTTACACGACACAAGCCGTTAATGGCGATGGATGGGCGTTTCCGGTTTTCCACTCATTTCCGCCGGGCGGAACGAACATCAACACCACGGCAGCTTTTGACTTCGGTCCCCGCATCGGCGCGTTCACATCGAGCTTGCCCAGTTTCCCCAGCGTCGCGCAGGTTATCTGGCCAAAGTCTGCCTTGAGTGGCAACGGAGATTTGCATATCGTCAGCACATCCGACCTTGACCAAAACGAATATTTCTACAGCCGAGGCACGCCGGACTGGGAAGGTTTCGGCGAAATCACGTGGCACAACTTCGGCGGATCGCAAGGTTTGCTCATTGGAACCGGTGAAGTAATCGCGTGCGATATCGCGGCGTCTATGACTTCAAACCGTGTAGCAATCGTTTGGAATCGAGATCGAACCGGCGACGCTGGTGTCGTAAATCTGAACAACGACGTCATGTTGTCTATTTCCGAAGACGGCGGCTTGACGTGGGCCGAAGCAATCGACGTAACCCAATGGGCCTACCCCGATTTTGAATGTGCGTCGCAAGACACGCTGACATGCAACAAGGACACGCTTCGTGCTTACGCTTGTACGTCAATCCTATTTGACGAATTCGACATAATCCATCTTGCCTTCACGACGACCGAAGTCTTTGAATTCGCCTTGCCCGGCGGCACTGGTCCGAGCGCGTATATTAACAAGTCCGCAATCTGGCACTGGAGCGAAGAATTTGAAGAGTATTCGCCGATCGCACATGCGTTCTATTTCAATACCATCAACGGAGAATATGCCCGTGAAGGAGAATGGCAGCGCTGCGTGCAGCGTCCAAGCCTTGCGGTAGACTCCGTGACAGGCGATATGTATTGCAGCTTCATGCACTACGACTCCACGCAATGGTCTCTTGAAGGTTGGATGATGGCGGATGCGTGGGTTACCAAATCTGAAAACCGCGGACGAGTGTGGAAACAGGCGATTAACGTCACTGAAACAAACGGCGGACAGAACGCGCCGGTAGGCGAGAGCCTAAGCGAACGCGATATCTGTCTTGCTCCCAACGTTACCTATAGCGGCGGCGCGGGATATTTGCACATGCAGTACGTCTTGGACACGGATGCCGGAGGTTCGGCGCAAGAAGAAGGTTCGGTTACGGATTGTCCCGTCTACTATCAACGCATTCCTGTCTCCTCGCTCGCATTCGCCGATGACCTCGATCCCTTGTGGCCGACTATGCACGTGGATTCCACCGGCATGCCCGGTCGTGTTTATCCGCTTGAATATAACTGTCATGCTCCGGACAGTTTGACGATTATCTTTGATGACTTGGCGCAGCAATTAGTTCTCCGTTGGACAAGACCGGACCAAAGCTGCCGGTGCTCGAGAGTGTGGTACTCGGATTACCTGAATCCCGTGTTCCCCGAAGAATATACGATCTTCGCCGAAACGTCGGAAGATTCGTTCGCAATCGATCCGGTCATGGTCAGCCCGCTCAGAACATTGGTTGTCGACAACGTCCGTTGTCCATAACGCGCACCATGCTACAAATCAAAAGGCCGCTGTGTTTACAGCGGCCTTTTTTCATGGTTCCTTTATTCGTCTACATTCCGGTTTGCACCTGCTCGGCCAACCAGATGATCGTGTCAATCAAATCTCGTTCGTGCCCCTGACCGTGCAAAAGCGCGTGAACGTAACCGTCCGCGCCGATCACGTACACGCATGGTCTCGTCGGTTGGTTCATCCGGAAATCGACCGCGTCCGCGCTGCGGAGAAACTGCACGTTCCATTCGTCGCCGAAGCGGTCCGTCTCTTTGACGTATTCACTCGCGTCCGCCGAATCGCCGCCCACGTGAATCGCATACACCGGCCACTTGATGCGGTTTTCGTTCATGGCCTGATTGATCTCCGCAATCGACTTGTTGACGCAAATCTCCGAGCCGTATGACCAATAAACCAGCAATGACACGTGTCCGTGAAGCTCTTCGGGTGAAACTTTTTCGTTCGGAGAACCGATTGTCGCAAGCTCTACGTCGAGCTGTTGTTCCGGTACGACCCCGTTGATCAAGGTGAAATACGCTTGCGAATCCCGCTGCTGCAAATACAAATCAAGCAGCCTCGTCCGCGTCGCTTCGCTCGCAGGATCACAAATCAGGGCTGATTCGTAGGCTTCGCGCGCCGATTTCAAATCTAATTGTTCGTCGTAAAACAGCCCCAGAAATTGGTACCCTTCCGGCCGGGTCGGACTAAGCAAAATCGATTTCTCGATTCGCTCACGCACGACAGCCGGGTCTGGCGACTCGCTGTGCCATTCCGTCGCCATGGACACCAGCCACAGCCAACTGTTCTTCGGCTCCCGTTTTATCCATGCCTGAACGTCTTCTTCCGGCAATTGAAAGTCCGTTGACCGTGCATACAAGTAAAAACTCGCGGAGTTGTTCAGACGTTCGTAGCGCGCGCGAAAAAAACCTCGGCTGTCAGGCAGTAGATTCGAGATCGCGCGTTGAACTTCTTTCCCCGCCGGAACGTCATCCGGAAACTGATCCAAAAGCGCGATACCGCGCGCAACACATTCCGCCGAATCCAAACTCGGCAGTCCCGATGCTTCTACGGTCAGTTCACCCACGGATCGAGTCACCTGAGCGGGCCCGATCGCAAACGCGATATTCATCATCAACAAAATGACCAGCACATACATGAGGCAACCTCTTGGTCAGGTCGGCTAACTTCGTTTCTTGGCCTGAATGATCAGCCAGTCAAGCAGGTCGATCGTTTCGTCCGTATGACCAATCAAAACCGCCACCGGTCGTGCGTGATCATCCAAGACATAATATGAAGGATAGGCGGCGACGTTCAATCTCTTGTTCAAGGAGTCGTTCCCAAAAACAAAATCCAATGTCCAAGCCCGGCCCTTTACGTCGTTCGAATCCATCAGAGCCAGAGCGCGATCGCTCTCGCCTTCGGCGTGTATCGCGTAAAACGGAAAAGGAAGTTTATGTTCTGCATTCAATGCGTTCATGTCCGGCAGCGACCGCTGCACACATCCGCTTCACCAATATGTAAACATCTCTACCACACTGTACTGCCCTGTCAAATCCGCGGCAGTTACTTTGTGCGAGCTGTTGTGCATCTTCAGGTCAATATCAAGCGGAGGCTCTTTGGTCAGCATCTCGTTTGACAGCTTGAAATAGTTGTCCGCGTCGCGCTTCTGAGCATAAATTCCCATCATCCCCATCTTGGGAAACTTGTCGTCCGGCTTCACCACCGTTTCACCTTGATAGAGCCGCAGTGCGTTGTCCCAATCCTTGGCTTCTTCATAAGCCTGCGCGCCGTAGCCCCAACCTTCCGGCCGCGACGGGTCCTTCGCGATCGCCTGCTCCAAGTAGTCCGTCACCACACTTAAGTCAGGCTTGTCCTTACTCCACTCGGCCACTGCAAAAAGATAGTAACCCCAAAAATTCTGGGGATCATCTTTCATGATCTGTTCGGCCTGAGCCTTCATGATCTCCGGGTCGCCGCTCTTGCGCGCGTACAAATAGCGGTTCGCTGAGCTCGGTTTCGCGTTCATCCGCTCCATCCAGAACTCAAGAGTCAAGTCCGACTTCCGGTTGAGGATATTCTGCACACTTCGCAGCAGCGGAATGTCATCGGGATAGTTGTCCAAAAACTCACGAGAAATCTTGACTTGCTCTTCATCCGCAATCGTATCCGGAATGGCTTCCCATGCCAATTCACCCGCGGACTTCACTTGCGGTTGCGGTACCGGAGCCGCCGCCCATACGGCACTCACGACCAATAAGAAAACCAGAAGCCGTACTTTCATTGTGTCTCCTAATTTATGGTTCGCATCAATATATGGACTTCTGGAAGCAATAGAAAGCAAATCTATACAATGGTTCAATTCGCACCCTCTCCGCCAAATGCCCAAAGCAATTGGTGTATCTCGGCAACCGTGCGGGCCAAAATTCTGATGCTGATCTGAAGAGAACTCACTCTCGATCCCACAATATCAATAAAAACAATCATTTTAGGATTCTCAAATCACACTTACTATACTTGGCATATTCGTTGCCCTTCCTCAACATGCCTGAGCGGCGCTCAGCGGGCAAGAAGATGTACGATGACAACCGCAATCTTCTTCCGCGTTCTTTCACTTTGCTCCGTGGTCTCCTCGAGTGGCGGACCCTCGGGTCCGCCGCTTGAAGGAGTTTTGATAGAGTCAGTCATTGCCTGAGGCAGAAAGACTCCCTTATGACGATCATTGCCAGACGCTACCTTATCTTTCTGTTGGTTTAGATGGCTTCCATCGCACGCTGCATGTGCACCCTGTTTCTCCCGCCGGACCTTGAGCAAGTCCGGCGGGAGATTCACTCTAATGGGGCACACCAATTTAGGAGCAAAGTCCATTGATCATTTCTCGCGGCGGCACCCGTTGCGGGTGCCCCGAAAGCCTTGTCCAACTTTAGGTTTAGCCTTAGGGTTAGTATATCGTCTAAGTACATGTTTCGATCAATTGGGCCACACGGCAAAGTCAGCCGCGCGAGATGAACAAGGCAAATCAACCACGCACAAATCGAAATCAACCAGCGCAACAGTGTGTCCGTAGCGTAAACTGAAAAAATACAACCCAAAATCACACTTAGTATACTTGGCATATGGGTTGCGATAGAACAACACGAACATGATGACAAGAACCAACGATAGAAACGAGAGAGTAACTATGAAAGCAAACACCCCTATCCTTAAGATCGTCGCAATGTCGGCGTTGATCGTGTTCGCGATCGGGTGTTCTGAGTTCAATGCACCGACCGCTTCCCAATCGACCGAGTCGGAGATCAGCAATTCTCAGTACATGCCGATTGAACAAGCAATCGCCAACGTTGAGGCCATGGGCTACCGCGTGATCACTCCGAAAGCTAACGCGCTTGATGATCAAGACTGCGATTCTATCATAACTACCCGTTCTGCGCGTGTTGGCAACGGACTGAATATCAATATCTCAGGCGTATGTAAGCTCACGATTCCCGGAAGCTCACTTCCCTACGATATGGATGTAACCGTCGTTGCACCTTCAAGCTGCATGGGTGTCGCGGACTTCTATCCCCATCCGACACAATTTGCTGGCAACATCACGATTCGCTGGGACGCACGTGACATGGTGCTTCCGGAAGGCGTTTCCTTTCAAGACATCACCCCATTGTATATTCATGATGACGGTACACCCGAAGAAGTGGTTTTCGAGCGATCTGACAACCGCTTCATCACGGTTACGACGAACCATTTCAGCCGCTACATCATCACGTCGCGACTGCTATTCTAATCAGACCCTCTTAAATCAACAAGACCCGGCCACAACTGGCCGGGTTTTTGTCTTTATGTCATACGGACAAAAGAAAGTGCGGCGATAAGTTGCACTCTCTCGACACGATGTCCATTTTGCTGAGTTTAAACTTCCAACGGTTGTAAATGCACGACTCTTCTTCAATAGACTCCCGCTATCAAATTCTGCGCACCATCGGCGTGGGCGGAATGGGTGTCGTGTATTTGGTCGTGGACAACGTGCGCGGCAACCAAATCATGGCTCTCAAAACCTTGAAAGCCGTGCAGGATGAAGCCGCCATCGAGAGTTTCCGCTCAGAATTTCGCAATATCCGCGGCGTCGTGCATCCGCATATCCCCGAAATGTTCGATTTCGGCGCATTGCCCAGAGAACAAGGCGGATATTACTTCACAAGCGAGTTCGTCGACGGAAAACCTCTCGACAAGCTCATTAAAGAGTGGCATCCCGACCAGCTCCGAACCGTGCTCGTCAGTCTTTGCCGCGCACTCGCCTTCTTGCATAGCCGGGGTCTGTTGCATCGTGATCTGAAACCCGACAATGTCTTGGGTCGGATAAATGCCGACGGCGAGTTTACGACTCTCAAACTTGTCGACTTCGGATTGGCTGGTGAACATGCCAGCGTTTCCGAAGAAGCCGGCGGAACTCTCGATTACATGGCTCCGGAAATCATTCAATCCGGACGTACCAGCATCGCTTCCGATCTTTACGCACTGGGCATGTTGCTGTACAAAGAAGCCGTGGGTCGTTTGCCGTTTGAAGGCCAAGATTCCATCGCTACCGCGCAAATTCGCACCAAGCAAGAACCTCCGCACCCGCTGCGTTTCCGCCCCGATCTCCCCGTGGGATTGGCAGACGTCATCCACGCACTCATTCAAATTGACCCAGAAGACCGTCCGCAAAGTGCGCGGCACGTCATTGCCATGCTCAATGAACGCGACGGTTTTACGTTTGACTACGAAACGGCCGAGACACGCAAAGCCTATATCTCGTCCTCTGGCTTGGTCACCAACGTCGATGCCCGCAATCTGCTGGCCGCGCAAAAACGGATTCTGGCAGAAGGCGAACAGCCTGAAAACATCGTCATTGTTGCGCAGCCCGGACTCGGACGTACGCGCATGCTCAAGGAATTCTCGGTCGAGTTGACGCTCGCCGGATTCACGACCCGCGTCGTCACAAACGCGCGTGAACTTCCCGCGCCGCCGCATTGCCCCAAAGTCCTTATGATTCCCGATGCGAGCGTCGTGCCCGCCGAAAAACTCACTGAGTTGCTTACGGCTATGGAATGCCGAGCCACTTGGAAAATTGTGGCGGGTTCGTTTGACAACGGACTTCCCGAGATGTTCAGAGAATGGAAGACCGTAGAATTGCACGCGTTGAATGACAACGGTATCGAAGATTTCGTCTCTTCCACCTTCCCTGAAAATAGTTTCCCCCCAGAGTTTAGAAAGAACTTGCTCGGCGAAACTTTGGGAATTCCATCCGCACTGGAAGCAGCACTCGAAGAGTTGGTGGCGTCGGACTTCCTGCGCATCGGTTTAACCGGTTGGGAAATCATGCCCGGTCGTTGGAAGCTGCGTGTTCACCGACACGTCGAATTGGCGGTCAACAGAAAACTCGCGAATCTTTCCGACTGCGCGCGCGCCGTGCTGAAATGTCTCGCTTGCTCCTTGACGCCGCTCCCGTTCAGTGTCGCGAGAGGAGCCATCGGTGACAATGCCTGCTCGACCGTGCAGATGATCTTTAACGGCATAGCAGAGACCGGTTGGGCCGCCCTGCAGGATCAAACTCTCGAAATTACCCACAAAGCCGTCAATTCGCTGATCCTGTCCCGTATGGAAGAGTACGAGCGAAAAAGCGTGCACGCCTCACTCTTCAACTATTGGTCGGAAGCCGAAAACGTCGATCCGTTGGTCCGCGAAGAAGAGCTGGTCTTTCATGATTTTCTCTCCGGAGTGTTTTCAATTTCGACTGAAAGGGCAACGCCGGTTCTCGACGAAGCCATTCGCAAAGGCAAACTCCTTTGGGCGCGCAAACTCATCGAGCGAAGCCGCACGTCCGCGCCCGACACTCATCGAAAGATGCTGATCTCCGCGTTGTCGCGGATCGAGTACATCGAAGGTGACCTGTCAAAATCCGCGGATTTGCTCGGCGAAATCACAAACCGCGGCAAAGATGACGTAACGCCCGGCAATCTGTTAGATCTTTCCCGCTTTGCCAGCTTGCGGGAAAAACTTGGATACTCCGACGAAGCAGAAACCATTCTCAAACGCTGCTTGCCGCACTTCGACGAAAACTCGTCGCAGGCCGCGGGGTCCGTGTACGGAACGCTTGCGTGGATCGCTTTCAAGCGCGGCGAGGGTGAGCACGCGCGCGAATTAGCCGAAGAAGGTCTCGTGCACATGCCGCATGATACCACCGACTCGGGTTACGCGCTGCTTTTGAATACGGTCGCGACGCTTTCCTTTTATCGCGGCGACACCGACGTTGCCCGCGCCTATTGGCAGCGCTGCCTTGAGGTTTACGAAGCACTCGCCGACCGCAAAGGCATCGCCAACATGTACAACAATCTTGGTGTGCTGGCGGCTCAAGCCGGTGACCGTCTTCGTGCGCGTGATCTGTGGGGACGATGTGCAAAAATCTCGCGCGAGATCGACGACATCCAAAGACTTGCGGGAATCTACAACAATCTCGGAATCGATTCACTCGAAACGGGAAACTTGCGTGAAGCTGAAGAAAACTATTTACGCGCGCTCGCCCTGTTCCGCCGCATGGAAAGTCCCCGAGAACAAGCCGAAATTCTCAGCAACCTCGGCGAATTGGCGTTTCAACGCGCCGATTATACACGCGCGCTCGCCTATTTGAACGAAGCCGTCTCACGCGCCGCTGAAATCGGCGATCAAGAATCGAAACTCGAACCCATGGTCTACATGGGCAAGTTGCTGCTGACTCTCGAAGAGCTTGAAGAATCCGAAAAACTCTTGCATAGCGCTCAAGAAATTGCCTCGACCATCGGAACTCGCAAAGCTGAAGGGCAAGCATGGGAAGGACTCGCCGCGCTCTTCGCCAGACGAAATGAGTTTGACCGCGCAACCGCTGCTGCCGAGCGCGCCGGAAATCTGCTCGCCGATGAAGCCGATCCGCTCGCGTTGCTCCACCTTCATCTGACCCGTTGTCAGATCGCTGCCGACAGCGGCCAAGTCGAACAAGTGTTGGAAGAATTGGAACAAGCGAGAAAAGTCGCGGACACAAAATGGGATCCTTTTACCGCCGCGCGAACTCAATTGACAGAATCGCTGTACGTCGGCGTGCCGCTCGAACCCTCGAAGTGGCAAGTAGCGCTGCGAAAATTGTCTATCTATCCTGATCTGCTGTGGAAATTCCACTGGGCGACGGCACGGCAATTCACGCGCGCTGGACAACCCAAAAAGGCGCTGGACGAGTACGGCCGAGGAGTGGCCGTGCTGAAATCAATCGCGGCAAGATTGCCGGAAGAGAAACAAAGCACCTTCCTGCACGCGCCGCACATTCTGAAGTTCCGACAAGAAGCCGTCGAACTTCACAAATCGCTCCAAGCACAGAGGTAATCGTGGCACTTGATTTTTTTGACGACCTTTCGGATATCACTCCGAACAGCGCATCCGGATCTGAACTTGATCCGACCGGCGGAATCGCCTCAGGTCTGACCAAACTCGCAGCTTTGATGGAAGACATCAACCGCGAAATGAGCCCCGAAGCGATTTTGGATCGTGCCATGGGCGCCGCGATTGAGCTGACCGGAGCGGAACGGGGGTTCCTTGTGCTCGTTGAACCCAACGGAGAATGGAAATTTTCCGTGGCCCGCAATATGGACAGCGATATCGACGACGCCGAAGAAGCGGCTTCGCAAACGATTATCCGCAGAGTTATCGACGGCCGGCAACCAATTTTGATCAATGACGTCATCGGCGGATCGGACTTGTCGCAGCAGCACTCCATTGCAAAAATGCAGGTGCGCTCGATCATGGGCGCCCCGTTGATGGCGAAAAACAAACTCGTCGGTGTCGCGTACGTGGACACGACCAAACTCGCCGGCGTGTTCGATCAAACAAGCCTGATGCTCTTCGAAACCTTTGTGCACCTCGCCGCCGTTGCGCTCGAAAATGCCCGGCTTTACGAAGCCGAAAAGGAATCGAAAGACCGCTACAAAGACTTACAAGAGTATCTCTCAACGATTCTTCAAAGCCAGCCGCACGGTGTGATTATTTTGGACCGCGACGGAAATGTCGACTATGCCAATCCACAAGCCGTCACCATACTCGGCGGCGGTATTCGCATCGGTGCCGCGCTCCAAGCCTCTACGTGCTGCAGTTTGGCCACTGCGAACCTCACAGTGGCCCACAACGAATTCAAACAATCGGGCGATTTCGGCAGGCGAACGCTGGAAATTTCTGACCGTACCGTCGCCTACTCTTTCTTCCGCCTGACCCGCTCTTATGACGGCCGTGAACGTGCCGGTTTGATTCTCGAAGATGTAACGGTGCAAAAAAATCTGGAACACCAACTCATCGAATCCGAAAAACGTTCTACCGTCAATCAACTTGCCGGCGGTATCGCGCACGAAATTAACAACAGCCTGCAGCCGGTAAAAGGCCGCATGGAGCTGTTGGCCATGAAACTCGAACGCGAAGGCGTCCAGCTCAGCGAATCCGTGCAAAAAGATTTGAGCACGATTTCGTCCCTGACCGAAAGAATCGAAAAGATTGCCAGCAATCTGCGGCACCTCACCAAACCTTCCGATCCGTCCTTCACCGTTGTGGACATGACGCAACTGCTCAGTTCCGTCGTTGAATTGCTTGAAACCACGACCGGAAGTCTGCGCGGCTTCACGCACAGCACTGAAGCGCACGGACTCTCGCTCGAATTGGATCTCGAGGATGATCTGGAGATATTCGGAGATCCGCACGGACTCGAATCGGCGTTCATCAACATGATTATCAATTCCGTGCATGCCATGGAAAGTATGGACAGCGGAACTCTGAAACTCTCTGCGCATCGAGTCAACGACCGCATTGTCGTTTCCGTCGCCGACAGCGGCTGCGGTATTCCACCCGATCAAAAAGCGCGAATCTTTGAACCATACTTTTCCACCAAAGGCGAACATGGCACTGGTCTTGGGCTGCCGATCGTTCGCAACATCGCCGAAATTCACGGTGCCGAACTTTCCTTGAATTCCGAGGTTGGCGTAGGCACAACGATTACACTGTCGTTTCCCGCACACAACAGTGAATAGCTGAACGGTGTGCGTTTGTTCGTTCGTTCATGCCAAGCCTGCGGTTGCAAAGCGCCGCAGGTTTTTGTATATTCTATACCTGTCCGACAACATGTTGTTCGCTTTTATCTACTTCAATTATATGAGATTGCACAAAAATTTAACAGTCGCGATTCTGATCAATGTACTGGCTTTCGCGTCGTTCGCCGTAGGGGGAACGCTCACGCCCGGACTTGACCGAGCATTCCAGACTGTCGGCGAATCCGCGAAACTTCCGGTCCTGATTTCACTGTCCGAGCAAGCGGACCTTGCCAAAATCGCCGCGAAAATTCCCCGCCCTCTAAATTCTACAAGCGCTGACCGGCATGCGACTCTAATTGACTCACTTAAGAGCATTTCTGAACGCGAAAAAAACAATGCCGAAGCCTCGCTCGCAATTCTCGACCGCAACGGAATGGCAGAGAATATTCACTTTCTGTGGATTGCCAATCTTTTGCGAGCGGACGTGACCCGTGCAGGCGCGGAGTTAATCGCTAATTTTGAGTTTGTCGATGAGGTTGGATTGGACGAGACAATTGCGCTCATGAATCCCGTGCAATCGAGTCCTGCGGACAGCAAACTCCTAAATTCTGAACCGGCACTCTTGCAAATGGGCACGCGCGAAGCGTGGTCAGCCGGAATGACCGGCAAAGGTTCAGTCGTCGGCGTCGTCGGCGAACCGTTTTCGCCGCAGCATCCCGCATTCCGGGATCGCGTGCTCGGAGAAGCCATGCTCGCATCAACGTATTGCGGTGATGCAACGGCGTCGATGCTCGGATGCGCCGTCGGATGCAACACACAAAACGGTGACACGATTGGCGTTGCACCAGAGGCTTTGTGGCGCGTTCTTCCGCTCGTATGCGGAAGCACGCACAAAGTGTCAGACGTTTTGAACGCGCTGCAGGAATCGCAAACGGGAAACTTTGAAAATGTCCCGGACGTCATTCTGCAAGCATGGACCGTCGGTGATTCATGTGCGTTCGCCGGTCCCAAATCCGTTTGGACGGCATTCTCCAATATTGAACAGCTTGGTTCAATTTTGATTTGGGCCGCCGGTGACAACGGCAAGGCCGGCCGCGGCTCGATTGCTTTGCCCGCCGCCATGTTTGACAAAGATCAAACTTTCTTTTCGGTCGGTGCAACACAATCAAACGGAACGGCACTGCTTGAAGAAAGCAGCCGTGGTCCGTCACCCTGTGATCGGAAATTCATCAAGCCGGAACTGTGTGCTATCGGCGTCTCGCGCGGAGCGTCGGAGAGTGGATTCGCAAATCTCCGAGGTTCGCAGTGTGCCGCCGGATTTGTGGCAGGCACCGTCGCGCTAATGCGGCAAGCCAATCCGGAAATTTCGGCAAGTGCCGCAAAGATCGCCTTGCAGCTTTCGGCCAAAGATCTCGGCGCCGCGGGTGAAGACAATGATTTCGGATACGGATTGCTCGATGTCAACGGCGCTGTTGAAATGGCGTCGTCGTCCAGCGAAACCGGCTCGATCAGCGGCGTGATTCGTTACGGCGGAAGTCATATTGCGGGTGCGCGAATCTTCCTCGTTTCATCCGGCGGAAGTTACACCGCTACCTCGGGCGTCGACGGCGTTTTTCACATCCCGCAAGTTCCTGCCGACCGAAAATTCGCGCTCTACGTCGCGAGATTCGGCTTTCAAGATTTCGTCGCGCCGGATTCCGTGTCCACCTCAAAACATAGAGACTACTCCGTCGGCGTCGATCTTGTGCGCGGCATTGCTGACGATGCTGAAGTGGACAGAGGTTTTCTGTTCGGAGTCGATGGCGATGACGCGACGGCCGGAATCTGGACGCGCGCTATTCCCGTGGGTTCAAAACAAGACGGCAAACAGGTGCAAGTCGCCGAGGATGCGACCGCGTACGGCAGTTTCTGTTTCGTGACCGGCAACGAAAATTCCGAATCGGAACCCGCCGCCGCCAACGACGTAGACGGTGGAAAGACGACGCTTCGCTCGCCGATCTTCAACCTCCAAGGTTTCAATGACTCGAAACTAAGTTTCATGTATGCCTATTCGAATGATCGCGGCCCGCAAAAAGGCGGCGACTTCTTCCGCGCGCAAATTTCCAACGACGGTGGTGAAACGTGGACGAACCTGATTCAAACTTCGGTGAGCACCGACGGCTGGCGCGAAGCTGAGTTCAAGATCGAAGACTTCGTCCTGCCAACTGACCAGATGATGCTGCAGTTTGTCGCCGACGATCAGTCGCCACCTTCGCTCGTCGAAGCTGCCGTCGATGATATTCGCATTGAAGGCAAAGCCGATGCGCCGGAACCGCCCAAGAATCTTTCGCTGACTCCCGAAGAAGAAGGTGTGATGCTGAAATGGAACGCGTCGGAAGGAGCGTCGTCGTACAAACTATATCTGTCCGGTGAAGCTGGCCATGTCTTTGCCCCTGAGAATTTCTTCACTACGGTCGAGGATACGTTTAGGTTCGTACCGTATGATCAAATTCCCTATGAACGGTTCTACTTTCAAGTGACTGCTGTCAAATAGCATCGCAAAAGGTTCACAAAAAAGAAAGCCCGGCTCTGATGAGTCGGGCTTTTTGCAAACGTTATTTCGAACTATTGAGGACGCAAACGGAAGTTGAGTTCGTGTTGTTCTGTTGCGGCAAGCGAGATCATCGTGTCGGCGGTTTGATAGCCGTTCAATATCGCTACCACGCGCACACTGTCAAGCGGCGCGCTTTCGCCAAGTGGATTGCTCGAAGATTCCCGCAATGTAATCGTTTGACCGAAAGGCAGGTTCATCGCGTATGATCCGTCGCTGTCTGTCGTAACAAGTGCAGGTTCGCCGGGCAAATTTTCCACCGGCGCGTTCTTCAAGAGTGTGTCGTGCGCAGTGAAACTCCCCGCCGTCATGGCGTAAATGTAAAGACCGTTCGCAAGGTTCGATATGTCAATCGTCACGTCCTGATTTCCTGACGACAACCCGTCTTGAAACAAAGTTCGCGTGCCGCCCGTCGAAAGCGACGTTGAGACAATTGAAACATTCTCGCCCGCGCGCAGCGTGAACGGCAAATGAAACACATCAATCGCAGGATTAGGATAGGCAAACCCCATCGACGATTGTCCGATCGGAGTGCCCACGCACTCCGAAAACTCAAACTGCAAATCAAATTCCGAAAGTCCGTCCGGCACGTCCACCATTTCGCTCGTCCACAGTGGCTCTCCGTCCGCGCAGCGAATTACGAGATAGAACCTGCTCGGATCGAGATGTTCACCAAAGGACGTGAAGGTCGGATCCGTCCCGAATGTTCCCGGACCGATCCCAAGCTCGACACCGTTCATCGAAAACTGGTTGAAATTCACGGACTGAAACGGACAATTGTCCGGCGGAGTGGGGCAGAGCGGAGGCAGACGGTCGCCTTCCGAATACTCGTGATCGTCGTCCGCGTCCCACATGATTTCAATGTTCGTTCCTTCGGCGAGCGGAATATTTCCGTCGCGTTCGGTCGTCAGCATCTGAGTCGTGTAAAAAATCACGTTGAACGGAGCTTGAATGTCGTCGAGCGGTGAAACCGGAGCGCCGTTCACCTGATAAACGGCGTGCAGCTGCGCATTCGCAAGCGGATTGCCGTCTTGATCTGTGACCACTCCGAATACGTTTTCCTGCGGCGTTTCGGTCGGTCCCGTTGGGCCGTTGCTGTCCTTCTTTTTGCCGCAAGACGTCAACACCAATCCCGCGACCAAGAACACCATGATGTAACGCATAATTACTTCCATTCGCATACCGCGGGCTCCGTGTCCGGAACCAATTTGATTAACATTATTTCCGGCGGCTTGCCGACGCGCATCGGAGGACCCCAATAGCCGATTCCGCACGTCGTCAACTGATAGCCGTCGCCGACTTTATAGAGTCCGTGGTGATACGGAAAAGCCATCTTCGTGAATATCGTAAACGGAAACATCTGTCCGCCGTGCGTGTGTCCGCTCACAACCAAATTAAATCCGGAGGCGATTGCCTTCTGCACGTCTCCCGTGGCCGGTGTGTGCATCAAGAGTATGCGTACGTCCGAGGAGTCATTCTCGGGAATCAACTGCTCAAAAGCCGGCAGCTGTTTTCCCATCGAACGCGCCGTGCGGTCTTCGATTCCCGAAATTAGTATTCCATTCGGAAGAGATACGTTCTCATTCATCAAAACGTTCATACCACCGCGCCGCATCAACTCAACGGCGCTTGGCATACCGACGTAATACTCGTGATTGCCGGTCGTCGAGTATACACCATTGGGTGCGCTGAGCTTGCGAAACCCGTCGGCGACGTTTTGGATTTGTCTTGCAGGCGTGTCGATCACATCGCCCGGCACAAGCACGACGTCGGGTTTCAATCCCGTGATCTGCTCACACCACATCGCGATGCGCTGTTCGCCGTTCGTGTTGCTGGCGTGAAAATCCGCCATCATCGCAATCGAAAAGTCCTTGTATTCGGGCCGGTAGTTCTTAACGGGCACGTGAACTTCCACCAACCGCGCCGGACCTGTCGCCTTGTAAATTCCAAAGCCGCAAATCAGCACCACCAACGTCGTCACAAAGTAAAAATTGTAGCGGCCGATCAGTTGCTGCGTTTCAAGCGAGAAATTCCCCCATTGCCCGCCGATAACCAAAACAACCTTGACGACAAAAAATAAAAACGTGATCCACAGGAATTGCCACATCATGCCGACCCAAACCGAAGCGATCCAGTCGACAGCATGCGCGATGAATCCCGGGAATCTCTGTTCGAGGATTCTGCCTATTATATAGGAGACTGCAAGAAAGGCCCCTAAGATTCTTAGAGACCATAACACTGAGGGAGACGTTATTTCAAGCGCAGATACGAGCCGCGAATAGAGAAACCAATGCAGCAGCCCGAGAATCGAAACGACGATGGTGATGAATATCAGCAAATGCGGTGCGGGTTAGTTAATTTCCTTTGCCTTCCAGAACCGCGACAGGCAAAATCATTTCTTCGAGCGAAACGCCGCCGTGCTGGAAGCTGTCCTTGTAGAGCGAGAGGTACTTGTTGTAGTTGGTCGGATACACGAAGTAGTAGTTTTCCTTGGCCACGATGTAGCCCGTGTTCATGCCGCGTTTCGGCAGCTTGAAGTTCTCCGGCTGCGGCACGACAATCGCCTGACGTTTGTCCACGCGCAAATTGCGGCCGTACTTATACCTCAATGAGGTAGACGCTTCACGGTCGGAAATTACTTTAGCCCCCTTCTGTCCGCGAATCGAGCCGTGATCGCTCGTCACAATCACCGTCCAACCTTGCTTGGCGAACGATTGCAGAATTTGTCTGAGGCTCGAATGCTCGAACCACGCCTTGATCACCGATCTGTATCCCGCTTCGTGCGGCAGCATCTCGCGCAGAATGTCCGAGTGGCTTCTGCCGTGGCCCAACATGTCCACGAAGTTAAACACCATCGACACGAGCTTGCGGTCGAAGAATTGCGAGACTTTCTTGGCCGTATTCGCGGCTTCTTCCGGATCGAGCACTTTCACATAGCGCGGCTCGGGTTCAACAGTGATCTTCAATCGCTCAAGCTGCATGTCGAGCAGTTGCCGCTCGAATCTGTTGGAACTGCCTTCATCTTCATCCGCCGATTGCCACAGTCCCGGAATCTCTTTGTCGATCTCAGACGGAAACATTCCGGCGAACAGCGCGTTGCGGCTGTAGGGCGTCGCGGTCGGCAGAATCGAGTAGTGAAAATCGCGCGACACTCTGAAGTTGTCGTAGAGCAGCGGCTCAATCGCCATCCATTGGTCGTAGCGCATGCAGTCCATCACCAGATATAGCACCTTTTCGCCCGCGCGCAATCGCGGCGCGACGAATTTCTCCACCACGTCGACCGACAGCGGCGGACGCTCTTTCTGATTCCAGAGCCAATCTTCGTAGTTTTTTTCGATGAACTTGCCGAACTCGACATTGCATTCGCTGCGTTGACCTTCGAGCGACTGCTTGAGTCCTTCGTCGGGCAGGCGGTCCATTTCGATATCCCACCACGACAGCCGCGCGTGAATATCGGCCCACTCCTGCCAGCCCGGATTCTCCATCAGCTTCATCGTGATCTCGCGGAACTCCTGCAAGTAATCGCGCGTCGCGATGCGCTGCTCAATCGCAGATTTGTCGATGACTTTCTTCAGCGCAACGAGAATCTGCGTCGGATTGACGGGCTTCGTCAAATAGTCCGCGATCTTCGCGCCAAGCGCGTCGTCCATCAAGGTCTCTTCTTCCGATTTCGTGATCATGATCACCGGAAGATCGGGCCGTTTGTCTTTTATGCGCTCTGCCGTTTCCAGTCCGTCGAGACCGGGCATGTGTTCGTCGAGCAGCACGCAGTCAAACGTGTCGCTGTCGACTTTCGAGAGCGCGTCGTCGCCGTTCGTAACGGGCGTCACCTGGTAACCGTGCGATCCGAGAAACAAGACATGCGCTTCCAGCAAGTCAATCTCGTCGTCAGCCCAGAGAATTTTCTTTGTGATTTCGGCCATGAGAGCCTATCTAAAATTGAAAATAGAAAATCGAAAATTGAAAACGCAACCCGACGTAGCGCCCAGCTTGCTGGGCAAAATCCCCCGAGTTCAATCACGCATTTCAAGCGCGTCGTCATCCTGAACGTAGTGAAGGATCTCTCTGCTTACGCCGAGCAGGGATTTAGCATAGCGGTTCCCTGCCGGAATCTGATTGTGTTTAGCGCCCAGCTTGCTGGGCAAAATCCCCCGAGTTCAATCACGCATTTCAAGCGCGTCGTCATCCTGAACGTAGTGAAGGATCTCTCTGCTTACGCCGAGCAGGGAAGTATCTCTCTTCCTTCGCCGAGCAGGGATTTAGCGTAGCGGTTCCCTGCCGGAATCTGATTGTGTTTAGCGCCCAGCTTGCCGGGCAGAATCCTCCGAGTTCAATCACGCATTTCAAGCGCGTCGTCATCCTGAACGTA
This sequence comes from Calditrichota bacterium, assembly GCA_020637445.1. Classification (NCBI taxonomy): domain Bacteria; kingdom Pseudomonadati; phylum Calditrichota; species Calditrichota bacterium. Next base: position 149,138 of record JACJVZ010000003.1, on the reverse strand, counting down.
GTGAAGGATCTCTCCGCTTACGCCAAGCAGTGAAGTATCTCTCTTCCTTCGCCGAGCAGGGATTTAGCGTAGCGGTTCCCTGCCGGAATCTGATTATGTGTAGCGCCCAGCTTGCTGGGCAAAATTCCCTAAGCTGATTCACGCATTCCAAGCGCATTGTCATCCCGTAGGGATCTTGTGAAAGTGTCCCTCGATTTCCAGCGCGTCGTTATCCTGAACGTAGTGAAGGATCTCTCTGCTTACGCCGAGCAGTGAAGGATCTCTCTTCCTTCGCCGAGCAGGGATTTAGCGTAGCGGTTCCCTGCCGGAATCTGATTATGTCTAGTGCCTAGCAAGTTGGGCGCTACAATTGATCAACAAGCGCGGGTGGATTGCCATCCACCCCTACATTTAATTTCCAAAACGGCGCTTTCACCAACCCCCGCTGCACAACCAACCTCAAAATCACTGCTGTCGCAATCAAGCACACCGCCACCGCAATCCACGACGCTTCCACTCCAAACTCGCCGCCCGAAATCCAGTTGGGGCCGCTGACCGTGCCGCGCAGGACGCCGGTCATTTCGTTGCCCGAAATCGGCAGGCCGAAAATTCCACCCTGTGTGTAATTCCACGCGACGTGCAGACCCGTGGCGAACCACAATCTTCCGGTCAGCGAATAGGCCGCCGCGAGCAGCAGTCCCGCTTCGAGGGCCAGTGCGATGCCTGCGCCGAGCGTCGCGTTGGGGTTGGCCATGTGCACGAATCCGAAAAAGGCCGCCGACAAAACCAGCGCGATCCACGTCCCGAGCGACTCCTCCAATATCCGGTAGAGCACGCCGCGCACCAGAAGCTCTTCAAAGAACCCGGCCAGCGAAATTCCAAGCGCCGTGGCCGTCGCCCAAATCGAGTTCGTTCCCTCGAGCGTCCAAAAGCCGCCGACCCACAAAATCAGCATCGTCGTCGAAAACAAGAGCGCCCCGAACCCCAACCCTTTGCCGAACTCGGGGACGAACCCTTTGAGCGAGATTTCCGAGGGCCAACGCCGCTCGAACAGCCGCGCATATAAAATGTAGGAAAGAAATCCGCAGAAAATCGCCAGAATGTTGGTCGCGAGCTTCAGCCCTTCCGAGTCCGTCCATCCGTTGGACTCGCGCAAGACCCCACTCAGTTCCTGCACCCCCTGAATTGGCAGGGCCACGAACACCATCCCGAAGACAATCCGCGAGACAGGATTCGTAAAAATACGAAATACCCAATGAGCTTTTTTCATGTGCGCTTGGCTGCGTGGCGCATCACCCATTCAGACAGCGATTTGTAGACTTTGGCCGTCTCGGGGCTGACCTTGCGAATCGCTTTGGTATGCGCCGCAACCGTCTTGCGGTCGCCGCGAACGGGTGGGCCAGTCCACGACTTCTCGATGCCAAATTCTGAGAAATTAGCCAAAGTCTCCTGCGCGATCGACATGACCGCATCACGAGCCGACTTTTCGGAAATTCCTACTTTCCTAAGAATATCAACTGACATGGCGATGTTCGCACCCAACAAAGTACAGGCCATCACCGCCGCCGCATGATAGGCCACTCTATCCCCGCCTTTGACGACAAAACTATTGCTTTTACAGGCTTTGACAACCTTCTGACAGGCTGCCAATCCCCTTTCGTCCCCGTCAATTCCGAAGAACGGCGGATACTTGGGGTCGTTGCGATCTTCTTTCGAGCCTGCCTTGACCTTTCCGCCGAACCTCGGAAAGGTCATGAACGGATGGCACGCTCCCACTGTTGCGCCGACCTTTTGAAGCGGCGCGAGCGGCTTTGTGTCCAGTACCCCACTGTGATGCAGCACCGAAATCTTCGGCCAGTTGAGGGGGAGTTTCGAAAGCTCGTTGGCGATGGGCGCAATCATATGCGTGCCGACCGGAAGCAGAATGAAGCCGCTCTTTAGCTCGATTTTCTCTACCGAGTTCCAGTAGGGAGCTCCCAACTCCTTGGCCAACCGTCGTCCCGCCGCCGACCCGCGTCCGCACACTCCTGCGCATTGCCATCCCGAAGCTGCCAACCGACGAGCCAGCACTTTTCCGACTGCGCCCGGACCAATCAATACAAATCGTGTTTTTGCCATTCCGACAAGGTACCTTTCCCACTGTCGAAATGCAAGCGAAACAGACCTCAAGCTAAGAAAAGAGAGGAAGTTAGCTTGACTCTCCAGCGAGGAATCCGTAACTTTTTCACTTGCTTTGCTCCATCATCGGTGGAGTACGCCGATTGAATTGCTAACGTGTCTGGAGGCCCCGTGCTCGGCAAAATTTCCGAGAATACCTGCCGTTTGAATATCTATCTAACAAGACCCGAGGCGTCGATTCGCTCGTTCTCGGCGGACGGTTGGGGCTACGGTCAAGTGTCGGACCGGAAGTGTCTGATTATACAAGAGTCCGGAAGCAAAACCATGCACGTACTGGGAATCCTTTTGCCGCGGCACAAAGTTCCTAAGGAAGATTTGGACCTCGTCAAGCGGGTCCGTATTGTCGAGCAAGGCCTAAAACCGGAAGACCACCGCGAGTGGAATTTCTATCTGGATGACATTGAGGATTCGATGCGCCGCCAAATTTTGAATGGCCCGCATGTCGAACCCGGCGCGCTGGTCGGCGGCGACCTACACTTTTAACCACGAGCGTGCCGCTGGACCCAATGTGCTGACGCGATAGCTTGGAGTTTTGGAAGCAGTTTTCGGCTTTCATATTTCATACTTCATATTTCATATTTTCTCGCCGCCATGTTTTTCTCCCTTCTCTTCGCCACACTTCTAACGTCCCTCGTGACCAGCACAATCGTGGCGCTCATCTTTCGCAAATCTATCGGCGGTATCCTCACCCGCGTTCTGCGTGACGAAATTTCGTCCGCGTGGCAGCGCTACATTATGTTCGCAGTGATCGTCGTCGGTGTCAGCTCGGGAGTAAACCTTTATAAACTCGAGCAGTACACGGATGGCTCGCAAGGCCGCTGGGTCGACAAACCCGGAGTCGAGAAGACCCACGAAGACCAAACATGGCAGCCTCCGATCCTAAACAACGAAACATGGACACTCGAGATTTACCGTTCCATCGTCGGCACGATCCAAGGCATCGCGTGGGCGCTGCTGGTGTTCTTCTTGGTGTCGCTGATCGCTTTCGTGATTGTTCGTGGGCAAGAAATGAAGGCTAGAACTTGACGATTTCTGCCATTGCCGGTCTGGAGACCGACAACGGCGGAGCAATATGCCTTTGATCGCCGTTGTGGGTGTCCACACCCGCAATGGCGGTGAGAAGGTAAGAGGTAAGTGCCGGAGTGTAAGGTCCAGAGCGCTTGTCATCCTGAAGCCGCTGCGGCTGATGGATCACTCTGAACTCTCCAGAGAGGTCCTTCACTACGTTCAGGATGACGACATTTGATATTTCCCATTTTTCGATTTGTAATTTTTCTTCACATAACCCCCCTTTGATCCGCTTATGAAAGGCGTAATTCTCGCAGGTGGTCTCGGCACGCGCATGCTGCCCCTGACCAAGATCACAAACAAACATCTGCTGCCCGTCTACGACCGGCCGATGATCTACTTTCCGATTCAGACGCTCGTCGATGCAGGCATTGACGAAATCGTCGTCGTCACCGGCGGTCACTATGCCGGCGACTTTTTGAATCTACTCGGCAACGGCAAGGCGTTCGGCCTGAATTTCATCAACTATGCCTATCAAGAGGGTGAAGGCGGCATCGCCGACGCGCTCCGTTTGGCCCGCGAATTCACCGGCGACGATTCGATCTGCGTGATTCTCGGTGACAACATTTTGGAAAACACCATCAAGCCGCACGTCGATGAGTTCAAAGCCCAGAAGAAGGGCGCGAAAATTTTGCTGAAAGAAGTCCACGACCCGCACAGATTCGGCGTCGCCGAAGTCGACGGAAGCGGCAAGGTCCTGTCCATCGAAGAAAAACCGCGCGCGCCCAAATCCAATCTCGCGGTCATCGGCGTCTACATGTACGACGCGCACGTCTACGAAATCATCCGCACCCTGAAACCCTCCGCCCGCGGCGAACTGGAAATCACCGACGTCAACAACGCCTACCTCCGCGAAGGCTCGCTGACGTCTTCCACGATTGAAGGCTGGTGGACGGATGCCGGGACGTTTCCGTCGCTGTATCGCGCTTCGCGGTTGGTGGCGGAACAGGTTAAGCCTGAGTTGAAGGAGAATTGGTTTTAGGGGGGAATGTTTCCGCATCTGTCATCCTGAACGTAGTGAAGGATCTCTCCGCAAAACTGTGGCAACACGAGCTTGAAGGAGCATCATTACTACGTTTACATCATGTCAGGGCCTTCCTGCGTTCTGTATATAGGCATGACAAGCAAACTCGAGAAACGAGTCTTCGAGCACAAGCAGAAACTCATCGAAGGTTTCACGAAACGCTACAATTTGACGAAACTTGTGTATTTTGAGTCGACAGACAGTGTGCATTGGGCTATTGGTCGCGAGAAACAACTCAAGGGCTGGCTTCGAAAGAGAAAAATAGAACTTATTGAATCTGTAAACCCGGAGTGGAAAGATCTCGCGGCGGACTGGTTCGCACCTGAAGATTTTCAGAGGGATCCTTCACTACGTTCAGGATGACAGATATAGAACTGAGAGATATTGGAATGTCCACTCCCACAAAAGATAACTCCGGCGGTCTGTTCTTCGTCGCTATCGCGATTGTTGCGGCGGCTTGGATTCTTGGGCATCAACTGATCGAGATGCGCAAGGTCGGCGACACGATTGCCGTCACCGGTTCGGCCAAGCGGCCCATCGTGTCGGACTTGATTATCTGGTCCGGCAATCTGAATGCGCAAGAGAGCACGCAGCAGGAAGCCTACCGCGCCGTGCAGAAACATACGGAGCGGCTCGCGCGTTTCTTCAAGGACAATGGTGTGCCCGACTCGGAAATCACTATGAAGCCTGTGTCGAGCGATCAGATCATCGAGTACAATCAAAACGGATATCAAACGGGCCGCGTGCTCGGCTATCGCGTCACGCAAAATTTCGAAATCCGTTCGCCGCGTGTCGATGCGATTGAAAATCTGATCAAGAAATCCGACGAACTCATCAGCGAAGGCGTGCCGTTCTCCGGTTGGGGCGCGCAATATCTTTACACCAAACTCGCAGACATGCGCATCGAAATGCTCGGCGAAGCGATGAAGGACGCGACCGAACGCGCCAAAGTCATGGCCGAATCCTCCGGCGCGAAGCTCGGCGAACTCCGCGACGCGCGCATGGGCGTCTTCCAAGTCACTCCGCGCAACTCGACCGATGTCTCCGACTACGGCTACTACGACACGTCGTCTAAAGAAAAAGACATCACTGCGGTAGTGAAGGCAAGTTATTCTCTCGAATAACTGTAGGGGCGGATGGCAATCCGCCCGCAGATTGCCGAACGAATGTGATTCGCCGAGCGGGAATTAAGCGCGTCAGCGCGGTTCCCCGCCGGAATCCGAAATGAAACGAGTACTTCTGAGTGTTTTCGCCGAGCTGGGTTAAGCGAAGCGCAACCCGGCCGGAACTTGAATGAGACAAGCACTTCTCGATTGGCGCCCTTGGTTATTATTGTACGCGCTGCAAATTCCTTCGCTGCGCGCGCTGGTCAAGTATCTGCCCGAGTCGCTGCACATTTTCATTCCGATCTATTTCATTGTCGCGTTTTTTGCCTACATTCAGATTCTGAATTCTGAAAAATACGCGCGCCTGTTTCGTTCACGCGCAGTGTTCATCGGGCTGATCGTGTTGCATATTGCGCTGAATGCGACCATCTATCCCCGCGCTGATGCTCTAAAATTAGAAGGGCGGGGGAGTCCGCAGGATGACGCGCTGATCGTCGGCGGCGAGCGATTGATCGCAGGAGTCAATCCCTACGAAGGCGAAACGTTTTTGAATGAATGGGTCAGCGCAGGCCCTGCGTGGGTCGCGATTGCGCTGCCGTTCACATTGACCAAATTCTTCGCGCTGTTCACTCCGTTCTGGGTTGCGCTGACGGCATTCGTTATCTCGCGTATTCGTTCGCTTGAACTCGCCACGCTCTTTTTGATTCTGTGTTTCAGTTCTCCGCTCGTCTGGGAACTCTCCGTCACAGGTTCGGACATGCTCGCAATGGGCTGCGCGTTTCTTCTGCTAATCTTGTGGAGCTATCGCGCGTGGACCGGCGGCGGCGCAATTGCAAAATTCTTTAGCGCACTCTTTTCAGCCAGCGTCACCACCTCGCGCATCGTCTTCGGCTATCTGCTCGCGCTCGTCGCGGGATTTCTGCTGCGTAAAAAGATTAAGACCGGATTTGCCTACGGCATCGCGGCCATCGGCCTGTTCATTTTGATTCAGTTGCCGTTCTATCTCTGGAATCCCGAGCGCTATTTTCCCTTGACGCGATTCTATTGGGCAAAGGGTCTGCTTGGCCCAACGCTTGAAATCACGGCAACCGTCAGCTCGGCGATAGTTTTGATCTATCTCGCGCTGAAAACAAAACTCGATGAGCATGCGTGGATCAAATGCGCGCTTTTGTCGCTGGTGGTCACGATGTTCTGGTCCGCGCTGGGAGATTTGAAGGCGCGCGACTATTCGCTTTCGGCGTGGGAGGGCGCAAACTATTTCGGTCCGCTGATTCCAACAGCGGTGTTGTTGGTGATTGATCGATTCACACCGCGTTTCGCGGAAGCAACGTAACTTAACTTCGCCGAGCGCGTGCGACTGGCAGAAGCAAAACAATTTAATCGCCGAACCGGGTTAAGCATAGCGCAACCCGGCCGGAACTAAAATGCGCAAAGTTCTCATCACAGGTTATCTCGGCATGTTGGGCAGCGAACTTTCGCTCGCCTGCGAAGACCAAGGCGACGAGGTCGTCGGTTTTGATTTGCCGGACATGGACATCACCAACCGCGAGCGCGTGCTGCACGCAATCGGCGAAGCGGATCCAGAGTTCATCTTCCACTGTGCGGCCTTCACCAAAGTCGACCAGTGCGAAACTGAAATTGACACCGCGATGCGCGTCAACGCCATCGGCACGCAAAATGTCGCGTTGGCTGCCGAATCGCTCGGCGTGCCGCTGCTCTATATTTCGACAGACTACATTTTTGACGGCACGAAAAACGGTCCCTATGACGAGTGGGATGCCGCCAACCCGCAGAGTATTTACGGCAAATCAAAATATGCGGGCGAGTGTTTCGTGCGCCAGCTTTGCCAGTGGCACTACATCGTGCGCGTATCGTGGCTGATCGGCAAGAACGGCCCGAATTTCATCGAAACGATTTTGAAACTCGCGCGTGAACGCGATGAACTGAAAATTGTCAGCGACCAGCACGGTTCGCCGACGTTCGTCTCCGATCTCGTGCCCGAGTTGATTCGCCTGTCCGAGAGCGGCGCGTTCGGCACCTATCACATCACCAATCAGGGTTACACGACGTGGTACGAATTCGCCAAGAAAGCCATTGAGCTTGCGGGTATCGTCACCAACGTGCTGCCGTGCTCGACCGAAGAATTTCCGCGCCCCGCTCCGCGTCCGCGCAACTCGCGCCTGTCGCCCATGCTCTACGCGCAAGCGATCGGCAATGACATGCCGACGTGGGAAAAGGGTTTGAAAGACTATTTGAAACGCTAAACCATAGAAAGATTCCGACTGAAATGATCAAGGACGTTATCACTAAGAAATTGCGGCTGATGCCCGATGAGCGGGGTCGGCTGATGGAAATTTTGCGCACGGATGATCCCGACTATTTGCCCGTCGCACAAATTTACATGACGACCAACTATCCCGGCGTCGTTAAGGCGTGGCACTTTCACAAACATCAGACTGACCAAATGACCTGCGTCAAGGGGATGGTCAAGGTCGCGCTCTACGACGCGCGCGCGGATTCGCCCACCAAGGGTGAAGTCAACGAATTTTTCGTCGGCGAATACAACCCGATGCTGATCGTGATTCCCGCAGGCGTTTACCACGGTTGGAAGTGCATCAGCGAGCACGAAAGCGTCGTCGTCAACTGCCCCACCAAACTCTACGACTACAAAAACCCCGACGAAGAACGCGCAGAATACGACGACCCGAATATCCCGTATAATTGGGATATTGTGTATAAGTAACCTACTTGGAAAGTAGGCAACGAGACGCTGCTGCGGCAGGTACATGATTGCAAGAAATACCATTCTCTCTCACCACGAAATGTGTGAGAACGAATATGGAAGGATGCTTCAGGCAGGTATGCACTTCCGACCGAATGGAAGTACAAGCATATTCTTGATGAGTGTTCGTAAGAACGCTCCGTACAGCGACCGTATAGAAGAAGGTGGGCGTGTCCTGATCTATGAAGGCCATGATGCTGCGAGAAATCGAGTAGAGGGTGACCCAAAGTCTGTTGATCAGCCCCTTGCCTTGCCAAGCGGTAAGCCAACTCAGAATGGTCTCTTCTATCGAGCGGCTCATGCATTCAAGTCGGGGGAAGAAAACGCTGAAGTTGTTCGCGTGTACCAAAAAGTCATGGATGGAGTTTGGGTCTTCAATGGGAGCTTCAAGTTAGTTGACTCCTGGCAAGAAAGCGATGGGACACGAAAAGTCTACAAGTTTAGATTAGAACTTGTAGACGAGGTTGACCAACATTCTCTTAGCGTTACTGAGTTGACACATTCGCGGGTTATCCCGTCTGCTGTAAAGCTTGAAGTCTACAAACGAGATAAAGGTAGATGCGTCATTTGCGAAAGCACTGAGAACTTACATTTTGACCATGACTTTCCATATTCCAAAGGCGGAACTTCTTTAATTGCCGAAAATGTTAGATTGTTGTGTGCTAAGCACAATCTTCAAAAGAGCGATAAGATAGAATAACATAGACATTTCATGAACCACCTCCTTGTAACCGGAGGGGCCGGGTTTATCGGCTCCAACTTCGTGCGGCATATGATGAAAAAATATCCGCACTTGAAAATCACAAACCTCGACGCGCTGACCTACGCGGGCAACCTGGACAACCTCAAGGATGTCGCAAGCGATCCGCGCTACCGTTTCGTGCAGGGCGATATCTGCGACGAGAAAAAAGTTGCCGAAGCGATGGACGGCTGCGACGCCGTCGTCAACTTCGCCGCCGAGACGCACGTCGACCGTTCGATTCACGCGGGCGATCTGTTCGTGATGACGAACGTCAAAGGCGTGTACGTGTTGTGCGAAGAAGCGCGCCGCCGCAAAGTCGAGCGCTTCCTCCACATCTCCACCGACGAAGTTTACGGCTCGCGTCTCGAAGGCTACTTCAAAGAAACCGACAATCTCTCTCCGTCATCGCCCTATTCATCGGCCAAAGCCGGCGGTGAATTGCTCGCGCGTTCGTATTTCGTCACCTACGGCCTGCCCGTGCTGATTACGCGCTCGTCGAATAACTTCGGCCCCTATCAATATCCCGAGAAACTCGTCCCGCTGTTCACGACGAACTTGATCGAGAACAAACCCGTTCCCGTTTACGGCGACGGCAAGCAGGTGCGCGATTGGCTGTTCGTCGAAGATCAGTGCGACGGACTCGATCTCGTTCTGCACAAAGGCGAAGTCGGCGAAATCTACAACTGCGGTTCGCACAACGAAGAGTACAACATCGACGTCACGCACGCAATTCTGAAACTTCTGGGCAAGGGCGACGACTTGATCACTTACGTGCAGGATCGTCCCGGCCACGACCGACGTTACGCCGTCGATACCGACAAAATCCAGAAGCTCGGTTGGAAGAAGAATCACAACTTCATGCAAGGTCTCGAAAAAACCGTCAAGTGGTACGTGGAGAACGAAGCGTGGTGGCGCGACATCAAACTCAAACAGGCCGACTACAAAGCCTGGATGGAAAAACACTATAAACCCTTAGAGAAGTCCTAAGACTCTCTGAAAATATCGTTCGAGCAAAGGCACGAACGCAGATTTCGAATGCCTTTCGCCAGATTGCCGATACGACAATCCCGACGAACCGCTGAAGAGTGCGTTTGTGCCGGTCACGGTGTCATTTAAATGTCATTTGTCCCGGAGGTCAAACTAATGCGCGCACTTTTCGCGGTTCTTCTGTCTATTCTGCTAACCGCTCCGGTTTTTGCCGAGCACCTGCGTCCCTTTGTCGGCGTTGGCGCGAATATCAACACGACAAACGATCACTTTACACGGTGCAAAGGTCCGCGTTTAGAGAGCGCTTGCCGCAATCTTCCTGATCATTCCGGTCTCGCGCTGCAAGTCGAAGGCGGCGTCACGAACAGCACGTACTCGGCATATGTCGGCTATCGCAGCGGAAGTTCGAGTTTGACCGGCGACGATACCTTCAATGTTTTTAAAGGTTTTTCGTCCATGAAATATAATTCGAGTGAAATCACCAGTCAGCATTTTGCGCTGGGCGGACGTGTGCAGCCGACGATTTCCGCGCTTCCCGTTTGGCTGCGGCCGATGGTTGGCGTCGGACTGACGTGGGGACATGCCACAATAAAATCGGATTGGACGCTCTCTTCCAATTTCACAAACGCGAGTTTTTCACATGAAGAAGAACTTGAGTCGGAAGATGCGTACGGCGGTATTCTCGAATTCGGGTTTGCCTTCCGCCCGTCCAATCTTCCTCTGCAAGCATTCCTTGCGTATGAAATCCACGCGTACGAAGCCCGCTTTTCGGGCCAATATGAAGTAGAAAATTTCACTTATTCGCCGACCGCGGATCAATACGAAATCCGGGAGAACGGTTTCAAACTCGGATTGGTTTACCATTTCAAGACGTTTGACACTGAGGAATAGTCGTGCGTAAATTCAAAACATCAATTCTGATGATGTTTCTTCTCGGCACAGTCTCCGCGCAGGCTGTGCCGCGTTTTTTTGTGGAAGCAAATGCTTTTCCGTTCGATCCTGCCAACGCGTTTGTGCTTCGCGCCGGTGCCATGACGGCGAAACGTCAGTTGTTCGCGGGCTATCTTCATGTCTCGGCCGATCCCGACGTGAATCACTCCGCTGTGTATTGGGAGGGAACCGAACAATTTCTGATCGGCGGGCACTGGTTCACGACGGGAAATCCGTTGGTTGTCGTCGTGCCGTCGTTCGGCGGCGGCTTGAGCTTGGGAAACGTCAAGAACACGTTTTGGATTCGAAATCAGGATGGATATCATCGCGGAGAAATTGATCGCTCCATTGCCTACGGTTTCTTTCTCGATGCCGAACTGAAGTTCCGTATCAAACCGACGAAAGTCACTCTGTCGACGGGATTTCATATCAACGCGACGAACACGCACTACGAAACTCGGGACGGCGATTTCAGCACGAGCGAGTTCTCAAGTTCGCTGGCCCATCTTCTCTTAGTCGGCGCAAGCTACACATTCTAAGCCCCCGCTATTCGCAAGGCCCCGCGCCAGCACAACGTTCCGCCCTTATCAAGGGCGCAAAAAACCGCAAACACATCCCCGTGTTTGCGGTCTCTTTTTAGTCGCGGTACTTCATTACCGCGAGGACGCCCTGATTCCGGCAGGGAACCGCGCTGACTCGCTTAATCCCTGCTCGGCGAATGCGGGTCACCCGCAGCGGGTGCCGCCGCGGATATCTTACAATTGATGCGCCGTCACGTCGCGAGGATTGCGCAGGCTTTCCTTGGCAATCACTTCCCAGCGTGCCACGCGGCGGCAGGTTTCATCGATAAGGTCCGCAAGCTGCTCCATGTCTTCAAACGGTTTGAGCAAATAGTCGCTGGCGCCGCGCTCGACACACTCGATACACTTCTGGATCGTGGTATAGGCCGTCATCATGATCACTTGCACCGTCGGACGCGCCGCTTTCACGCGCTTCAAGAGTTCGAGCCCCGTCATCTGCGGCATGTTGATGTCCATGAGCACGACGTGAAACTTGTCGAACTCGATACGCTCCAGTGCTTCCACCGGATTGTTGGACGTTTGTACTTCGTAACCGCGCAGCGTCAAAAATGTCTCGAGCGATGAAAGAATCAAATCTTCATCGTCAACGATCATCACCTTGTATGCCATACCTGCTCCTTATGAATGGTCGGACGGCTCTTCGTGCCGCCGCAGCTTGATATAAAATGTTGCCCCTTCGCCCGCTTTACTGCGCAGCGTCAAATCCCCGCCGAACCTGTGAATCATGTCGGTCGATATCGAAAGCCCGAGGCCCGTCCCTTGGCCCTGCGGCTTCGTCGTGTAATAGGGGCGAAATACTTTTTCTTGAAGAGTCTCCGGAACTCCCGGACCGTTATCCGAACACGACAAAATCACTTCGTCTTCGTTGACGTTTTCAACCTTAATCGTGATCTTCGCCGGATTCGTTCCGCGCTTCTGCGGTCTGTCTTCACCGAATGCTTGAATCGCGTTCTGAAGCAAGTTCACAAGAACTTGACTCAGTCCGGTCGCCGACGCCGTAATAAGCGGAACGTCGTCCGCCACTTCCGAGATGATCTCGCACTTGCCGCGGGCTTCGTGCCGCACGAGCATCACTGCTTCGTCGACCACGGGTTTGATGGCGACGGATTGCAGCTCTCCGTCGTCCGTTCTGCCAAACGACTTCAGTGTCGTCAACACCGCTTCGATGCGACGGCTGGCCATGTCCACGCCGTTGATCGCTTCGCCGGCTTTTTTGATAAACATCTCTGCCGGCATCTTTCCGATCATGCCGCCGGACGCCGCTGCCGCTTGTATCATCACGGCCTTGACCGCGTCGAACATCATTTTCAAGTTCGCGGCATTCACGCGACTGAACGTATTCGGATTCTGAATTTCGTGCGCCACGCCAACAGACAAATTGCCGATTGTGGCAAGGCGTTCACGGCGAGCTTCAAACAACACAGCCTGTTCATCTGCAGTGATATCCCGCAAGTCGACCAAGTAATGATCGGTGCTGTGCACAAGCTGGGTTATCTCCCCGCTTATCAGACGTTCGCTGCCGCCGATCTTTTCTTTTACCCGGAATTTCCCGCGTCCGTTGCGCAGAGCCTTCTCGAGCTCGTGAATCAAATGCGGATAAGGCTCGTCTGACAAGCCGCCGCCCGCGGACGCGAGGCCCACGCTGATGTGACGGCCCAGTGCTTTCTTGCGATAGTCCGGATCGCTGATTTCTAACAGCGATTCGACTTTCTTATTTACTTTCCAAAGCGTCAGCGAGCGGTCCACTACCACTAAAGCGTGCGGAAGCGAATTCAGAATTTCATGCTCACGCTCTATTATCTGGCGTTCGAGTCGAGCGACTTTGATCAACTGCAGCAGCGGAGTGGGATTCACCTTGCACTCTTCGCTGTCCATGATCTCGTCGGACGGCCCGAGTTCTGTCGATTGGTTTTCCGCCGCAAGTGTCGGTGTCAGCACTACGGCCAATGGATGAATCAACCGCGGAATTCGCAGCGCGTCCAGAATCTCGTCCAGCGTCAATTCACCATCCAGGCTATCCAGCCAGAGGACGTCTGCAGAACTGTCAGCGATCATACCCAGCGCTACTACCGTGCCTCGGACTTCACGCACCTCTATCCCAAGTTCGACCAATTTGTCCAACATGGGATCGCGTTCCTTCCACTGGGATGCGACCCACAGCAAATGCCCTTTGGAATTGTGAGTCGAGTCTGCTGCTAAGCTGACATTTGTTGATGTGAGCGTTTCTTCCAATTCCGTTCCTTGTTGACCTGAAGACACTCTGCAAGGAGAGTGCCACTAAAATTAGAGGGCGATGTCGCGAAATTGCCTCCCAATTATTAGGCAGTCTCTGCCTGTCTAATTGTATACCTATGTAAACCATAAACTTAAACACTATGCAGATATTGTCGAAAGTAGCGACTCAAGCTGCTTTCGGCTTGACAGCCTGAGAATGGTCGCCTATATTGGTTCGCTTTCAGCCATCAGTGCTATATTTGCCACTAAGGGCTGGGAACTTGTGCCGGGTCTGGCGGGTTTTGGGAACGAACTACCCGTTCGGACGCGTCAAAATTGTCATAATTCGGGAAATCCGCCTATGGCTCCGCGGGCCAAATCACCCACTTCGAAGACTCAGAAAAGCAAGAAAACTGCCGATCCGAAGCCCAAACGTGCTGCAACTGCCGCGCCTAAGGAGAAGTCTGCGCCGTCCGACACGAAGCCGACCAAAGCCAGAAAAACTACAGAAAAAGTGCCGAAGACGACCAAGAAGACCAAGAGTGAGCAGGTGGTTGAGCCGGAAAGCTCGGCTGCTGACGCTTCGATCGAAGTGGAAGCTGTCACGCCCAAAAAGGAACGGGGCCGGAAGCCCGTTGTCGAGAAAACGGAAAAGCCCAAGGCAACCAAGAAGAAAGCTAAGGGCCAGACGGACGATGAACTCGACGACGTGGACGTCTTAGACGATGAGCCCAAACAGCGCGGCAACAAAAAAGCCGCCAAAGACAGTGATGACGACTTCGAAGATGACGATCCAAGCGATGAAGAAGAAGATTTCGACGACGATGACGATGATCGTCCGGCCCGCGGTCGGGGGAAAGACGCCGCCAAAAAGGGAGTTCGCGGCCGCAAGCGCAGCGCAACGGAAGAATTTCTCGAAGAAGACATGGCCGAAGAAGAGGAAACTGAAGACGGTGAAATCCTCGATGACCTCGATCCTTTCGCCAGCACATTAATCCTCGATCCCGAGCTCGGCGGTCCGCCTGCCGCCGGGGCTTCTCAGTTACCACCGCGTCCCAAAAGGCTCGCGCCCCGTCAACTTATTTGTGTCGACTGCGGGCAACAATACGGTTGGCTGTCTATCGAGAGGGTCTGTTTTAACTGCCTCAAAAAGCGAGTCGCCCAACGCAAGAAAGACGAAGACTACTCCGGCTATGGCGGCGGCGATGACAGCGGCGGAGATGATGACTACTAAGTTTCTGTAATTTCAAGAATTCGAGTCTCTTGCCTTTCTGGTAGACTCTTCGTATATTCTAAGTCTGTTGCAAACCACGAACTAACCGCTGCCCGGAAGGAGGTGAACTTTTAGCCATGCCATTTGTCAAAGCCCGTGAGGGTGAACCCATGGAGCGCCTCGTGCGCCGCTTTCAGAAGGCCTGTGAAAAGTCCGGAATCCTTTCCGAAGTCCGCCGCCGCCAATTCTACGAAAAACCCTGTGAAACGGCCAAGCGTGAACGCAGCCAAACCGAACGCAAAATTCGCAAGATCAATCGCATCCTGCGTAATCGCTAAGGCAATTGATGATTCTGAAATCGCCCGCACAGTCCGCTGTCCGGGCGATTTTCTTTGATACCCCTCTTGCACGTCAGACTCTGCTTGGGTATTTTGTACTTAGAGTCTTTCACCAACGTTCGGGGGGAGCGTATGCCGGATTTGTCCTATGGATCACACGGTCCTGATGTTCGTGAACTGCAAGAGTTGCTCTGCGAGCGCGGCTATGCTGTTGCGGTAGACGGTGATTTCGGCGGCAAAACAAGAAATGCCGTCAAGGCCTTTCAATCGCAAAATCTCGATCAACTTGGTCAACCGTTGGTGGTCGATGGAAAAGTCGGTCCGTTGACATGGTGGAGCCTCACTCATCGCAAACCTCTGATCGAAACCGTCGCGGCCGTCGATTACGGCAGAATGCCGCCGCAGTCCGCCGGTGGAAGCAGATTCGGAAGAGCTGCCCTAAAGACTGCAATCAATGAACTGAATCTCGGCGCGGGCGAAGAAGGCGGCAACAACAAAGGCAAATGGGTGCGAAAGTATTTGAATGGACTCGCTCCCGAAGGCTCAAGTTGGTGCGCCGCCTTCACAAGTTGGTGCTACAGTCACAATTCGCAGGGCATGCCGTTTACGTATTCGGTCGGTGCCCGCGATATACTGAAACAATTCAAAGACCACGGTTGGACTCACGAACCGAATTCGGGATATTCTCCCGAACCCGGTGATATCGTTGTGTGGTGGCGCGTGCAAGCGAGCGGATGGCAGGGCCATATTGGTTTGGTACATTCGCTCAAAGATGGAATACTCTACACCATTGAAGGAAACAAGAGCCCAAAAGTGCAGGGATTCTCGTACGTTCTCAGCCGCATGGAAAAACTGCTCGGCTTTGGACAGGTCCCCGGTTAAACCATAGGTTATGCATATCCTCGACGTCCTCATTATCTTCTTGCTGGTCGGTTTCGGAGTCGGTGGTATCCGGCGCGGATTCCTGTTTGAGCTGATGATTACCATCGGCCTCGCAGTGAGCCTCTTTCTCACGCTCTATTTCAGAGGTGAACTGCAGGCACTCGCGGGAAAATTCGCCGAGCCGGGATGGGAACTGCGCTGGGCTTCCGGACTGATGTTCCTGTTGTTCTTTTTGATTATCTACCTCGTGTTCGCCTACATGGGAAACAAACTCCACCAGTGGATCGACGGGACGAAACTCAAATGGCCCGATCGCATCTTAGGATTGGCGGGAGGAACTGCCAAAGGAATCTTCCTGCTCGCAGCCTTGGTGATGGTCATTCAGTGGGCCGACGTGAGCGGACAAATGACAACCTTCATGAATAAATCCAAACTCATCCGCGTCGGAAAAAAGGCCGTGCACAGTTTGACACATTGGGAGAGCTGGGAAAAACGCAATTGGGTATGATCGGCGACGAAACTTTGTTCGCGCTCGAATGGGAGCGCGTGATTCATATTGCAGCGGACTCGGCCGCTTCGTCTTTGGGGGCGGAGCGGCTTTTAGCACTCGAAGTGCCGTTGTCGCGCAACCGCGCGGACCTCGTACTGCTGCGCACCAACGAAATGGTGCGTGTGCTCACCGAGACCGACGGCGGTTTGCCCATAGACGGTCTGTCGGACATTCGCGAATCGCTGAAGAGCGCCGGTGTCGAAGGAGCAAGTCTCGACCCGCTCGACTTGCGAAAAATCGCCGAGACTTTGGCGTGCACCAACCGTGTCCGTCTCCAACTCCATTCCCGCGGAGAAACGTTGCCCGAGCTTGCGGGCCTTGCCAATCGATTGTGGGATCATGGCGGCATCGCGCGCAAAATCGAATCATCGATTGATCAGGACGGAGAACTCTTCGATGATGCGTCGCCCGAGCTGAAACGGCTGCGCGGTGATCGCCGCAAGGAAAGCAAGCATCTCGAAGACCGGTTAGGTTCCATCATGCAAAAGTGGGCCGAGCAAGGTTACTTGCAGGACAGCGTGGTGAATTACCGCGACGGCAAACTGGTCCTGCCCGTGCGTGACGACGCCAAAAACAAAGTGCAGGGTGTGATGGTCGACACCAGCGCGTCCGGCGCGACGGTGTTTTTGGAACCTGTTGAAACTTTGCCGATCTCCAACAAGCTGCGGCAAATCGAACTCGAAGAGAAGCGCGAGATTCACAAAATCCTGCTGAAACTCACGGCGCTGGTGCATGAGAGTTTGGAAGAAATTGTGCTGTCACTCGAAATCATGGCCGAGTTCGACGAGCTTTATGCCCGCGCCAAACTCGCCCTAAGATGGGAAGGCATCGCGCCGGAACTCAATGACACAGGCGTCATTCGACTATGGCGTGCGAAGCATCCGCTCTTGCTCGAACGTGTGCACGAAAAGAAACTTCAAACCGTGGTGCCGTTGACGATTGAGATCGTTCCGCCCGTGCGCAGCGTCGTGATTTCCGGTCCCAATGCCGGAGGAAAAACGGTTGCATTGAAGACGGTCGGTCTGCTGAGCCTGATGGCGGGAGCAGGTTTTTTCATTCCCGCGGCTTCCGGCAGTCAGCTTCCGCATTTCGCAAGTATCTGGGCGGACATCGGCGACGCGCAATCTTTGGAAGGTGACCTCTCGACGTTCACCGGACACGTCGCGCGGCTGCGCAAGATGACCGAAGAAAACGCGTCACCAAAACTTCTGCTCGTAGATGAAATCGGTTCGTCTACGGATCCAGCGATCGGAGCGGCGCTCGCGCAGGCCACCTTGCTTGAATGGACCATGCAGGGTGCCGTGAGCTTAGTCACGACTCACCACGGTGCGCTGAAAGCCTTCGCGCATGAAACCGATGGCCTTCAAAACGGTTCAATGGCTTTCGATGAAGAGAGCCTTGTTCCCACATATCATTTTAGAGAAGGACTTCCCGGTTCCAGCTATGCGCTGGAAATTGCTCAGCGAGTTGGTTTTCCGGATCGCGTTCTGAAACGTGCACGAGGATTTTTGGATCAAGGAGCCTTGGGGCTTGAAGAACTCGTCAGCGAACTCTCGCGCAAAATCGAAGATTACGAGAAATTGCGCCGCGAGTCTGACCTGAAGCTCACTCAATACGAAGCCCTCTCAAAACTCTATCAGGATCGCACCGAAGAGCTGAAGAAAACCAAAGCTCAAGCGAAGAAACAAGCGCTCGCCGAAGCCGAGAAGCTCGTCGAAGAGTCCCGCAAGGAAATCGAAAACCTCGTGCGCGACATTAAAGAAAAACAGGCGGAGAAAGCCGCCGTCACCTCCGCGCGCAAAAAGCTGCGTGAACTGCGTTCCAAAGTCGACGTCGAAGTCAAGAAGACGGCTAAGGAACTCAAAGAGCCTGTTCCTGAGCGAAAGAAACTAACCAAGATCGAACCCGGTGTGCGCGTGGCCGTCGAGGGAGTGGAGGGGGAAGGTGTCGTCACGAATGTCAAACGCAGCGGCAAGCAAGCCGAAGTCGAGATGAACGGTATGCGGCTGTGGTTTGACACGACGAAACTTTATGAGCCCGCACCGGCGCAAAAGAAAAAGTCGCCCCAAGTGCGAGTAAACGTGAAGATGACTGACGAGCGCATCACGGGTGAACTTGATCTGCGCGGCAAACTTGGCGAAGAAGCGATTCCGATCATTGATCACTACCTCGCGGTCGCTTCCGAACACCGTTACCCGTCCGTTAAGATCATTCACGGCAAGGGCACAGGCATGTTGCGTGTCCACGTGCGTGAATTCCTCGAGACACATCCCCTCGTAAGAAGCATGTATGACGGCGGTGCCAATCACGATGATTTCGGCAGCACGGTAGTGGAATTGCATTAGAAGACAGGTGGGGTCTGAATCGTTTGAGGCGAGCTTTGCTCGCCTCTTTTTTGTACCGGATAAATTTCTAAATATTTAAAACACAATTTATTATACAATTTACCGAAGTGGAAGTATTTCTTGACAAATTAAGTTGTCGGTTGTATATTGACACCCATGAACGCACTACGACTAATAACCGAGCTGGATGTCGCCGCAGGACTCCTGAATCTCGAACGGCAAGAGTTGCTTGAACTCTTGGCCGAACCCAACTCCGCAAGTTCGCTGGCCCGCATCACCAAACGGCCCCGCCAGCAAATTAACTATCATCTGCGCGAACTGGAAAAGCGCGGACTGATTAAGCACGTTGAAGACCGCAAGCGCGGCAACTGCGTCGAGCGAGTCCTCGTGCGCGCGGACGAATCGCTGTGCATCAGTCCGTCCGTGCTCGGTGCCCTCGCACCGGTACCCGAGCGCGAGCCCGACAAACTCTCTGCGAACTATTTGATCGCGACGGCCGCCAAACTCATCCGCGAGTTGGGACATATCGCCATGCACGCCGGAAAGAAAAGAAAGAAGGTCGCGACCTTCACGTTGTCGGCGGAGGTTCGCTTCGCATCACCCGAAAAACGCGCCGAGTTTGCCCGCGAAGCATCTGACGCGCTCGCTCGCATCAGCGCCAAATACAATGATGACCAAAGTCCTGAAGGCCGCACGTTCAATTGGATTTTCGGAGCCTATCCCGCAATAACCAAAGACCTTGAAGGAGAATAAACATGGCCGTATACAAACTCGTCGAAGGCGAGCGGCGATCCATCGTGGGCGAATTTGAGTTCGATCTTCCAGTGGAAACCGTCTGGGCAGCACTCACTGACCCCAACCAAATCGCCAATTGGTTCTGCTTTCGTGCGCGCGTTGAAGGAAAAGTCGGCGGTGAAATCGAATTCGATTGGAAACCGTTTTTCGATTTCAACTGGATTGACAACATCTCAGTGTGGGAGCCCAACAAGCGGCTTACCTTCGTACCCAAACCCGAAACACTGTCCAAGGATAAGTCTATCGCTTACACCTGCGACTTCGTCATCAAGAGCGACAAAGGCAAGACGACGCTAAGGATGGTGCAGTCGGGTTTCACGACCGCTGCGAAGTGGGATGATGAATTCGATTCCTTCTTCGGCGGTTGGACATACGAACTCTATTCGTTGTCGCACTATCTGACTTACCACTACGGCAAGAAGCGTAGTATGCTGAAGACGAGTACGATGTTCGACTCGGCCGAGAGTGAAAAACCCTATGAACGGATTGTCCATGCTGAAGGGCTGTTCGAGGGCAAAACCCTTAGTGAATTGAAAGTAGGAGGCCGTTACAAAGTAAAACTGTCTGACAAGGATACCATTGAAGGCGTCGTTGTGCAGGCGCAGCCGCACGGCATGGATCAGTTCGCTGGTACCGTAGAAAACTGGAATAACGGTCTCTTCAGAATCGGCTCAGGGTCCAAATTCTGTTTTACTTGGTTGGCCCTCTATGACTACAAAGATCAGGACGTCGTTCATCTCGAACCTCTGCTCAAAAAGAAGTTCGAACAAGCGCTGGCCGTGACCGCATAGCATTCGGTTTCTTCGAGAACAAAAAGCGGGCGACCCCATTGGGCCGCCCGCTTTTATTCGAGTAACAAATGCCTACTTCAAATACAGCAGCTTCGTCGTTTCGACACGAGCGTTTGACGTCGCACGCACGAAGTACAGACCCGCCGCGCCTTCCGGTGACCACTGAATGCGGTGCATACCCGGAGTCAAATTCGACAAGGTGCGGCTGTAAACTTGACGGCCCAGCACGTCGCTGATCGTCACTTCGATCTCACGGGCGCTGCCCACCGACAACTCGATGTTCGCGATACCGTTGAACGGATTCGGATAAGCGTTCGTCAAAGCAAAAGACTCGGCGACCGTCACCGGGTCGTCGCCCACGGCGGAACCCGTCACTACGTCGCTCGGATAGCGGAACGTGATCTGATAGTCCGTGTCATACGGCGAAGACGTGTCAAACTGCGTCAAAATTCCGCGCACCGTAAACGCGCCGGACGGCTGCGAAACCGTGCCCACTTGCGTGTCACCGTCGATGCGTGCCGTAAACGTACCGGTACCGTCCGTAACCGTGATGTTCGCGTTTTGTCCCGCGCCCGTCGGCCACGGGTCACCGCCGACTACCGTGCAGTTGCGAATCTCAACCAGCATGCCTTCAAACGGTTCGAACGGCGAGGTTGCCGTCAAAACCTGCGGAGTCACCGGAACGTTGGATCCCAGAGCTTCCACGCGGAATGAGCAGTTGCCGGCACCTGACGCCACGATTTCCGTCAATCCATTGTAGTGCGAAACCCAACCCGAAACTTCAACACAATCGCCTTCCATCAAACCCTGCGGAGCAGAACCGCGGAACACATTGACGCCTGCGTTGTCGTCTTGAACGAAGTAGTTCGATTCCGTAAGACTGTCCAAAGTGTAATTGTCGACGTTGACAATACCTCGGAAAATCACAAAATCACCAAGCAGCAGCGACAAACCGTTGTCGTCGTTCTCGCGAATATCTTCCAACACGGCATTGATCGGATCGCACGGCTCACCGCTGTTCGGCTGACCCGGAGTTTGCGTGTCCGTCTGAGCCCAGTCGGCGGCGTTGTCATCCGTATCCGAATGGTCAGGAATGCGAGCCAGCAAGTAAGTGATGCCGCCCGTCGGGAACGGATCGGGTGCGTTCGTGCCGCCTTCGCCGTTGCAAACGTGACCGGCAGCGCAAGGACCATAACAAAGATGGTCAATTATCTGACCGGAACCGTTGCGAAGATTCAATCCGTCGCAGTCGTCGCCGCTTGAAGACCCCGCATTCTGAAAATCACGAGGAGCAACTTGATCAACATTAGGAACACCTGCACCGCCAACGACAAAGTAACCATCGCTGGGAATTTCACCTGAAAGAGCAACTGAGTCATATGCCGCGCCGCCATTACCGTTGATCCCGACGACATACCAACCCGTCAAGTCCGTGCCCGCCGGACCGTAAATTTCCACATACATAATGTTCGTGTCGTCGGTGCCGGGAGTGTCGTACAAAAATTCATTGATCATCACCTGCCCGAATACCGCCGGGGCAAACAAACACAGCAATAAAATTGCCTTCAACCGCATGAGAGTCTCTCCTGATTTATCTCTTGATTCTGTAGAGTCTTTTAACTTCTGTCCACGAACTGCCAGCGTCCGTCCAACTTCGGATGCAGCGGCGAGTGCGTTTTGATGTACTCAATCACGGCCTCACGCATGAACACGCCCGATTCGACGGCGGCTTGACTGCGCAAGGACGCGAGTTTCTCCATTCCTGAATTTCCTTCCAGCAAATAGTCCGTCGTCACCAAGCGATACGTGCCGTTCGGATCATACGGTTTGCCGCCGATTTCCAATGATACCACGCGGTCGCCCCGTTCACGCGAACGGTCCACGCGCACGCGCATTCCCGCAACGTAAAGTCCGCTGCCCCCGTAGGCAACCTTGTCTTCAATCATCTCTTTGACAAAAGCGCCCGTCACTTCGACCGCGCCCAAAGTATTGTCGAACGGCAGCACGTTGAAGACGTCCTGCGGAGTGATGTTCCCCGCTGGCAGGTCCGTGCGCACTCCCCCCTTATTCGTGATGGAAATGTCGCCGTGAAGTTTCCACATCAATGCGTCACAAACCAAATTTCCCAGCGCCGATTCCGCTTCGCCGATGCGCGTGATCGGCTGCTCCGCGACACCGATGCGCTCGTTGAATCCGATCTCTACGCGCGCGACGACCGTGTCGATCGTTTCCGCCACGTCACGCTCGCGCGGGAATTCGTCTGAAAACAAAGTCAGCAAAGTGCCGTCGTCTGCAAAATTCTTCCAGCGCAATAGCTCGCCCGTCGCGACGTCGAACTCAAATTCTACCGCCATCAAATTTGTCCCGCGGCCGTATCCCTGAAAACACGGAGTGTGAGTCACAGGATCCACCCACGGTTCCTTGTAGCCGACGTGAATATCTCCGGCAAACAAAATATCGATGCCCGGAACCCGGCGCGCAAGCTCAAAGGCATTTCGCGTGTAAGGGGACTTCCAGCCTTCTTTTTCATGCCGTTCCAAATCGTCCCAAGCATCCCAGCGGTCATACGGCAACCCCAAATGGCACGCCGCGACGATCACGTCACAACCCATGTTGCGCAAACTGTCGCGGAACGTCGCTAAGGTCGTCGTTTCCGGTGCAAAGTACAAGTTCTTCACGTTGTCTTCAAAACTCGCGCGCTCCGTGCCCGACGTCGTGATGCCGATAACGCCGACCTTCAACGGACCAAAATCACGGATGATATAACTGCCGGTGAAGTGCGTTGTGTCGCCATTTTCGACGTCATAGATGTTCGACGAGATTATTGGAAAGTCCGCTTGATGAATCAGCTTTTCCGTGATCGTCCGGCCCAAATCGAACTCGTGGTTTCCTAACACCCACGCGTCGTAGCCAACTTGGTTCATATAGCGGACGACTGCCGTGCCTTCACTCTTGGTCCCCACTAAAGTTCCCTGAAAAATATCCCCCGTGTCGATCAACAGGAATCCTTTGTTTTGCTTCTGTGCGTAGGCACGCAGCCGCTCAACAAGCGTCGCCAGCGAAGCGCCGCCGCCCAACTGCGGGGGAAACTCCGGATTCATGAATGTCGCGTCGGAAGAGTCCACGCCGCCGTGCACGTCATTCGAATTGCAAATCACGATCGAATAGGTCTCGGCTAAACTCTGTCCAACGACCAAGGTAAACAGCAAAAAGAAAAGAGTGGATTTCATGTCTTGTTGAATAGTCTGGAAACGTTTCGTTTCATTCGCCGACGCAGTCGCTCCCAACGCGTCCGGCCAGCGACAAAATCGGGAGCGCGGTCACCCCATATCAAAGGTCCGTATTCCGCGTAGGCTTCGTCGTTCGCGGCATAAGATGCTTCGCGCAATCTGTTCATCTGGCCTTCCGGATGCACGCGGTACTTCACGAGCACGTCCGGCAGATTCGTTAGCAAATAGTCTCTGCTCAGTCCCCGCAGGTATAAAATCAAATCTTCCGCGACCCGGCTGTCGGGATAGCCGCCCAATTCCTGAATCCGCGAAACACGAAACATAATCGTCGGATGCCACAGCGCGCACATAGTCCGAAACTGCTCACGCAAACCTTCCGGCGTAGTGGCTAATGGAACTGTGTCTCCAGCGTGCTGTCCGTGCTCGTCGATTTTTTCGATCTGTGTGCCGAGAATATCGACTTCAGGATGCGCGTGCATGAATGCAACTTGCTTTTCGAGCCGTGCAGGAATCATCACGTCGTCCGCGTCCATCCTCGCAAGCAATTCTGTTTGCGACAGCTCAAGCAGCCTGTTGCACGTCGCCGCCAATCCCAAATTCTTTGGGTTTTCGACAATTCTGAATCGCGAATCCGCGTGCTTGCGTAAAATCTCCGCCGACTTGTCCGTCGGGCAATCCAGAATCGCCAAGACCTCAAACTCTTTTAGAGTCTGCGCCTTGATGGACTCGAGACACTCGACCAAATAGGCCTCGGCATTGTATACCGGCAATCCGACGGTTACTTGTGGATCCAATCGAGATCCCATGCTAAGGACACGATTCCGCGGAACAGTCCGGTTTCCACCCGGTCACGATCCGTGCGGTCGTCTTCACCATAGAGCGACTGCGGGAAAAGATCGTCCGCCGAGTAGTTCATCTCGCCGAACTCAAGTCCGAAGTCCGCGCGCATATTTCGCAAGATAAATCCGACGCCCGCCGTGAACAACGCGTTCGCGCGGTCCTTGTCATACGGCGACGTCGAGTAAACTATGCCAAATCTCGCGGGAGTGCCCGGCACGACTTGCTGCTCCGCACCGGCTCTGAACTCGAGAACGTCGTTCAACCCGTCCTCGACTTGACTGAATGTGTGCATTTCCGTCTCCAGATAAACCAGAGGCCGGTATTCATTCTGCGGACGGTATTGCAGTCCAACCGAAAGATGGGAGGGATAGGTCACTCGCGATGACCCTGTACTCTGCAGCGACGAATCGCCCGTCGACACCGTATTCGTGAAGTCAAACTTCATCTTCCCGGCCGGGAACAATGCGCGTGCGCCTACGCGAACCCGCGGCGACGCGTCATATGTGAAGCCGAAGTTGACGTCGGCCGGAGTTCCTGCCGGGGAAAAATCCGCGCGGGTGATCATGTCCAGCGAGTCGGGGCTGTCGTAGTACACTCCGTTTGTATATCCCCAGTCACCGGTCATGAACGCTACACTGAATCCGATCGCAACATTACCCTGTGCGGCGGCGGTTCCCACGGCGATCGCGCGCAAGTCGCCGTTTATGTCGTATACGTTGTGCCCCAGTATCTTGTCCTGAATGCCGCCCGACGTGAAGCGGTTGCGCACTTCTTCGTGATAGGTATAGCCGAATTGGTATGCCGAATACGTTCCTACCGATACGACCATGCTCTCAAGATGGTCTTGCTTCAACTTGTAAGCAACACCGCCGTCGAGTTTCGAATACAAATGATCATTGACCGCGTAATTGTTGTAGCCCAACACGCCGTCGAACGCGTCGTAAAACGGATACGACCGGGTTTCCTTAACCCGCGAGACATCCGCGGATAGATCGATATTCCATTGGGTGGATTGATCGGCCAATGTGGACGGATTGCCCATCAATGCGGGCGAGCCAGTTTGATTGGTCAGAAACGTGTGGCCAAGGGCCAGCGAGCGCGGTGAGAAAGCTCCGGGGCGGGTGCCCGTTACATTGTCGGGAAGCGGCGCTTGCGCATAGGAGCAAACGGCAGCCACCATTACGGTTACGAAAGTGCGCAACAGGTTCATAGCTGAGAATATGATAAGTGAGAAAGATTACGGAATTGTGAGGGAATCCGTGGCGGTCAAGGCAGGTTCGGGTGCGCGAAACAGGACGTCGTAAATCATTCCTTCACGCGAGGCAAGTTTCGGTACAAAGGCGAGTGTAGGTTGTGAAAGTGAATCGTCGGAGCAGATTCCCGGAGGACAGTGGTCCCCAAGAACCGCCACGCGGCTTTCGGTCAATTCAAGTTCTCGAAGATCCGACGGCAAAGGACGCACGTCCGAATGCAGGACATAGGAAAGCAACTCGGGCTGATCACTGTAGAGAGGCAGTGACTTTTCTGACCGAAGTTCGGTCAGCAGAGCGGAGCTTTGAAACTCAAAACCGTTCAGCCCGTCGCCCTTCTGAAAACTTCCGATGCATTTCGTTGAAGTTTGCCAAACGGGAAAAACCAGCAGTAATACACAAACAGACACAGCAACGGCCGCGCCGCGTCCGGACAGCGCGTTTGATACCGGATCAAAATCACGGAAACTGTCGATTCCCAAAGCGGGCCACAACACGAACGCCGGAATCAACATCACCAGCGTCGCAGCCAACGGGATAAAGACCAAGTGGGCAAGCCAGAAAAACGAAAGCAATATCCAAACTTGCAATTCGCGGCGCTTCAATGCCGGACCGATTCCCGCCGGGCCCCGCGTCGCAAGGTAGACATAAAGCAGTGCCGACATGATCACGAGTGTCAAAACAACTCTGAACACTTCCGGCCAACCCGCGAACATCGCCCAAGCAGAAATCGCATCGACGGACGCAATCGCGCTCGCAAAATTGATTTCCTCGAAGGACCATCCGCTCTGAGAAACCAAGAACGCCGCCGGTGCGCAAGCGATTGCGGCAAATATCACGACTCCCGCGAGCCTGCGTGCGAATTTTCCGCGCGCGCCGAGCATAATGGCCAAAGCCGCGCCCGCAGACATTACCACCGCCGGAGCCCACATGAGTGCCGCAACTCCCAAACTCAGTGCCGCAATCATAAAGAACATCGATTCGTCTTCCAACAGGAATCTCGCGAGCGCAAGCAAACCCACGGTCGAGCAAAACAGAGCTGTCGGCAATGGTGAAAGCGAAAAAGCCCCGCCGAAATAGAGCATACCGGCCATGGCCGCAAGCGTCGTTCCCGCCACCACGATACGTGATTGCAGGTGCCGCAGATAAAATCTCGTCAGCACGTACAACAAGAGTCCCATCATCACGGCCTGCCAAACCCGCGCAACGAACTCGAGTCCGTATCCGCTCTGTTCAAACAACGAGAGCAGCACCGGCCACAGCGGGCCAGCGGGAAAAGTCGATGCCGAAAAATCGAGCGTGCGATCCGCCGCAAACAGTTTCGCCGATTGAATCCACGCGAACTGTTCGGGCAGCACCGCAAGTCCCCACGTCTGAGTCGCGAAAATCACGACAACGGCAGACAGCGCGGCAAACAACAACGGAAGGTAGCGATCCGACGCGGGCCGAAAGACCGGACTCTTTTTCATTCCGACGGTTTTGCTCCGAGCAGTTCTTCGATCTTGGAAGTCACGGTCGAATCTTCCGGCTGAGTCTTGTTGAAAAATCGCGCGGCCATTTTTCCGTCGCGATCAACGAGAAATTTCGTAAAGTTCCACTCAATTTCGGCAGGCGGATCGCTGTGCTCAACCAGATATTTGTACAGCGGATGCTTGCTATCACCGAGCACCGTGATCTTGCTCATCAGCGGAAACGTCACGCCATATGTCGACGTGCAAAACTCCTTGATCTCGTCGTTCGTGCCTGGCTCCTGCTTGCCGAAATCGTTCGCCGGAAATGCCAGAATCGTAAACCCGCGATCCTTGTAAGTTGCGTAGAGCTTCTCAAGTCCGGCATACTGCGGCGTGTTCCCACAGAGGCTCGCCGTGTTCACGATCATTACTACGTCGCCCTTGTAGGCCGCAAGTGAAGTCGTGTCGCCGGAATTCGTCAAGAAAGGAATGTTCTGCAAGTCTGTAGCCATCGCGACTGAAGTAAGTAGTAGAAGAGTGAAAAGATATTTCATTCTGCGGTTAACCTGCCGATCCAAAAGTAGAACAGAGCCAATACGATCATTTCAATGAATACGGAGAAGAGCTTGACCCACGGGACAGAGAAGTCCTTGGCAAACTTGTCCTTCACCAGTTGCAGAAACTCTTCGCTCGAAGACGTGTTATACACGATTGAGCGGAAAGGCAGAAGGGAATCGCTCTGCTCGAACTTATGAGAAGTAGTGTCGATTCCCGGCGTCGTATACAACAGGCTGTCCGAATTCGAATAGACCTGCAAGCCATATAAACCCCGGGCAGCGACGGTGTCGGGAGTCTTGATGTGCCGCTTAATGTCAAACACGTGCGACATCGCTTCCAAACCGAAGTTTGACGGCAGCGTGTCCCGCGACGCATTCAAGAGATCCGTCACGGCGCGAAAAGCGTCGTGAAAATCGTAGACTACCCCCCACCTGAGGTCAGAGTCCGGCGGCTTTACCATGATCACGCGCGGCTCGCTGTTCACGGTCATCGCGACTTTTCCCGAGATTCCTTCGAGTTTGAAATTGCCGATCACTTTTTCGAATCGGCCGTCGCCTTTGACGAACGGTTCTCGAGTCATTGAATCTACCGTGCTCGACCGCTCTTCAAACTGCGCAGGCAGTATCGGCCAACGCAGAATCTTCCCGTCATAAAAGAACACTGCGCATTTCACACCCATGTGAGTTTCGATTTGCGCCGCCCAGTCTGAAAGTGTCGTGCGGTCTGCCGGAGGCGGAAATAATGCGAGGTCCGACTCCTTTCGCATGGCAATCTGGATATAGGTCGTAAACCACACCCCATCAGCCATGATGACATTCTCGATTGCCTGCCTGCCGATCATTGCTTCGGGCAATTCTTCCTCGTAGTACTTTACATAAAGTGCCACGACGAGCACGACGAGTAAATATATTTCAAGAATCCAAAACAGCGGAATCGAGATCCGCCGTATCCAGCGCTTCCGATCGGAATCCATACATCACCTCAAGTGAAGTTGTCCGAGTCGTAATAAAAAGATCAATAAGAAAAAACTATCGCGGCAAATATTCCCAGCGGCGCGGATCATTGTGGTCACGGTAGAATTCCACCGTGCGAAACGATACCGTCTGACTCCCCAATACCGCCCCCAGGAAACTCCCGCTCAATGCTCCGATGCCGACACTGGACAAAATGATAATATCATCATCTTCACGACTGCTCGGTCCGCAATCGCAATCGCTTGAGCTTGAAACATATGTGACGTTGTTCATCGATGCCAGCACGGTTCCGACAATCAATCCAACCACTCCACCGCCGAACCCGCCAATCAGTGCGCCCGTCCTCGCATTGTTCGACTTCTCGTGCGTCGTGATGCTGCGAATGCGGTCATTCATCATGATCACCAAATCCGTCGCATCCTCAATTCGAAACACAGTCGTATCCGACCCGATATAAAGATCCGTCGCGGTAAACGTTTTTCCAGTCGTCAGTATCAGCTCCGCAGGCTGGTCCTGATGCAAAAACTCCCGCGCTTCGCCGTACCGTTCCGCAGGCGCACCTTTCTCAATCACAAACGTGTGCGCGCAACCGGACAAAACCAAAAGCAAGCCAAGCAATGCAACGCGCATAATCCCTCCAAAAGAGAGTTACACCTTAATCCCCTTAGCCTTATCTTCATACCCCGCGCGGCCCATCAAGCCGTAGGTCAAAACCTTGCCGAGTTCGACGCCGGGCTGGTCGTACGGATTGATCTTGTAGAGCGCGCCGCTGATCGACGTTACGATTTCCCACAGCATAAAGAACTCTCCGACGGCATGCGCGTCGATTTCCGGGAACGTAATCGTCATTGACGGGCGGCCGCGCTGCGCCAGAGCTTCGCGTGTCGCCGCAAACTCCGAGGCGATCAATTTGTTCATCGTCTGTCCGCCGAGATAGTTCAGCGACGAGACGTTTTCATACAGCGACGGCAGCTTCAACCGCTTCGCAAACTTTTTGCACTCGAGGAACAGGAACACCTTGTCGTGCGGCCCCTCAATATAGAGCTGCACTTGCGAATGCTGATCCGTTGCGCCGAGAGCTTTCAGCGGCGTCGGCCCGGCATTCACCACGCGGCCGTCCACGTCGAGTTCTTTGCCCAGCGATTCGGCCCACAACTGACGGAACCAGTCGGCCATGCCGTACAGTCCGTTCGCATAGGCCATCATCACGTGCATTTTCTTGTGCTGCGTGCTGTCGAAAAGATAGAGCATCGCGGCCATCTGCGCGGCGGGATTTTTTTGCACGTCGAGATCCAAACAGCGTTCGCGCATTTCCGCCGCGCCAGCCAGCATCGCATCGACGTCGAAGCCCAAAACATACGACGGAAAAAGCCCCACCGGAGTCAGAACGGAAAACCGTCCGCCCACTCCCGGATGCAGCGGAAGCGTCTGCAATTTCTCCGCGTCGCAGAGCTTCTTCAAGTCGCCGTTCGCCGGGTCCGTCGTGCAGACGACGTTCTTCTTCCAATCGGCCCCAAGTTTCTTTTGCAGTAGATCGAAAATCAGCAGCGAAGCCGAAGCCGTCTCCGCCGTCGAGCCACTCTTGGAGATGATGTTGTACACCGTACGGTCAGGTTTGCAGGCCGAAAGCAGAGCATCAGCATGAACGGGATCGACGTTGTCGAGCGTGAAAAAGCGCGGTGCGCCTTTGCGCTTTGCCGTCGAGAGCAAATTATGCAGCGGATGCCCCAGCGCAGTGAAAATCGCCAGCGGCCCGAGTGAACTTCCGCCGATCCCTGCCAGCAGAAAATTCTCGTACCCTTCGTACTGTGCCGCCATCTCTTTACACGCGGCTTTTGTCTTCGCGTCACCGGGCAAATCCAAAAACGGCAGCTTATTGGCCGTACGGTCGCTGCGAATATGGTCGATAGCCTTCGCCGTGCGCTCCAGCGCAGGTTTCAGCATTTCGTTGGCAATCCCATGTCCGGCCAGCTTCTTCGAAAGTGCGTAGCCGAAATTAACTGTCAGTGGCATGATTGGCCCTCCCGAGGCCAAGTCGAGAAAAATCAGTTTCCGGAACTCAACAGTATAGCGAATTTTATACAGGACTTCAAGGCAAATTACCCCTTTTGGACCTCGTTCTGATGAGTCGTTCGGGTCAATTGAGGTCTGGCATTTGCTCTACTTCCCCTGAATCCCCCGGCAAGCCCCAGTGCACCGAAAATACTGCATTTATGCACGGAAAACCCTTGACAAGCTGGAAAAAGATACCTATACTCCGAGGCAAATCGGAAACGAGAGACCCTAAGCGAAAATTCGCTAACCCTTTTTCCGTTCGATGTAAACTCGTGAATCTATGGATGCCGCTCCGTTCCGGAATGGCCTCCGTTTGCGATGTTGCTCGTATCGGAAAGGCGGTTAGCGAATTTTTTGTTTATGGCAAACTCTATAGCGGGTATGAAATCTAAAACACTATTAGTCATAATTTTAATTGCCCTTGCCGGTCTCTTCTGGCAGGGCTTTTCCGCTGCCAAAAAGACCCCAATCCCCGCCTCAAAAAAGCTGGCAAACACTGCCGCGACAGGTTTAACCCTCAGAGAAGTCTCTTCTGACCGCATCTTGCTCGAATGGGTTGCCCCGGCTTACCAGCCGATCACGGATCCAGACCTCGGGTCCGTAACAGAGGTGGTTATGGAGGGAACGTCACCCGTCCATGAGCCCGGAGTTATCTTGCTACCCGGAATTTCGGAGCTCATTGACGCTCTGCCCGGACGCGCCTCCGTCACTCTGATTGAGCCTGAGTACGAGAGTTTTTCGCTCGGGGAATGCCTCCCGATGCCCGAAGACTTCGTCGTCGACCCTCGTATTACCACTCAAGATCCCCAGACCATTCAAAAGCTCGAAGACGATGCCAAGATCTCGATGACCCAACGGCGGCTAAGTACTGCCAAAAAGGCCGAGCTCTGGCCTTCGCGCATTGTCGAGCTGTCTGAGTCCGGAGTCTATAGAGGCCACCGTCTGCTCGCTCTGAACCTTAGACCTGTTCAAATCAATACTTTAACGGGTCAAGGCCGCGTCCTTAGGCACGCCAAAATTCAGATCATTCGCCCTAATTCGTCAAATAACGAAATAAGACTTCCCGACCGCACAAACGAAACCCGCCAGTTGCGCGGCATGCTCGGGCTAATGGCTGAAACCGCCCTTGCGACCCGGGCTATGGACCGCCGCGAAACCCGCCAACACAGCAATCTCGACGATGGCGGCGATGGTCCCGTTTACAACGTAAATAGTTGGCGAGTCTACGTCCATGAAACCAGCATCATTCGTCTGACCGGCGAGTACATGCGGCAAATGGGCGTCCCGCTCGACCAGATTACTCCTTGGGACTTGCACATCTACAATAAGGATCACGAAATCCCCATTGTGGTGGAAGGACAGGAAGACGGGCGGTTTGACGACTACGACTACATTGATTTCTTTGGCGAACGCAACGAGCGCACCTTCGTAGACGTTGAACCGTCGCTATACCAAGACCCCTATTCAGCGGAAAACTGCTACCAACTCTATTGGGGAGACGGACGGCCCGGACTGCGTTTGGGCGAGGAGAACGGCTCATGGCAGCCGACGTGGTTTGTCCCTGATCCGAATCGACTGGATGAACCCGCGCTTGTGCGCAGCGTCCGTAATACCGTGCACTTCGAAAGAGACCGTTACTTCGACCGCTTGGGGCAAGCGCCGTCGTATTTTGGTGCGAAGTTGGGACGCGTCGGCCCGCTGGGACTGATTCAAGACAACTGGTTCTGGGGTGACCGTATCGATGCGTTGACCTCGCGGAGTTTTGATAATTTCATCGATTATCCGAATCCCAATGCACCGTATAGCTTCAGGCCCGTCATCGTTAGAACATGCCTGACTGGCTACTCGGCGACCCCGGGCTACAACCACTACGTCACGGTTTCTCTGAATGGACTCACCGACAACGGCTTGACCGTCGGTAGGCAAAATTCCAGTGACACGGCAGCCGTGTGGGGCGGTCAGTCGCCTGTCATTTTCGAAACCCAGTTGGATACGGCCGGACATTCGAATATTTCGACAGAAGATCTCGTTCATGGTATTAATACATTTACGGTAACTGTACCCGGCAATGCGCTCGGCGGAACGGCGGACAAGGTCTTAGTCAATTGGTTTGAAATTGAATATGAACGGGATATGCGGTCGCGCAGCGGTTTCTTTAGATTTGATTTCGATTCGACTTTGGGTGATACGGCGGGTTACGATATTCGCGGCTTTGGTACTCAAAATGTCCAAGTTTGGAAACTCGGAGAAAGCCGCTTAACCTCGCTCGATGTGCGACGGGTTACGCCTTCTGATGAAAGCGCAAGCTGGGCCGTACATTTCCCGCTCATCTCCGACGGGCCCCACGACATGTTGGTCTGGGGTGAAAACTACGTCTTCCCGCCGTTCTCGATGGTTCCCGATACGGTTTCCATGGACCTGCGCAATGCGACCGGCGCCGAATATGTCATCATTGCCTACGATCCGTTCTTCTCGGATACGTCTGTTCAGATGCTCGACAGCATGCGCCGCATCACGTTCGACAACTCGGTGATGAGGATTCCACTCAGTGAAGTTTACGAACAGTTCTCCGGCGGCTTGATCACTCCCAATGCGATCCGCGATTTCTTGACTTATGCCTACGATAATTGGCCCGTGCGTCCCACGCACTGCTGCTTGATCGGCGACGCGGTCCTCGAGCAGCGCGAAGGCAGCATTCCCGGCAACCAGCTTCCCACGTTTTCTCCTCCGACTCTTGAATTCGGTTCAGCCTCGGCGGATTATCTGATGGGCTGTGTGTCCGGCGAACCGTGGGATATTATCCCCGACATTGCCGTAGGCAGAATCTCTTGCCGCAACCCGCAAGAACTGCAAACTTATGTCGCCAAGGTAATCAAATACGAAACGGCGCGCGATTACGAAGGACTGTTCCAAAGCAACATCCTGATGATTGCGGATACTTTCGACGGAGTCAACAACTTCGTCTCCGGATATTCCGAGTCGTCGATTCGCGAGCTGCTGGCAAGTGTCGGCAATTGCGTCAATGTGACTCGACTCTATCTCGACAGTATCCCCGCCGGTCAAGGCCCGATTCGTCTGCGTGATGAGTTGCGAAACGGCTGTGTCGTTGTAAACTACAACGGTCACGGCGGTGGTGGTGTGTGGTCGGGAAGCCGTCTGATTGACGTGACGGGTGTGCGTCTCTTGAACAACCGCGAGACCTTCCCCTTCATTACCAATTTCACCTGCTACGTCGGTGCTTTCGACGACAGAAGCCAGTCCGCCGTGTTGGGTGAAGCGTTTCTCTTTACTCGCAACAACAACAATGATCTGATTGGGGCTTCAGGGTTTTACAGCTCGTCCGGCGTCGGGTGGGCTATCGCCGGGCAAACGATGCAGCGGCGGCTCTTCGATTTTGTCATGACGAGGCCAGCCAAGACCATCGGCGAAATCGCCATGTTCAATAAAGCCCGCTATTGGAGTATCCGAAACCAGCCGATTGCGTTCACGTCGGACTATTCCATGATGATCATGATGAATCTGCTCGGCGATCCCGGTCTAAAACTGGCTATTCCGCAAGACGACATCGATCCCGAGCTGATCGGTGAAACAAATGTCTTAAGTCCCCGGGATTCATTGGGCGCCGATTCCGTCAGAGTTCGAGTCGTGCTGCCGTGGGATCCGGCCCAGTATGAAAGATCAAATACGCAAGTCTTCGTGCTGCCCTACAACGGCGAACTCTATTCATATAGAACAGTCGGAGAACCTCCGCGAGTCGTCGCCACGCTTGCTACGACGCACTCGCCGGCTTTCAATACAGATGATATTGAGTTCTCGTTGTGTTCGTCGCGTATCTGCACGACGGATGCCGTGTCGCTGCCTCATTTTGTCACGCCGCGTGGAAATGTCGTGGTCTATGCCACAGATCCCATATTGGAACGAAATGCCATCGGCTGTTTCCCAATCTTCCTCGAGGACAGCTTGGCGAATGTGCAGATCTTCGATGTCGCACCGATCCCCGGTCCCGTCGCATTCTCCAACGAGGAGTTCCGCATCAGCGCCACGATCTTGCATCAAAATGATGTCGAACGCGTGCGCTTCCGCGGTATCTATACTCCCGCGCAAGGTCCTGTCGTCCTCGACACGATGAATATGGTTACCACCGAGCCGGGCTATTGGCTTACTCCGCGGCAACTCGGACCCTACGACTTCGAAGGCGGCGACTACCGCATGAAATTCTACGTCACTCCCAACGGTGAAGATGAATTCGAGTCGGATTACTATGACCTCCGGCTTGAAGTCGACCCGGATTTCAACTTAACTCCCCTGCAAGGTCCGGACTTCGGCGAGCGCGGAGGAAGACGGCCGACGTACTTCCAACCGGTGAGAGTGCAGCGCAGTGCGTCCTCGCGCGTCATCGGCGACGTTGTCTTCAGAATTACGGCGGTTCATGACTCGACCTATCTCGACGGCACCAATACCGTTCACGTGACGGTCGATTCCTTCACGGTCGACTACGTGCTGTCGACTCTGGACTCCGGCGAAACGTATCAAGGTGCGTACATCCCGACAAGTTTCAAGCCGGCAAGCTACGACGTCACGATTGAAGTCGATCCGGACAATCAGTACGTTGAAAACAACGAGAACAACAACCGCCGCGAGTTCACAATTGACATGCCGTCCTATTATCCGGCGGCGCAAACGCGCGGAACATTCTACGAACGTCCGTTCCAAATTAGTTCACACGTCTATCCGTCACTGACTTCGAATGATACCTTGTATCTGCGGATTGCCCCGAACGTAATTCCGCGGGACAGTGCGGCCATCGGCTACACGCAGCCGCGCATACCGGATGAGGCAGAACTGTCGGAAATGCAAAGCAAGGGGCTTAGACAGCCGTTCTCAAAAGTCACGAAAGGCTTCTTTAAGGCCATGTTCGACGACTCGCTTTCGTCACTCGGCTCGAATTTCAACGCATTCGTCACGCTGGAATACGAGGGGCGAGATACTTTGAACGCCCGCCTCGACGTCTTGCCCATGGGACTTTATGTCAAAGATCCCGCGCTCGACCAATGGCTGATTGCGCGTGACGCGACGGTCACTCGTGAGCCGCTGGACACCGTGCGCGTCGGGCCGGATAATCTCGTCGTATGGAGACTCCGCGCTACCGGAACGGTTCCCTATCTCGGAGAGTTCGGAATCTTCCGTAAAGGAGATTTGAGCGGCCCGAAAATCGAAGTAGCGGTCGGCGGAATGAGATTCACCAAAGGCTCCATCGTTTCAAAAAATCCGCAAATATTCGTTACCTTCACCGACGTTTCTGGCGTGCAGCGCGGCGACGGATATTTCTATGCTATTCTCGACGGCGACACAGTTCGCGACGACCAGTTCGCGTGGAATGACACGGCTTTCACGTCGTCAAGCATGACGGCTATGTTTGAGCCTGATTTGGAGGTGGGACAGCACACGTTAGCGGTCTACGCCACCGATGATCACGGCAATCATTCCACATATTCGGTGTCGTTTGACGTGCGCGGCAATTTCGGATTTGAGTGGGCGATCAATTATCCCAATCCGTTCAAGGTTAACACCACGATTTCCTACGTGCTGACCGGCGCGACGGATGATTTTACCGAAATCAAAATCTATACGGTTGCGGGACGGCTGATTCGAACTCTGAAGGATACCGAGCGCACCACCGTCAACTACCGGACGCAAAAATGGGATGGGAGGGACGATCACGGCGAAGAAGTGGCTAACGGAGTCTATTTCGCCAAGATCATCGCCAAACAAGGAGATCAAACCATCGAAGAAGTCGTCAAACTTGCAAAGGTGAGAGAATGAAAAAGTCCATCTTCGCCTTGGCAGTACTCGTGCTTTGCTCTGGTTCGGTCTTCGCCGCAAAATATGCTGGAGAGTTCTTGGAGCTCGGTGTCGGTGCGCGGGGTATCGCTATGGGAGGTGCGATGGCTTCGCACACCTTTGACGGCTCAAGTTTCT
This sequence comes from Calditrichota bacterium, assembly GCA_020637445.1. Classification (NCBI taxonomy): domain Bacteria; kingdom Pseudomonadati; phylum Calditrichota; species Calditrichota bacterium. Next base: position 112,296 of record JACJVZ010000003.1, on the reverse strand, counting down.
ATTGGAACCCCGCCGGAATGGGATACGTCACAGGCATTCAAGCCACGGGAATGTACGCCGATCTTTGGGACGGCTTGGCGAATTTCTCGTCCACGGGAATTACACTACCTGTCACCGGCTCCGTTTTCGCAATCAACTATGTGCGGCTCGGAGTTCCCGATATTCAAAATCATCCTGACTACGATGTTACGGTACAGGAAATCCTGGCGCGCGCGCCCGCGTTCCGCTTTGTTGTCGTGGATGGCGACACCATCTATATCAATTCCGTCCAGGAGTATTTGCTCGCGACGGGTGGGGCTCCAGCGGGCCTCATTTCCGACAACGAGTCGGCGATCTTTTTCACCTTCGCCAAATACAATCAATTCACGCTCGACTTGGGCTGGTCGTATTTCACGATTCCGTTGGAAATGCCTGTCGGTGTGAATTTGAAACTCTTGAACAATAAATTAGGTTCGTCGTCGGGCACAGGTATCGGTGCGGATGCCGGAATCCAGTTCCGCTTCCCGCTCGATGAAATCGTTTTGGATAATTGGCGGGCCAAACTCTGTTACGGCGTCGTCGTCAAAGACCTCACCCGTACTGAACTCGATTGGGGAGAGGGCGTCAAAGATGCCGTGCCGACCAATCTTTACAGCTCGATTGCAATTATTCAGAAAATGCCCGGCCGCAATAGCCGCATGACGCTGGCCTACGAAACGGAACAACGCTACGAGCGCAGACGGCATTTTGGGGTGGAGTACAACTTCGAGAATGTGATCTCGCTGCGCGGCGGAATGTGGCAGGATGAATGGTCCGCAGGCGCCGGAGTGAATTTCTGGCGAATGTCCGCCGATTACGCCTACTATGCGCGCGACTTGGGTACGACCCATCGCGTCAGCGTCTCCATCAAAATTAAATGAGGCGCGTATGAATGTTCTTAAGATAGTTCTTAGTCTGGCTGCTGCATTGCTGGTTTTCGGCTGCGGCCAAGATACCCAAAGCCGCGACGATGTCCCTCCGCAAACTCCGTCGATTGTGCCGCGTTCGGACGACTCTGCCTATCCGCAAGCCGGAGTCCGGGCCGAACCGACTCTGACGGATCGCAATTACTGGACTCGCATCGAATGGTATAGAAACCCCGAGTCCGACATCGCGAGCTATCGCGTACGCAGGTGGTCGGAACAAGTCTCTGCCAGCGAAGCTCCCATCGTCGCCGATCTCTCGCTCGGTGTGGATTTGCTTGACAGCTACATCCTCTCGTGGATTGACCGCGGTGATGATCAATTCGGAGGTACGGCCAATCTCTTGGCTCCCAATGACCAAGGACTCACCCGCGGTTACTGGTGGCAAGTGCAAGCCATTGACACGGCCGGAAACCGCTCCGAATGGAGTGATTCCGTCTATTTTAGAATGATCTACAACCCCTATGATCTCGGTGTTTTCGGAAGCGGTGACAACGTCCGCTTGACGTGGAGCTACCCCATTGGCGGACCAAGCACCTATCTTTCGTTCTACAAAATCCGCGTCTATTCGCAGTGGTTCGGACGCGATTCGTTGATCTGGGACTACCAAGTTCAGCTCTATGCGCAGAACAACTCGATTCTGCTCGGTGAAGGCGGAGCGTCTTCACCGATGACGAACGACTGCACATATGTTTGGCAGCTTAATGCCGTCAGCTACGTCGCGTCGGATACGAACGACGTCGCGCTCGCCGGATCGGCGATGTACACAACTTTCAAGTATTCTCAATGAGTCGACACGGAGGCCGGATGAGACTCGCTCGCACAATTTCACTCTGGACAATCACACTTTGCGTTCTGACCCTACAGGCCGGCGCGCTTTTCGCTCAATCCGACTTGCAGGTCGGACCTGCGTCCTACAAAATTCCGCAGGTCAAGAGAGTCGGCGAAGGCAGCAAGTACTATCTGAATGAAGCGAACGAACTGCTCATTCGCGTTAATATCTGGGGAAGAGTCGGACGGCCCGGCCAATACTATGTGCCCGCCGAGACCGATCTCGTCGCGCTGATGTCTCTGGCCGGTGGTCCCGGCTCCCGGTCGAGGCTCTCCGATGTCCACGTCGTACGCGAAGCGGATGAAAACAACCAGCAGGAAGTTCTTACGGTCAATGTCCGTAAGTACATTAAGACAGGCGACAAGCGTCTGATTCCCGATTTGAAACCCGAAGACACAATCGTCGTCCACGGTTCGGCGTGGCAGCTCGTCGCCGACGTCACCTCTGTGATTGGACAAATGGCCGTGGTCGCCAACGTATACTACTTCTTCTTCATCGCCGGAAGATAACTCCGGCTCTCTTGAAGTTAATAGGCCGCTCGATTGAGCGGCCTTTTTTGTTATTTGTATCGCGTGATCTTTCGTCGACCGCGCTTTGGTTTGTCAATCAAGGGTGCCGCGCGGTTCGATTCCAAAGCCAACAGCTCGGCAATGGTCGTCTGCTCGAGAAAGTCCTGCATGTACTGCTTGCGGGGACCCCAAATCTTATGCACCGGACAAGGAGTCGTATCTAAACAAGGTCCGTAGCCCAACAGACATTCGTTGGACAACGTCAATCCGTCAAACAACACAGAAATGTCTTGAAGTGAAATTTCATCCGGCGATTTCGCGAGCTTGTATCCGCCGCCCGGTCCCCGGCTCGACGTGAGAATTTTCGCTTCGGAAAGGGTTCGCAACAGCTTCGCCAAAAACGGAGCCGGAAGCTGCTCCGCTTGAGCGATCGTGGGTGCCAATACCGGAAGTTCGGTGTCCTGTTTGGCGAGATAGAGCAGCGCACGCACTGCATAAGTGGAGGGACGCGAAAGTAACATGTCTAACCCCAACGGTAAAGTTTGAACCGTGGATTCAATTGCGTAATGGAGAGCGGCTTGCCGGTTCGGTTAAGAACGGATATCATTAAATCCTTTGGATCGCGGAGATTTTGCACGACGTCGTGCCGCAAATAGTAGATGCTGCGTTTGTCTGCGGCGAGTTCGGTCAGACGTTCCGCTGCCGATGTTTCGTCTTCTTGTACGTCGACCAGTTCCCAACGGTCTTCTATCCCCGGAGCATAATATGAAAGCAGACGGTAGTGGCCGGGCAGGAGCACGAGCGCGTTGGAATCACCGACTGCGGTCCCCAAAACTTCCGCTGCCGTCCGCCAATTCTCCTTGCGGCCGTAGTTTTTCGGCTGCCAATAGTGGAACTGCGCGATCATTACCATCAACGCGCCCAACACTGCGATCACTTGTCGGCCGCGGGGGTTGCGCAGATCGTCGAAAGCGATCGCCAGAAACAACAGCGCAAACGGCACCGAGAAGATCAAGTACTTCGGTTGCAGAAAATATTTGTCCGTCACGGCACTCGCGAGCGTCGCCAAAATGACCGGCACCGTGAACAACTCGTGACCAAACCAGAGTATCCTGCGGTCCTCCGCTCGTCCGTGCAGCCAAATCAACTTCCAAACAATGACGGAGCCTGCCGCGAGCGCGAGTAAAACCAACGGTAGATTTGCCGCCAAGTCGTCCATGCCGATCGGCCGCCCTGCCGGCTGTTCCCCCAGCACAAAATAGTTGAATCCCACCGTGAACGCCGCCAGCAATTTGGGAATGGCGCTCGCAAAATCCATTACATATTCGCCGCCGCGCGTCTCCTGAAACCGCATCAAATTCGGAATGTTCGGCAAGTAGAGCGCCACCGTCGCCGCCAACGCCCCCCAGCTTTTCCAAATGGAAAGCCGTTTGCGTTCGCGCAAAAACGTCAGTGTGACTCCCATCAAAAACAGCCAATAGAGCAAATGCGTGTACACACCCGCCAGTGCGACGAGTACAAACACGGCCCAGCGAGTCCACGTGAATTTCTCAAGCATCAGCAACAGCACGTACGCTTGTGCCAACGCAATCGTCGCGACCATTGAATACATTCGCAATTCCTGCGAGAATTCAATCAGCATCGGTGATGCCGCGACGAGTACCGCCAGCAAAAGTCCCAATTGCCCGTCGCGCAGTTTTTTTCCGACCAAGTAAGCCAGCGGAACCTGCGCGATTCCAAAGATCAAAGGCAACAGACGCAATCCGGCTTCGCCGTCAAAACCGAGTTGCCGCCATATATAGAGGAGAGAAAAGAACAACGGCCGAAAACGGTCTTCCGTGTCCGTAACCAGCTTCAAGCTGTCGCGAATCACCGAAAACCCCTCGTCGCCGTAAAAACTGTAGTTCAAAAGCGGCAGCCGCAGTAGCAGCGCCACGATCGTCACAGCCCAAATCACCCATGCGGGGACGCGCACCTGCTCACCCCTCACGAATCGCCTCCACCGGTGAGAGCTGCGATGCCTTGCGCGCGGGATAAAGCGAGCCCAAATACGCCAATGCAATCGCGATTACGATCACGATCAAGAAATCGAACGGCATCATCTTCACGGGGAGCGCGTCCAGAAAATATATATCCGACGGCAGTGCAATCCATTTGTAATGTTGTTGTCCGAAACAAACTGCAAATCCGATGAGTGTTCCTAATATCGCTCCGCTCACGCCCACGATCAAGCCTTGCAGCGAAAACACCGCCGCAATATCTTTGTCGCGTGCGCCCATCGCTTTCAAAATTCCGATGTCGCGCCGCTTCTCCATCGACACCATGATTAACGTAGAAAGAATGTTGAATGCCGCGACGATGATAATAATTGAGAGCACCGTCGTCCACATCCACTTCTCGATCTTCATCCACGAAAACAGTGTCGAACGCAGTTCATACCACGTGCGTACGTACAAATCGGGACCGAATTTCGCCTCGATCTCGTCGCGCACCTGGTCGGCCTTGAACATGTCGGCGATCTTGATTTCCAATCCGTCGACGTTGTCCTTGCGCAAAAATACTTTTTGCGCCGTGCCGATATCCATATAGGCCAGCACGTCGTCGAACTCAAACAGGCCCGTTTGGAATGTTCCTGTGAGTACAAACTGTTTGACTTGCGGCGTCGACAGTGGTCCCGTAACACCCGCGGGTGAAAACACCACAACGGTATCGCCCGGCACCACGTCAAGTCGCTCCGCCAAGAATCTTCCCAGTACAATTCCCGGCAAACCGTCGCGCGTAAGTTCGAGCTCGCCGAGTCGCATGTGCTGCGGCAAATCGGAAACCTGCCCAATCGTCGCTTCGTCCATTCCGCGAAACGCTGCCGCTTCCGAGCGCTTGCCCACGCGCACCATGCCCTTTTCGAAAATAAACGGCGACACGCCCACGACTTCAGGCACCGTCTTCACGATGTCGCGAGCTTCTTGCCACGCGGGGAGTCCGTCGGGCTTGAATGACTCAAGCCGGAGATGCGCGTCCGCACCGAGTATCCGCGCGCGCACTTCCGTTTCAAATCCGTTCATCACAGAGAGCACGATAATCAGCGCTGCCGTGCCAATCGTCACCCCGCCCACCGACAAATACGTGATCAGCGAGATGAATCCGCCATGAGAGCGTGCCCTCAAATAGCGTGTAGCTATAAAAAACGGAGTGGACAGACTTAGCTTCTCAAATGCGGAAACAAGATAACTTCGCGGATATTTTCCTGATCCGTCAACAGCATCGTCAACCGGTCAATTCCAATGCCCATTCCCCCCGTCGGCGGCATACCATATTCGAGCGCATTCAGGAAATCTTCATCCACGGGCTGCGTTTCTTCGTCGCCGGCTTCCTTCAATCTACGCTGCGCTTCAAATCGTTGACGCTGATCGATCGGGTCATTTAACTCCGAAAACGCATTGCCCAACTCAAACCCCAGCGCGAACGGCTGAAATCGTTCCACCAATCGCGGATCGGTGCGATGCTTTTTCGCCAGCGGCGAGAGCGAAAGCGGATAGTCATAAATAAACGTCGGTTCGACCAACTGAGGCCGCACAAGCGTCTTCATCATCTCATCCAGGATTTTCCCTTCGCCCATCTCGCGCGTCAATTCCACATCATGCGCCTTCGCAATCTCACCCAATTCGGCCAGCGGAATTCCCAATAGCTCTTTGCCCGTCGCTTCTTTCAACAAATCAAAAAACCTCACCCGACGGAATGGCTTCCCAAAATCAACCGTCTTCCCCTGATACGTCACCTCGGTCGTTCCGAGCGCGCGCAGCGCAACATGCCGGAACATTTCCTCTGAGAGATTCATAATCATCTCGAAATCCGCAAAGGCTTCGTAAAACTCGAGCATCGTAAATTCCGGATTGTGGAATTTGTCCATGCCTTCATTGCGAAAATCCTTGCAAATCTCGTAAACTTTCTCAAATCCTCCGACAATCAATCTCTTCAAATAGAGTTCGTCGGCGATGCGCAGATAAAACGTGCGGTCGAGCGCGTTGTAGTGCGTCATGAACGGCCGCGCCAGCGCTCCGCCATAGAGCGGCTGCAGCGCAGGCGTTTCCACTTCCAAATATCCCCGCGCATCCAAAAATTCTCTGACCGCAGAAATAATCTTCGCCCGCGTCCTGAAAATCTCACGATTCTCAGGATTCACCGCGAGATCAATATACCTCTGACGGTAGCGCGATTCCTTATCCGAAAACGCGTCAAACGTTTCATCGCCCTGCGTCTTCACCACCGGCAAAGGCCGCACACTCTTCGAGAGCATCACCACTTCACTGGCACGCAGCGATTTCTCACCCGTCTTCGTCAGAAACGCCGTGCCGCGCACTCCGATCCAATCGGAGATGTCGTAGTGCTTGAAGAGTTTGAATTGCTCTTCGCCGATCCGGTCGCGCTGCACATACACCTGCATCTGTCCGAATTCGTCGCGAATATGACAAAAGGCCGCCTTGCCCATGATGCGCATGGACACGATGCGGCCCGCAATCGAAAACTCCGGACCCGTGTGTTCGTCGGATTCCATCACACTCTCGAATTTCTCCATCAATTCGGGAATGTGAATCGTTTTCGCAAACGAATATGGATACGGATTGACGTCGTGACTGCGCAGCGTCTCAAGTTTTTCGCGGCGCAGTCTTAAAAGGTCGGAAAGTTCGCTTTGTTGTTCGGAAGAATGTTCAGTCATCTTTGCGGGATTTATGTGCAGGCGCCCTACGGCACTGTGAAGAAGTAAGTCAGCTTCGCGCGAATAGTGCGCTCGCCCGGAATACTCCGTTCAGGATGTTCCGGACGGTCGATGTCACGCGCCGCTTCATCATACACCAAATAGAACCAACTGCCCGGAATCCAGTTGTAAGCCATCAGCAAATTGGAAAACGAAAGTCCTTCGTCGCTTTCGTAGTAACTCTTTTCGATCCACTGAACCGTTGCGCGGAAAGAGAGATGCAGGCTCGGCGACCAGTTCGCCTTGAAAATCCAGTTGCGAAAATCCGCGAGCACGACGTTGCCGCTGTCATCGACAAAGGAGTACGAACTCCACACTCGCGTCCATTCATTTCGCAGATCAAGTTCGATATTCGAGCGCGGCCGCCAAGAAGTTTCCGGTTCGAACCCGAAGCTGTAGCCGTCACGAAAGGAGCGGTAGCGCACATCAAATCCGTAACGGAACGGTTTAGTGTTGTCGTTCCAAATCCACGCCCAATGATGGAAGTAGCGGTAGAACTCGTGATCAAACGTACCGTAGTTGTCGCGAAACTCGCCGCCCGTCGCACCCTGATACACTCTGCGGAAATCCGTGCCCCATTCCATTCCGCCGCCGAAGTCCCAGTTTTTGCGTGAAGTCGCGTAAAAATCCCAGTTGCCGTAGCCTTCCGGAGCCTTGCCGTCGGTGAGCGAAGTGTAAAATTCGTTTAGATCGAACCCGATGTTGCGCAGAAAGGTGCGTTTGAGATAGTAGTTGTCTCCCAGCCACCACGATTGACGAATTCCGTTCGTCGCGTCGCCCCAACCGAGATCGTTGGTGTCGTAATCTTTCCCGCGAAAACCAAAGGCCAAGTCCGTGCGCACCGGACCTAAGTCAGGGCCATACGACGCGCGCGCTTCAATCGGCTGCTCGTCGCGCACTTTGTCAACGCGCCACCAATGCTGTTCGGGATAGCCCGAGCGCTCCACTCCCGCCAACCAAAACCACAGACGATCGCGTTCGCGGAATCTGAACTTCGCATCCACACCGGCGGTGGCCGCGGAGTAGCCCGTTTGATTCAAGTACGTCCACGTCAAACCGATGCGGTGGCGTTTCTTGATATCCACCGACGCGCGTCCGAACGCCGCATCTTGCAGTTTGAAGCGCAGCGTGTCTGACTCGTCCGTGTAGGCAAGTCTGTTTTTTCCACCGAATGCGCTGAGTTTGAAATTGCCCTTCTGCGCATTCACGCGCGCCCCGTAATCCGGGTCCGTCACGCGCCGTGTGTACACAAACGTATACGGCGTCTCTTCGAAGTATTCCTTATTCTCCAAAAAGAACGGTCGCTTCTCCGAAAGAAAAACCGGATAGTCCGTGAGATTGATCACCGCTTCGTCTACGTCGACTTGCGCAAAATCCGGCTGATAGGCTCCGTCAAAACTCAAAGCCGCCGACGGAACATATTTCGCCGTCAGACCAAGATTTTCCCATTCGTTCTTCGAGCGAAAATCCTGCGGTTTGCCCAACGTATCAAACGGAGCGTCCCACCGGCCGACCACGTGCGGCAAGAGCTCGACGTGCGCGGACGGCGCGATATTTTCCAGCCCGCGCAGCGTGCCGATAGCCGAGGCCCGCCAGCCGACTTCCGGATCGACGGGCGGCCAAAAGTTCGCCTCATTCAAACGAAAAAGTTTTCGCGCGAAAGCGATTCCCCATCCGTCTTCGCGAGGTCCGCCGTGCCGCAAAATCTGAAATGGAATGCGAACCTCGCAGCTCCAACCGCTGTCCGTGCGCGCCACTGCCGATTCCCATACCGCATCCCAAGCATTCGAAAGATTGTTCTCGTTGTAGAACGTGCCTTCCGATTGCACTCCCGCCGCAGTGATTGTGAACCAATAACCCGAGCGGCGGTCGTGAAACGTGTCGATGTAAAGATCGACAAAATCCGAGTTCGCGTCGTTGTCACGCCGCTGAATCTGTCCGAACACACTGTCCGGAGCTGTGTCATACAGCATGTAGGCAACATACAATGCCTTCTCGTCATACAGCACGAACACCTCGGACTTTTGAGTCGCCGGAGCAGGATAGCCCGGTTCACGCTGAATGAAATTCTCGGCCTTGCCGCCTGAGAGCCACGCACTTTCGATGCGCCCGTCCAAAGTAATCGGTGTCGAGCGCCGGCCAGCCCAAATCTCATACCCCTCCGCATCCGCCCATGCGAAGTCAAACATGGCCATCAGAAACAAAACTGCTAACAGCGGCATGGTTCCTCCAAATCGGTAGTACTTATTAATCTGGTTTGGACGGCGACACCACACCGACCCGATTTATGGGAGTGAGGCTGTCAGAAGTTTGTGGCAGGACTTTGGAAACTTTATGATTTTTCCGCGGCGAGGCGCGAAAGACGAGTCACGAAACGGCGAGGCAATATCCGTACGGCGAAAACACCAAACTTGTTCAGAACTCCCGGTACGATCAGGGGTTTGCCGGAATGCATCGCGGCATAGCCCGCCCGCGCAACGTATTCTGCGGACGTCTTCACGTGCCGCAGCAAACCTTTCTTGCGATTCTTCGCCCGCACCTGAAAATTCGTCGGCGTCGGTCCCGGACAAAGACACGTCACGGTGACGCCCGTTTCGCGCAAAGCCTCATTCGCCGCCTCGCTGTAGCTGAGCATATATGCCTTGGTCGCGTAATATACCGACATCCACGGCCCCGGCTGAAATGCCGCTGTCGAGGCCACGTTCATAATCCGTCCGCCGCCCGAGCGCGCCATGTCTTCGGCGAACAATTTCGTCAACGCCGTCGTCGTCGCCACGTGCAATTGAATCATCTCCAGCTCGCGCGACAACTCCGTCTTGAGAAACTCTTCGTAAATTCCGAAACCCGCGTTGTTGATCAAATAACCAACCCGAAGCCCGCGACGCTGCACTTCTTCAAAAAGTTCAAACGGCGCGTTCGCCTGAGAAAGATCGGAAACAATTATGTCCGCTTGTATACCATACATGTTCGACAATTCTTCGGCGATACTTTTAAGTGCCGCTTCATTCCGGGCAACGAGAGCCAAGTTCACTTTATCCCGCGCAAACAGTCTCGCCATTTCGAGACCAATTCCGCTGGATGCGCCCGTTATCAGCGCGGTCTTACTCATCGAACGATATCAAATGAGAAACTTGCGGGAACGGAACTACTGGAGCAGGGGAGAGGGGAACGGGATCACATAGAACCAGTTGCCAAAACCCCGCTTCGTGCCACTCGCCAAGTTTGTATCCGCCAAAGGGGATGACTCCGGCTTTTCGAAAACCCAGAGCCTCGTGAAAATCGACTGTCTTTGCGTGCGGCCGGACGATGGCAATCACCGAGACGATACCTTGCGCCCGCAGACATTCAAACAACTTCAAATAGAGCTTCTGACCGATTCCCTTTCCGCGCGCTTGTTCGGAAATGTAAATCGCGGATTCGCAAATCCAATCGTAGGCTTTCCGCTCGCGAAACCGAGTCGCATACGTGTAGCCCAAGATATTTTTGTGTTCTTCCCAAACAAGGTAAGGATAAAACTTCGAAGTTTTTTCAATTCGTTTCTCGAAGTCCCCCACGTCGGGAATCTCGTACTCGAATGTTATCGCGGTATTTCGAATCAGCGGTGCGTAAATATTAAGTATCTGCGCCGCATCGGAACTTCTGGCCAAACGGATCATACGAACAATCTCGGCACGCGGCCCGTCAGATAAATCGGCAGTTCATACGGCACGTATCCCCCGGCTTCACAAAGCTCCCACAGCGTGATTTCTTCGTCTCCCTGTCGTCCCCATAACACAACTTCTTCGCCGATCTCATGACGGTCGTGCCCGAGATTGACCATAAATTGGTCCATGCAAACAGTTCCGACGATCGGATATCGTTTGCCGCCAATCAGCACATTGGCCTTGTTCGACAGTGCGCGCGGATAGCCGTCGCCGTATCCGACCGGCACCGTCGCCACCCAAACATTCTCCGGAGCCGTCCACTTAAGATTGTAGCTGACTCCTTCGCTTTCACGAACACCCTTTAGATACACGATCTCGCTCACGAGCTGGTGCGATGCTTTGAGCGGAAATTTCGATTGCAAATAACTCGCCGCGTGCTGACCGTACAGCCCCAATCCCGGACGTATCATATCCAACCGAGCATCCGAAAAATTTATCGCGCCCGCCGAATTTGCCAGATGGTAAGTCACATCTTTGAACCCGGTGTTTTTCGCAAGCTCGCGCACATTCCCGAATCGCGTGATTTGCTGTATGGCAAAACTCTCGTCGGCTTCCTCCGCCGTCGCCAAATGCGAGTATATCCCCGTCACCAGCACATGCGGAGATTTCTTCGCGGCAACAAGCAGTGTCTCTGCCGTGCGGAAATTTTGACCGATGCGGTTCATGCCCGTGTCAATCTTGAGCTGAACCCGAGCAATTTTGCCTGCGGCCATCGCCTCGCGCTCAATCGCTTCGAGTTTGAATAAAGAACTCGCCGTCAAATCAAGATCGTATTCCAAAAACAAATCGATCTGCGATCCGACGATTCCGCCAAGCACCAAAATCGGCTCGCGCAGTCCCGCGCGCCTGAGAGCAATGCCCTCTTCGACAAATCCGACCCCGAAATAGTCCGCTCCGAGATCGCTGAACAACTTCCCGCAATGCAGCAGCCCGTGTCCGTACGCGTCTGCTTTCACCACGGCCATCAATTGTGACTCCGGTGCAAGTCTTCGGAACCGCCCGTAGTTCTCCGCGATCGCGTCGCGGGAAATCCGTGCGAAAGTCGGCCGGTGCGGCGAAACTTCATCCGCCGTCATCACCGTAGGCAGCGTGAGCGAATTCTGAGTCAAGAAACTATTTCACCAACAATATCTTTTGCGTCAGCGCCCGCGAACCGTTCGTCAGACGCACCAAATACACGCCGCTCGCCGCGCCGTCCGCGTTCCACAAAACTTGGTGCGATCCCACCGTCAGCGCTTCTTCGTTCACGAGCGTCGCGACTTTCTGTCCCGTCACGTTATAGATCGAAAGTGTCAATGGCCGCGACACGTTGACCTCAAACGGAATGCGTACCGAACTGTTGAACGGATTCGGATAAGGATTTTCCAAAACGAACTCTGCCGGAATCGAATACTGCGGATTGTCGCTTGCGTCCGTTCCCACACTCGCGGTTACCATAACGTCGTCCAAAAACCACTCAGTCGCATAGTTTCCTTGATAACGCCACGCGAAATACACGTTTTCGCCCGCGAGCGCCGACGCGTCGATAGAAATCTGCTCCCACGATTCCGCCGCGTCGCTCAACTCGCCGATTAAAGTGAAATCGTTGCCGTTCGTGGAATAGTACACCCCGTGCATATCATAGTAGTCGGCGACCCAGCAGTTTCTCTGCCAAAATGAAAAAGTCACTTGCGACGCGCCCGCTGGAATCGAAACTTGCGGTGTATACAGCCAGTCATCCTGCTGTCCCACAAATTGCTCGTCGTCGTGCCAAATTCCGTTCTGTCCGCCGTGCGGATCATTCCCGCAATCCGCGGTGCCGAAATCCAAAAATCTCCAACCTACTCCGTCCGCGCCGTTTTCATCAACCGTCCAGCCCTCGTCGTTGCTCTCCATCGGACCGTTGAACAGCGTCGTTTCGCCGCCGCCGCCTTGACAATTGTACTGCAGCGCGGCTAAAGCATTGATGCGTCCCCATCCGAACTGCGTGTCCCAACCCGCCGTGCCCAAATCAACCGCCGTTTCCTGCAAAGCGTTGCGAACTTGCGCCGGTGGGCAACCGTGCGAAATCAAGAGCGCGGCGACACCAGCCACGTGCGGCGCCGCCATCGATGTTCCTTGCCAAAACGTGTAATAGTCTCCATTCGCGGCGTTGCGAACAGTCGAGAGCACACCGTCGCTGTATCCGTCTTGGTTCAAATCCTGATCTGTGTTACCACCCGGTGCGCAAATATCCAACGCGCTGCCTTTGTTCGAGTACGGCGCGCGGGCGTTATTGTAAGCCGTCGCGCCGACCGCGATGCACGCCGTGTACGCTGCCGGATAGGAAACGTAGTCCGCGTTGTCGTTACCCGAGGACACTGCCATTACGACGTTCGCCGCAGCGCATTGCTGCACCGCTCCAGTCAGCGGCTGTCCCGGATCTTGCGGCGGAATGTTGTCAGGATTCGCAAAGCCCAAACTCGCGTTCACGACTTCTGCGCCGTTTTGTGCCGCCCATGCAAACCCGTTCGCAATCGCTTCAATTGATCCCGATCCTTCGTTGTCCAGCACGCGTACGGGCATCAGAGTGCAAAGCGGAGCGATGCCCGCGACGCCCGTGCTGTTGTTTGTATTCGCGAAGATCGTCCCCGCCGTGTGCATTCCGTGAGAATCCTCAAGTCCGAGCTCTTCCGGATTTGTGTCGTTCGAAATGAAATCGCGAGGATTCACCCGCGAAACGCTGCCCCAATCCTCGTGATTGAATTGCCAGCCTTGGTCGAGCACGGCCACCACGACGTTCGGACTGCCGCGCGTTATATCCCAAGCCTGCTCCATCCCGATTAACGGATAGTGCCATTGAAATTGGTAATATTCGTCATTCGGCACAAACTGTGCGTGAGCGATATAGTTATAGTTCGCCCACATAACTTCGTCTTGTGCGCGGAAAAAATGTACGCCGTCTTCGGTCGATGTCGGCATTTCGATTCGGTAAAAATCCAACAAGTCCGAGTAAGCCCCGACTATGCCGCCGCTGCGCGAAATAATCGCGTCGATCTTCTCCTTCGGTGTCGCTTTTGAAAATGCGACGAGCACGTGCTTCGGAACATATTCGTAATAGGGTTCACCGGCGACCGAGACCGGTTTGTTCTTCGCGAACGTGACGGACGAAACAATCAAAACGAACAACAAAATCCAACGCTTCATGGGTTCTCCCTGCACGAGATTATAGTTCATCATCCTCTGACCCGGCCTGCGCGCGCGAACGCGCATATTTGCCTTGTGCGCCCGTCAACAAAAATGCGCGCACGAACTCGTCCAACTCTCCGTCCATCACTTTTTGAATGCTTGACGTTTCCACACCCGTGCGGTGGTCTTTCACCATCTGATAAGGCTGGAAAACGTACGACCGAATTTGATGACCCCACGCGATGTCGGTCTTAGAATTCTCGATCGATGCGTTTTTGGCACGCTCGTCGTCGAGATGCTTCTGATAAAGTCTCGCATAAAGCACCTTCATCGCCGACTCGCGGTTGCGGTGCTGCGATCTGTCCGTTTGACATGTCACGACGATATTCGTCGGCAAGTGTGTAATTCGAATCGCCGACTCCGTGCGGTTGACGTGCTGCCCGCCTGCGCCCGATGCACGGTACGTGTCAATTCTCAAATCTTCGGGACGAACTTCAATCTCCGGAACTTCTTCCACTTCAGGATAGACAAACACGCTTGCGAACGACGTGTGCCGCCGCGCGTTGGCGTCAAACGGCGAAATGCGCACGAGTCTGTGAACGCCCGTTTCCGCCTTGCAATATCCGTAGGCGAACTCGCCTTGAACCTCGATTACCGCCGACTTGATGCCCGCTTCTTCGGCAGGCTCAAAATCGAGCACGTCCACTTTCCAACCACGCTGTTCCGTCCACCGTAAATACATGCGGTAAAGCATGGATGCCCAGTCCGAAGATTCCGTGCCGCCCGCTCCGGGATGAATGTGTATAATCGCGTTCTTGCTGTCGTTCGGATCTTTCAGCATCGCGCGCGTTTCAAGTTCGTCAAAGAGCCGCGAAAATCTCTCGGATTCCTTGTCCAAATCCTCCGGTGGAAAATCTTCCGGCGAATCCTGCGCCAGTTCGCCCAGCGCTTCCAAATCCCCCAGCGCCGATTCAACCTTGCGAAACGCGTCCACCCATGATTTGTGCTCCGCGATTTGACGGAGCACCTTTTGCGCTTGTTCTTGGTCGTCCCAAAATCCCGCGCCGCCCGACAAAGTCTCGAGCTTCTCTATTTCAGAAAGACGTTTTGCGTAGTCAAAGAGACCTCCGCAAAACGTCCAATTTTGGCTTGTACTCGGAAATTTCTTGTGTCAGCTCTTCGGGTTTCATTCGAGTCCTTTAGTATTTCTTTTCAATCACGCAATCCACGTAATAGTGGCGCAGAATTTCTTCAGCCGTCATGCCTTCGACGGCCAGCCGCGCCGCGCCCGCTTGGCAAAGGCCAACGCCGTGCCCCCAGCCTGCCCCCGTAAACACAAGCTCCATCGGGTTCCCTTGTGAATCGTGCAGCACTTCAACCAAAAAGGCCGAACTCTCCAGCGCCGTGTGCGACAGTATGCGGCGAATTCTTAATTCACGCTTCAGTCGCAAGTTCGCCAATGAACCCAGCACTTCCACTTCCATCAGCCGCCCGCTGCGTCCCCGGCGAATCGGCAAAATATCGTAAAGCGTGCCGATGTCTATACCCGTCTTCGTCAGAATAACTTCCTCAAGCTCCGACCGCAGCAATGTCGTTTCCCATCGGAAATGTTTCCGGCCGTAGTTGCGCGACACAGGCAAATCCACTCCGTCGAGATTGCAGTTCGATTTCGGCCGCGACTGAATCCATCTCCGCGCTCCGGTTTCCGTCGTCAAATCGGGGACGTCAAGTTCGTGCTTGCAGTCGCACGGTACGCCTCGCCCGAAATACTGGGGCGGAGTCATCCAAGTCTCCTGCACGTCCTCCGTGTGGCCCCCACAAACCTTCGAGTAATGCGCGTCCACGATCACGCCGTCGTGGGCCAACACCTGACCCCGCGTATCCGTGACTGCTTTCGATACCTTGTCGTTCTCGTTTGTAACGCCGCTGTAAACTTGGCAGTGTACATGCGCGCACAATTCAAACTGGTCGTTAAGATGCTTGATGGCCTTTGTCGCGATCACCAAACTCCGTGACGCGATCGCCTGTGCCCGCAGTGCTTCTTCCGGAAACTCAGCTGGCATCTCAGCTGCCACCACGCCGCGCAAATACACGTCAATCGGAATCTCCGTCAGCGCCGCAATCTCTCCGTCATGGTCCACGTAAAACTCGATGATCCCTTCATACGTCCGGTCTTCAGTCGGTTCGTAGGCGAAACCCGAGTTGATGCGTACGCCCAAAATCGTCATCCGCGATTCCGGATCGACCGGCACGAGGCGAAATCCTTCCGTGCTCTCGAAATGCTGTTCCAAACTCTGGTCGAAAAGCTCGAGCCTGCCCGATGCATGAGTCAACACTTCCCGTACCAATCGCGGCGCATAATCCAATTCGAGTTTGGCCAAAAGCTGCCGAGCGTCGTCTTCCGACTGAAAATTTCCGACCTGCACGCGGTACAGCGTGTTGTCGCCGACAATCTGACCGTCCACTTCTACCGGGCCGCCGATTTGACGCATTGCCGCTTGCATGCCGCGCTCTTCAAACTGCTCCGCCAAGCTCATGGCTTCTTCGCGCGTGGCAAATGAGGCCACAAGCACGCTAAATAAAAATTTCGTCGGAGTACTCTTCTCGCGCAGCACACGCCACTTCAGCTCGGAGCTGTCGGCTTCGCGCAGAAGTTCACCCGTGCGCGTTTCGATCCGGTAGCGGCCCGTATGTCGGAATGTAACCCGTTCGTAGCCCTCCAGCAGGCCGACTCGAACGGAAACTGGAAGGGTCGTGGGGGGTAGTTGCGTATTCACTGGTTCGTCAACAAAATTAACAATTCAATCGGTACAATCTCTCTCCCCAGAAAGATCTGTTTCTCAATCAATCACTATAGGGGCGGAAGGCGTTCCGTCCGCTCTCCCCGCCGAGCGGAGATTTAGATCTGCTTCTCAAACAATCACTGTAGGGGCGGAAGGCGTTCCGCCCGCTCTACTCGCCGGAATCTGAATCTGATTTCGCCGAGCTGGGTTAAGCGCAGCGCAACCCGGCCGGAATCCCAAACTTCGGACTTAGGACTCACGTGCGCAAAGTTCATGCAGCTTCCCGCATACCTCCGCCGAGACCTCCCGTTTCAAGAGCAGCAGCAGCCGGTTCTCAAAATAGATTTCCTCACAAATCGTCGATTGATACAGCACAAGTTCTGAGGCAATCCGGTCTGCCAGCGAGCCAACTCCTCCAGCACCCGGTCCAAACAGCGCGATCAAATCATGAGTCTCGTCCATTACGTCCCCGTAATTGCCAAACAGCAATCGCGGCTCGTCACTGGCCCGCAATACGACGAGCGGATGGTCTCCGCCGCGCAAAAATAGGGGCAAAATCCCCTGTTCACGGAGTAACCTTTCAACAAACAAAAACTCATCGTGAGTTGCAAGCGGCAAAATTGTCGCTTCGGTCCGTACCACTGCCCCTAAAGTCCGTTTTGACAATGGTTTATCCGTGATAATCGTCCCCGCCACCCCGGTCTTGGAATTCCCGATTGCGAGCGGCATCCCAAATTCCGCCGCCATCTCTACAGCCGGTACCTGCAGAATCTTCGCTCCGAAGCCCATCATCGAAAGTGCTTCGTCATAGTCGAGTTGCGGCAGAATCCGCGCGCCGTCCACAAATTTCGGGTCGGCGCTCGCCACTCCGTCGACGTCTTTCATGAATTCCACCCGCTCGGCTCCAAGTGCCACCGCCAGCGCGACGGCTGTGGCGTCCGTTCCCCCGCGTCCCAAGGTCGAGATGTTCTTGTCCGTCGTGATCCCTTGGTATCCGGCAATCACCGGGATTTTTCCCTGATCCAAAACCTCCCGCACGCGCAAAGGCCGCACGTCCACGATTCGCGCCGCCGTGTGCAGCGTGTCGGTGATAATTCCGGCCTGCGCACCCGTCAAAGATACGGCGATATCCGCTTCAATCGAGTTCAAAGCCAGCGCCAGCATCGCAATCGCCACCCGCTCGCCCGTCGACAGAAGCACGTCGAGTTCGCGGCCTCGCGGCTGCGGATTGACCGCGCGCGCCATCTGCACATACTGGTCGGTTGTATCAGCCAAAGCCGACACCACCACCACCACCTGCGTCCCAACTTTCACCCGCGCATGAACCGACCGCGCCACCTGCAAAATATCCTCAGGCGTAGCAACCGTCTTCCCACCGTATTTCTGAATTACAAGAGGCATGTATTATTTCAACAAAAGCAGTTTCCGCGTAGCCGAGAAACTCCCGGCCTTCATCGCCGCCAAATAAACTCCCGACGCACATTCCGCGCAAGACCAATTCACCGTATGCGCGCCAGCAGCAAGATGTCCATTCACAATCTCATCAACCAACCGCCCCTGAATATCAAACACCGAGAGCGTCACGTCCACATCCTTCGGCAACTCAAACGACAGCGAGGTCGAAGGATTGAACGGGTTGGGGTAAGCCTGAAGCGAAATCTCCGTCGGCAACAAAGCTGAGCGGTCATTTTCCACCGGCAGGGCCGCGCTGCAGTCGAAAACTTGAAATCGCCTATTGTCGGCAGTGTAAGCGTATTGACCGTTCAAACTCACGGCAACTTCGGTTCCGTCAAGCGTTTCCAGGCTTCTACCGACTGAGATCGGTTCGGACCCGTTCTCTAAGTTTAGGACATAAAGCCATTCACTCTGTCCAGTCACAAACACGTAGTTCCCCGAAGATGAAATGGAATTTGTGATGGAAAAACTATTTAATGGCATGGTGGAAATAAGCTCGGGAGATGATGGCTGCGAAATGTCAAAGACCTGCATTCCCGCCATATCAACTGCTACTGCGGCAAAATCGCCAACTACGGTTACGCCATGCCCCCAATCATTCGCAGTTGCTTCGCCAACCACCTCTGGATTTAGCGGATCTTCGATGTTCACAACTCTGATTCCCGAATAAAACCACAATTGAGCGACGACGATGTAGTGATCGCTCAATGCTATCCCGCCAAGACAGCACTCCAACTCAAGCTGAGAAACTTCCGAAGGGTTCAGCGGATCTGCAATATCATAAACATGAATCCCTCCGGGAGTTCCTGCAACAAAATAGTGATCATAAAATACGCCTTCAGCGCCGTAGTCATTATCCAGTGAATCGAATCCCACTTCAACCGGCTCTTGCACATTTGAAATGTCAATGACGTGGATCCCATCATCACAAATAACATAGGCAAGGGTATCGAGCAGCACAATATCCCGGCATTCAGCATTAAACTCAAGTGAACCTGCTTCAACGATGTTCGCTGGATCACTTGCATCCAAAATCAAGAGTCCGTTTTCTCCGTATGCCAAGAAAGCATAAGCCCCTCCAATCTCGATATCATTTGAATACTCGCTTAGGGGATAGCTCCCGAGTGCGACGACATTCTGTCCCAAACCAGTTTCACTAAGCAAGCAAATTGCGCAGACGATAGTTGCAAAAATACTCCGATACATAGCCGTCTCCTTTTAGTATGAAATCCCGATACTGAAGAACTAATTCAAATTTATCAATTATGAGTTTCATTCCACCTCCCACATCCCCCGATACACCAGTATATCCCCCAAACCGCCGTCGTATTCAAGCGTCCGCGAGTCGTCCGGTGCAAGCGTCGAATCCGCCGGATTCAGCCACGGATGCGCCGCCTCGTCCCACAAATCCGCGTTCGGATCAAAGGTGTCCACCCAGCCAAATCCAAACTGCTCCGGATACGTCCCGATGTTGTAGTAAAAAACTTCCGCGTTCGTGCTGCCCACGTCGTGCGAAAACGGCGCGATCAAAAATGTCCGCCGCAAATTCCAAGACGTGTTCTTCCATTCCAGCAGCGTGCCCGTATACGGCGACCCGCCGTCGCGCGGAATCGTCGTGCTCGTCGCGATCTGGTATTCCTTCAACATGTACGCGTGAAAATCGAAATGATAAGGATGCGTCACCGATCCCGCAAACACCACCGCGTCCGTCGGAATCGTAATCAACGTATCCCCCACGAGAATCTCGTAGCTCGTGTCGCTCTCGGAACTTTCGTCTTTCTTGCATCCCGCGAGCAGCCCCGCGAACAAAAGCAAAGTAATGATTGTCTTCATTTGACCAACAAAAGTTTCTGGACTATTCGGTTGTTGCCCGCCTTCAAAGCCGCAAAATAAATCCCGCTCGCAAAATTCCCCCCGTCAATCTGCACCACGTGCGACCCCGCGTTCGTCATACCACTCAAAACACTCTTCACTCGCCTGCCCTGAATATCAAACAGCACAAGCTCCACAAGCTGTGCCACCGGCAAATCAAACCGAATCGTTACCGTCGCGTTAAACGGATTCGGATAAGCCGGATACACCGCGAACTCCGTCGGCAGACCCGGAGTCTCGTCTGCGTCTGTCGAATGTGAAAGTGTGCGGCCTTTCAATCGAACAGAGTCCGGCGCGTCGGGTTCGTCGCTGTTAATGGCCAACGTGCGCTCAAATGTATCTGCCATGGCCGCCGTGAAACCAATCGTCAACTCGACGGATGAGTCCGCCGGAATTTCAAGCGGTCCGTGCGGCTCGACCCAAAACGGCAGAGGATCTTCAAGCGCATCGATATGCAGCGTCGCTGTCCCCGGATTGCGCACGAACAAACTCCGGTATACCGTGTCCCCGGCGAAAATCCAATTGAAATTTATGGCATGTGTATCCGGCGCGCAAACCGGAAACGGAGCCTGTCCTTGCACATAAATATCAAAGGTGTCGTTCGCGGCAGAGCAGATCAGCCTAAGCGTATCGTCGCGGACCACAAGTTCAGACGGTCTGTACACAATCGGAATATCCGTCGTCTCGCCCGGTGCAAGAGTCACGGGCAGGACCAAACCGATTGCAAAATCTTCAGGCAAAATGACCGACGTGATCGTCACTGGCTCGTTGCCCGTAACGTTAAACTGAAAACTCCGCTCTGCCGTACTGTCCAAGGAAACGATACCAAAATCCGCTCCCCACGGACTGCAATACAAGTACGAACTCTGATCTTCGATGTTCACATAAAACAGCGAAGGAACCTGGCTGAAGGGCAGGCCCGAACTGAACCCCAATAGACACAACTCGTCTTCTTGCGCAGCCGTCTTGGAGTAGACCACTTGCCAATCCGGGTGTTGCATGCGGTTATAGTAGTGCCAGCGGCCGTTCTGATTGAATCGCCCGACGAAAATATCGTAGTCTCCGTCTTCAAAGGGTTGGTAGCCAACTACGGTCATTCCGTCCACTTCGGGAACGAATCCGCGAATCAGCGCACTTTGCCTGACGGCCTTCGTGTAGATCAATACCCGGTTGTCATATGTCAAGCGAAGCTGCCGCCAAGCGAATTGCGGAGAATTCTCCGACACTTCCCACAAAATATCGACAAACTCCTCACCGGCAATGAGCACCGAGTTGTCAAGATCAATCGAACCGTCCACCTCAACGTCGCGCGAACTTAGCACCGTTCCGCCGTAGGTTGTCGAGACGACGTGAAGCACTTTCCTGTCTTGCTGATATTCCGAGTACGACAGCAGCAAAGAATCCCCGACCGCGACTATGTTCCCCGGCGTGCTGGACGATGTGCAGAGCAGCCTGTCCCACAGTATTTCGCCGCTCTCGTCGATCCCGAACAGTCGTGCTTGCCAGATCACATGGGTGCCTTCGTGCCGCGACTTTCCGCCCAGCACGACAAACCCTCCGGGCACAGCGACGGCAGATTTCAAAGAAGTGTACTCCGTCGAATCGTCGTACGAATTATACCACAAGCTGTCGCCGTCAAGACCGTAGCACAAGCCAACTTTTCGATATGTTCCCGACGTCGAATCCGTTCGAAAATACTGTTCGCAAATCATAAACACGGAATTCTCGCCGACCGCGAAGACCGCCTCGCCGGAGGAACTGTAGTCGAGCAAATACGAAGACCATACAAACTCGCGCTGCGGCGTCATGCGTCGGAGCTGCCATGAGAATGATTCGGGCGATTGAACCAACTCATTGACGAGCCAGTCCCCGTTCGGTAGTTCCGCGACGTGCCCGAGTACTCCGACCACTTGCTCAAAGCGGAAGACGCTGTCCAATTGTGTCGGTTGACAAAATCCCAACCCCGAAAACAACCCAACCCACAACAGACTACCGAACAAGCAGCAATTTCTGTACGACATGCTCCGCCTCCGTGCTGATTCTCGCAAAGTAAATCCCAGAAGCTAAAGATTCTCCGTCGATGTGCACGACGCGCGACCCCGCGTTCAACACTTCGCTCAAAACACTCTTCACTCGCCTGCCCTGTAAATCAAACAGTACAAGCTCCACGGTTTCCGTCACAGGCAAATCAAACCGAATCGAAACCGTCGCGTTAAACGGATTCGGATAAGCCGGATACACCGCAAACTCCGTCGGCAACTCCGGACGGTCGTTCGCGTCAACTTCTTGTGCGATGCCGCGCCCCAACAACCTGACCGTGTCCGGCCCGCCGGGATCATCGCTGTTCAAAATCATCAGCCGTTCATAGTCAATCCCCGAATCCGGCCAAAACTCAAACCACAAAACAGCGTACGAATCCGCCGGAACCACAAACGGTCCCGTAGAATCGAGAAAAAACGGAACAGGCTCCGCAATCGGATCAATATGCAGCGGCACGGTTCCCGTATTGCGAATACTCAAAGGCCGCCGCACGCTGTCGCCCACAAACGTCCAGAAAAAATTCACCGTCGCCAACGAAGGACGGCACTCAGGATAAGGAGCCGCACCGTGAATCGGAATGCCGAGGTCTTGATTCCTTGCATCCGAAAATATGTGAATCGTGTCCGTGAACTGCGTCAAGGCATTCGGCCTGAACACTGCTTGGCAATGCAGAGTTTCTCCGGCCTGAATCGTCACGGGCACGTCCAGCGATAGCGCCGCCCAATCGGGAACGGCAAAATCCGTAATGGTTACAGAAGAATCCCACGTGATGGATAGTCCGAGCTCGCGGGTTGCCGCGCTGTCCAATTCAACAACTCCAAATTCCAACAGCGCGGGAATCGGATAGAGATAGCTTGAGAACCCGCCGCCGCCCAAATAAAAAATACACGGATTCCCGCCCGTCGAATCGGACGTGGCTGACCGTCCGATAACTTCGATGATCTCATCGTCATTCGGCACAAAACCGTAGCCTTCCTGACTAAACGGAAGATCAACGGGATCGTTGTAATACCAATAGCCCGCAACATTTGCCCGCCCGGAGACAACGTTCCTGTTCTGAGTTCCGAATGGAGAATAGCCTGTGGTCAGGAAATCGTCATTCGCAGGTGCAAAGTTTTGCATCGAGTTCGTCGGAGCGGACAGCATGCGCTGAAACTGTACTTCCCCTGAAAAGTCCGTGCGGAGCCAGAATGTGCTATCCGTGTTGTCATTCGATCCATAGTCAACGAGCCAAAGAAAGTCCCATCCGTCACTGCGGCGGTACAAATGGTGCGGATAATAGATGTACGCGGAATCATCCAAGGGAAAGAGCGTCGCGCCGAGGCTGTCTCCGTCCAAATTCGTCCACATGAACTCGACATTGTAAACGTTGTTTCGCACAGCAAGGGCCGTCACGAGCAGAGAATCCCCCGCAAGTCTGACGATTGTGCCGCCCGCGTCATAGTCGATGCCGCCGTATCTTCTGTCCCACACGACTTCCCCTGTCGATGTCACTCGCAGCAAACGAATCTGATGATTGAATCTTGTGCCTTCGATTATGCCAATCACGCCGAGAATGTAAAATCCGCCGTCAGGAGCCGCACAGGCCGAGGAGAACTTTACATAGTTCAGCGAGTCTTCAAACGGGTTTGCCCACAAGCTGTCTCCGTCCAAAGAGTATGCCACCGCCATCGAAGCCGACGTCGAAGTGTTTGAATCAATCGGCACGGTGATTTCGCCGGGCACGAGGATCGCGTCGTCTGTCACCGTGATTTCATTCATCGTGAAGAACGGATTTGACAGAAAAATTCGCGACCAAGTAATTTCCCGCTGAGCATTCATCCGCGCCACGCGCCAAAAGGAATTGCGCCCTTCAAACTGCGCACCCGAAAGAATGTATCCTCCGTCGTCCAGCGGCACGGCCTGCGAAAAATACGCGCTCGTGCTGTCAATCACATAAATACTGTCCAGCACCGGCTGCGCCAGCGCCGAACCCACAAAGAACAAAATTATGATAAATTTCATTTGAGGAGCACGAGTTTCTGAATCCCCACAAACTCAGATGTGCGCAGACGGGCGAAATACACGCCGCCTGCGCAGGTGCCGCACGACCACACAAGAGAATGCGTGCCCGCGCTCAATTCTCCGTCAAATAAGGTCTCCACGACGCGACCTTGCACGTCAAATATTGTCAGTTCCACGTCCGCTTGTCGCGGTACGTCGATTGAAATCGTCGTCGCCGGATTGAACGGATTCGGATAGGGAGGATGCAAGCTGAATGTCGTCGGCAAAAGTGATTCGTCGTCCGCAGCGGCGGCCATCCCCGCTCCCAAGCAGCGCACGATCTTCGTTCCCGATACCGCGTCGCTGAAAATCCGCAGCGTGTCGATGTGGTTGCCCGGACTCTGCGGAGCAAAGACGACGTTCACACGCAGCGTATCGCCGATCTCAACCGTTTGCGGTCCCGAAAATTCCGCCGAATAGTTCTCCGTTCCGGAAATCTCTGTCACTGTTAACACGTTCGTTCCCGTGTTGATCAAACCCAATGTTCGCGTCGCGCTGTCGCTCACACCCACGACGCCAAAGTTCAAAGCCCCCGGCGCAGGCGCAAGGTCCGGTACATAAGCCAATAGCATCGCGCACCCGTCCCAACCCGGCACAGCATAAGACTGCGATTCTCCAAACAGCAAAAACCCGTTTTCAGTTTTGATCATCCCTTCACACCGATCCGCCTCTTCGCCGCCCTTCACAACGGACCAAACACTATCCCCATTCGAGTCCACTTTCAACAACCAAAAATCCGACTGCTCAAATTCGATATCTTCAGAAGAGAAATTTCCGGCGACGATAAACCCGGAGTCAGCGGCGTTGACAATTTCTACGCCGTCTTCATACGATAGTCCACCGTAGTGGCTCATCCAAAGAACTGAATCGGCGTCGCGAAGCACCGTTCCCACTACCCACAAATCCTTGCCTGTCTCGGAAAGCTCTGTATAACCTGTAAACACGACCTGGTTGCCTGACGACGCTTGCACCGCCGCAAAAAAACCGTCGTCGCCGTCGCCGCCGACGGTTGCGCTGTTCAAGTTGTCATATTCGAGCAAACCGTCGGAATCTTCAGCGATACTTGCTCGCGAAGTTCCGTACAGCAATGATTCAAACGTCGTTTCGTCGAGCACAATGTGCCCTGCGTTCTGATTGATCGCGCCGGCACCGAAATAACGCATCTGAGAATTGCCCGTGACGTCACTCGTTTCGAGAACGAACATCCGCTCGCCCGGAAACAGGTCCAACGAGTACGAGGTTGTGAAGTGCATTGTGCCGATCGAATGCATGTTGCCCAATCGCACTCGGTACGGTTCATCTTGACCGAGCTCGTGCCAAAACGTCACATTAACGTCCCCGAATGAACTCAACTCATAGACCCGCAACCTGTTGGATTCGCCATTTGCTTCGACGCGCTCGCATCCAACCCAAAACCCGTTTTCTCTGGGAATAATACTTTTGAAACGTTCATCCTGAGAATGCAGATAGTGACGCTGCCAAACCAACTGGCCAGCGTGATCGATCTTTACAATCAATCCATGCCCCGCCAGCGCATTCCATTCCCGCGCTTCGCCACACAGCAAATACCCGTCGTTCACTTCAATCGCATCATAAAAATATTCGTCCCCGCCCGCATCATAAGCAAACGTCCAAACCGAGTCCGGCGGAAACGACTGCGCAAATGATAGAGTGGTAAGAAGTAGAGAAATCGCGAACGCTCTGATTCCCCCCCAGTCTTCTGGGGGGGCTAGGGGGGGTAAAATCCCAAGCTTCTTATTTAGCTTCAAGCTTTTCGAGAATCGTATCGAGAACATACTCCATGCTCTCCTTAACTTGTTGATTCGTGAACCGAACAAGACGAAAGCCCTTGGATTCAAGAGACTCCGACCGCCTCGCGTCGTATGCAATTTGCTCCGGCTCAGCGTGGGTCGGTCCGTCGATTTCGATTATGAGCATTCGCTCCAGCGACACAAAGTCCACGATGAAATCTCCGAGTGCGTGCTGCCTGCGAAATTTCACACCAAGCTGTCGCGCGCGGATCTTGTGCCAGAGCAGCTTCTCCGCCACGGTCGGCTCGCGCCGCATCTTGCGACCGAACTGCCACGTCTTCCATTTTACTTGGTCAAAATCTCTCAAACTTTTCCCCTCTTTTGTCCACCCGGAGGACCGGGGGAAAGTTGGTTCTACAGTCCCAACACGTCCCCCATCCCGTAGAACCCCGCGGGCTGCCCCGCAATCCACTCCGCCGCGCGCAGCGCACCATGCGCAAACACCGCCCGCGAATCCGCACGATGCGAGATTTCCAACCGCTCGCCGTGTCCACCCAAAACCAGCGTGTGTTCGCCCACCACGTCACCCACTCTGAGCGAAAAAACGTCAGGTTTTTGCCCGACGGTATCTTCCAAAATCTCCGCTATCCTCACCGCCGTACCCGAAGGCGCATCCACCTTCTTCGTATGATGCGACTCCGTCAAGTAAGCCTTATATCCCGGCAGCGCCGCCGCCGCTTCGGCAACGAGAGCAAACAACACATTCATTCCCGGCGACATATTTGGCGCGTGCAGCACCGCAATATCTTTGGACGCGTCACGCAGAGCCTGTTTCGTTTCATCAGAAATCGCCGTCACTCCGCACACATAGTTCACCTTCGCGTCCCGGCAGCATTTCACGTTGTCCGCCACCGCGTGCGCCAACGAAAAATCGACGGCCACGTCTACGTGATCCCGGACACCGAAACAATTCGGTTGAATCAAAAGTTCGTCAAAATACTGTCCCGCTCCCGCCGGATCAAACGCGTGCGTGACCTTAACAGTCTTGCTGATCCGGGCTTCATGCAAAATCACCCGGCCCATCCGGCCCGCCGCGCCAAACAACGCGACCTGTATCACCTTATGCGACATTCAAATTCTCCAAATACGCGGCAATCGCCACGCGAATCTTCCCTT
Organism: Calditrichota bacterium; assembly: GCA_020637445.1. NCBI lineage: Bacteria > Pseudomonadati > Calditrichota > Calditrichota bacterium. The sequence continues at coordinate 85,290 of JACJVZ010000003.1, read as the reverse complement.
CCGTTTCTTTCCTGACAGGTACGATCGGCAACCTGAATTCGTTGGCAATCTGCCCCATTGCCGAAAGTGCGTATTTCACCGGAGCCGGATTCGTTTCGAGGAACATTGCTTTGGCAATCGGTGCCAACGTCTGATGCAGCAGCCGCGCCGAAGGCATATCATTGCGGTCATAAGAATCAATCATGCTCCGCAGCAAATCCGGGCAAACATGCCCCGCCACCGACACTACTCCGACGCCGCCAACCGAAAGAATCGGCAAAGTCAGCCCGTCATCCCCCGAGAGCACCGTCATTCGGCCCTCCACCCGAGCAGCTATTTCACTGATTTGCTCCAGATTTCCACTGGCTTCCTTGATTGAAGCCACCCGCGGCAAGTCCGACAGCTTCTCAACCGTTGCCGGAAGCATGTTCACACTCGTCCGACCCGGCACATTATACAGCAGCAGCGGCAAATCCGTCGCATTATGCACGGCTTCAAAATGCGCTGCCAGCCCTTCCTGAGTCGGTTTGTTGTAATAAGGTGTGATGACCATGGCCCCCTGCGCACCTAATTTCTTGGCTTCCTTCACCAATTCAATCGTCTGAGCCGTGGCATTTGTGCCGCATCCCGGAGCGACGTCACAGCCATCCGCAGCTTCCAGAACCAACTGAATGACTCGTCGTCTTTCTTCCAAAGAGAGGCACGATGCTTCCCCGGTCGTCCCCAATGGCACAAAACCATCCACGCCGCGATTCGCAAGTCCGGCGACCAAATTCTGCAGGGCGGCCTCGTCAATCTGCCCATTTTTGAACGGTGTGACCACCGCAATCCACAATCCTCTGTAGAAGTTCATAATGTTATGGAGTTTGTATCTGTTTACGGCCTGTCGTGTCTTCGCAACATGCCCAAAATTCCTGAATTAGAATATACCAGAGACTCGTTGCATTGTCAAATTTTCAGGTCCAAATCTCCCGTCGCGACTTTTCTACAATTATGGGTCAGAAGTCTTGACTCTTTGACATCTGCTCTGCAAACTGTTATGTTGATAACAAGCCCCTATTCCAGTATTTGACGGAGGATAGTAGATAGATTTTTAGGGTTATTCCCGATGTTGTAAAGGATGAACAAGGAGGTTGCGATGAATCAGCTCGGCCCGACATTTGCCGAAGGTATGGATGTTCTGTGGGTGCTAACGAATGGATATCGGAAACGGGAGATCCCCAAGATGCCTGAACCAACGCTTTTGATCGTTGATGAAGAGACGTCCGCCATCGAACGTGTCACACGTTCCTTGCGCGGAGAAGGTGGCTACCGCGTGTTGCACGAAACTAACCCCAATAACGTGCTCAACCGGTTGGAAACCGAAACTGTGGATGTGGTCCTCTGTGATGTGGACCTAAAGGGTACGTCCGGAATATCGCTGATCGGCGATATCCGCTCGCGCCATTTGCGCTTACCCGTCGTGATCTATTCGGAGAATGATGACTCCGAAAGAATCGTCGAAGCGATGGAAAACGGCGCGACCAATTATGTAACTCAGCCGATGGAGCCGAGGCTCCTCGCGCGTACTGTGGATGCCGCGCTGTCTAACCTTCGTCTGGCGGGCGAAGTGGAAAAATTGAAGCGTCGGCTCGGTGGGGATCACAAACTCGGCGGTCTCGTGGGGCGCTCGGCCGCCATGCACAAAGTCTTTGACGCCATCCGCGACGTCGCAGCGGTCGACACCACCGTTCTGATCCGGGCCGAAACCGGCGCCGGTAAAGAACTCGTGGCTCGTGCTCTGCACTTCGAAGGCCCGCGCGCGGAAAAACCGTTTATCAAAGTAAACTGTGCCGCGCTTCCCGAAACCCTGCTCGAATCCGAACTCTTCGGACACGAAAAAGGGGCCTTCACCGATGCAAAGCAAACTCGTATCGGCAAGTTCGAAGCAGCCAACGGCGGTACGATCTTCTTGGACGAAATCGGCGAACTGTCGCTTGCTACGCAGGTCAAGCTGCTCAATGTCCTGCAGGATCGAGAAATCGAACGACTCGGCGGAAATCGCAAGATTCCGGTCAACATTCGTGTCGTCACGGCCACCAACCGCGACCTCGAACGGATGATTCAGGAAGGCCGCTTCCGCATGGATCTCTACTACCGTCTGAATGTCGTGCCAATCACTATCCCGCCGTTGCGTGAGCGTAAAGAAGATATTCCCATGCTCTGTGCGCACTTCCTGGACAAGATCGGAAGCCGTTTGCAGAAAGGCGTCTTCACCATGACCGATGACGCGATGGCGATGATGCTGTCGCATCCGTGGCCCGGTAATGTCCGAGAACTTGAGAATGTCATCGAACGCGCAATTCTGGCCAGCACCACCACAACGGTGACTGCGAACACGCTGCAGTTCTTGAAACAGCCGATTCCGACGACCGAGAATATCAGCTTCGCTCCGCAAATGAGTTACCCGATCAACACGGCGACACCGTCCGCTCCGGCGCAAACGGTGCCTGCCGAACCGGAAAACTTGTTCGCTCTCGGCCCGCTGAAAACTGCCGTCCGCAATTTCGAGAAACAGTTTATCGAAAATGCGATGCTGGCCGCGAATGGCCATGTCATCAAGGCTGCCAGAATGCTGCAAATCGACCGCACCACTCTGTGGAAAAAAGCAAAAGACTTGGGGGTCGACCTGCACCCCGAAGACGAAATGTAAAAAGAAGGCAGCCGCAAGGCTGCCTTTCTTCTTTTTCTGATCTCCCCCCATAATCCACAAAGTGGTTTTGTGGGGGGATTAAGAACCTATCTTGAAATAGCGCGAGATTCAAGAATCGCGGCGGCAGGTGTCTTCACCTGCCCCGCATATCGAGATTTTTCAGATTCCGGCGGGGAATCACTACGGGACAGGCCGCTACCCTTTATCGCTTCACTGCGTTCGAGCGCAGGCCCCGCTCGGCGAGTCTTTTCCTTTTTTGGGGATATGCTCTAAGGGAGGCTTCTGTGATTCCGGGTTCACACCTCTTAACTCATACCTCATACCTATTCTGACTCCTGAATCGCCGAGCGGGGCATAACCTACGTTCCCCGCCGGAATCCGCCCAGCCTTCCCGAAGATGCACTTCGAAAACCACCTCCGCCCGCACAACACTGGTTGCTAAGAACAGCTTGAACCACTACCCCGGTTCACGACAACCATAGTAAGTATACACGGGTTCTAACATCACTCTCGGGTCCCCCAATACTAATATTATAATTATTAAATACCTAAGCCGAAAAACTAGGCTCCAAGACGGACGAAATGACGCCGATTTCAAACGGGTACGGTGCTTGCTATTAACACAGCCAGAATACGGAATAGCCTAAGTATAGTTAAGCACACGGGTGAAACCAACCAAATGCTTAGGCCCATATTCACAGATTTGATGAAACACACAATTTGAATACACCATGAATTCAGGAGTACTGAAATGTTAGTAAACAGCGCGACCCTCAGCACCAACTTTACGTCAATCATCAGCGATGGCAAGGCTCTTACCCCTCCCGCGAAGGAAACGAACCCCGACGGCAAGGCCCTGGATCCCATCACCGCCCCGATCGTGCAGAGTGACAGCACCAATCCCGAGGGTAAGGCTCTCGATCCGGTTAGCAAGACTCTTGGTATGTCAGTTGATTTCGTTGCCTAATGCAGAGTCGCAGCAGTGAATAAGGCAAGCGGCCCGGAAATTCCGGGCCGCTTGCTTTTGTTTACTCTCGGTGGCTGCCGATCTACTGCGATGCTGCCCACTCCGCGTGTTCTCGAACGAGTCCGCTTTCGTGTCTGAGCAAGGGACTCAGTGCTGCCCGGGCTTCCGGTGTTTTCCAATTCCCGATGGCCACGGCCACATTTCTCAAAAAACCTTCGTATTTCGGTCTGAGTACCGGACTTCCTTTGAACATCTCCAAAAACTCAAACTCGGTGAGCTTGGCCAACTCGACAAGTCGCGGAGCCTTTCGATTCAGCACATTCTCATATGCCGTCTGCCGCGTCGGAGTCGAAAACCGCTTGACCCACGGACAACATATCTGACAATCGTCACATCCGAAAATGTGGTTTCCCATCTTCGGTCTTAGCTCCAGCGGAACAGACCCGCGAAATTCAATTGTCAAATATGAAATACACAGTCTTGCGTCCATCACATGTGCTGCTGGCAGAGCATGAGTCGGACAAATATCGACACACCGCGTGCAGCTTCCGCACGACGGCATCTGGCGCGGCGGGGGAGAGGGGGTAAGATCAACCGTCGTCAAGATCTCTCCCAAAAATAGATTTGATCCGAGTCTCGGATGAATCAGCATTGTGTTCTTGCCGATGAATCCCAGTCCCGCACGTTCGGCAGCTTCCCGTTCCAACACAGGACCCGTATCCACATAGGCTTTGGTCTTTGCGTCCGCCGAAAGCGACTGGACAAACTCTGCAAGTTCTTCGAGCGCATGTCCCATCAGCTCGTGATAGTCCTGTCCCCAAGCATAGCTTGCAATAATCCCCCGCGACGGGTCCGTCCGAATCTCGTCCGGCAAGAACCCTGTAAAATACGATTGCCCCACGGAAACTACCGATCTTATTCCGGGCAGCACCAACTCAGGGTTCACCCTTCGCTCGGCCGACCGGTTCAAATATGTCATCGTTCCGGCCATCCCCCGAGCCAGCCACTCCTTGAAATACTCAGCCCGTTGCGGCCGCTCTGCCCGCGAAAATCCACACACATCAAACCCCAGCTCCCGGGCTTTGCCCAAAATCCGTTGTTCAAGGGTCATTTTATCTGGAGTTTGCAATTTCGCCCAAGAGTGGTTATTTTTCTCTGATTTCTGTCCGCGAGCGGGGGGACAAGAAAATTATCAAACTACTACTTCCCTGCCTCCGGCAGGGGCTTCTTCCGAGAATGTCCCAGAAGCGACGGCCAGAGGCCGACGGCAGTGGATAGTATTCCGGGCTCTTACCTCTTACCTCATACCTTTTCTGACTTCTGACTTCAAACTTCTGACTTAATAGCTGATGCCCAATTCCAACTGGATCGTCCTGCCCCGTGATCTCCCCCGGGGGCTGCGCTACTACGACTTGATCGGCGGGCTGTTCGTCGCGATTTTGCTTATTTCCAATATCGCGGCCACCAAGCTCGTCGGTTTCGGCAGCTTCCCTTTCGACGGCGGGACTTTTCTGTTTCCCCTGAGCTATATCTTCGGAGATATTCTCACGGAAGTCTACGGATTTGGGCGCGCGCGCAGAATCATTTGGTTGGGTTTCGCGGCTAACATCCTTGCTGCTGGTACGTTCGCAGTCGTCACGGCCATGCCCCCGGCGGCCATCTGGGACAACCAAGCTGCTTTCGAAAGCATATTGGGATTCGTCCCGCGCATTGTGCTCGCATCTTTGGTTGCCTATCTCTTCGGTGAGTTCACAAACTCCGTGATTCTCGCCAAAATGAAAATTGCCACCAAAGGAAAATTCCTCTGGACCCGCACCATCGGCTCCACCTTGGTCGGCGAAGGCGTCGATACGGTTTTGTTCGTGATGATTGCCTTTTACGGAGTCATTCCCATGAACGAACTCTGGCTGATGATGGCGTTCAACTACGTCTTCAAGTGCGGCGTCGAAATTCTCCTGACTCCCGTCACCTATATGGCCGTCGGCTATCTGAAGCACAAAGAGCAAGTCGACATCTACGATACCAATACGCGCTTCACGCCCTTCGGTTTCAGTGGAACCGCTCCAGCAAAGTAGCGTTCTAAACACAAAGAGTCAACGAAAGTTGATTTGGTACGCCGAGCGGAGCCTGCACTCGAACGCAGTGAAGTGATTTAGCATAGCGGCCTGTCCCGTAGGGATTCCCCGCCGGAATCAGAAAATTCGCCGAGCGGGGATTTAGCATAGCGGCCTGTCCCGTAGGGATTCCCCGCCGGAATCTGCTTTCCGTACTCGCAATGGTAAAGAATCGCGGCGGCACCCGCTGTGGGTGCCCCGCAACTAAATATGTCTGACCAACCAAGAACATTTTGGGATCATATCGATGAGCTGCGCAAGCGTCTGCTGCGCAGCTTGTTGTTTGTAACCTTGGGCTCCATCGCGGGTTTCGCGCTTTCCGACTGGGCGCGCGATTTTCTGATGCAACCGTTTCGCGCGTCCGTGCCCGGAACGCTCTCACTGTTGGGACCGTCCGACGGCTTCATCATCGAGATCAAAATCTCGCTCTTGCTCGGTGCACTGCTCGCTTCACCGTTCGTCGCGTGGCAGGTTTACGGTTTTGTCGGCCCCGGTCTGAGAACCAAAGAGAAGCTCTGGCTCTTTCCGATTGTAATCGTCTCAACGCTGCTCTTCTGGGGCGGAGTCATCTTCGCGTGGGAAATTCTCCCTGCGGCACTCGAGTTCTTGGGCTCTTTTGCCGAGACCGGATTGCAGAACTTCTGGTCTCTGAACAGCTACGTCAGTCTCGTGTTGTTCCTGCTCTTAGCTTTCGGCATCATCTTCCAGCTTCCCCTGATCATGACGGTGCTGATTGCCACGGGATTGGTCAAGAGTAGTTTCTTCCGCAAGCACCGCCGCATCGCGATTGTCTTGATTTTCATTCTGTCAGCTTTCGCCACTCCCACCACCGATGCTCTCACGATGATGCTGATGGTTACCCCCATGATGGTGCTCTATGAAGTCGCCATCTGGATCGGCGTCATCATCGAATCCCGCCGCAAAAAAGCTCAAGCATGAGCGGCAAACTCTGTCCCAAGATTATCCTCGAAGGCACGCGCCTGACGCACAAAACCGATTTAGGTTTTTTGCTCAATGAGCATCCGCGTATCGTCGGCCCGCGCAAATATCGCTATCATTCTCCCTATATCAGCGGCGAATGGTGCGCCTTCACCAATTTCCCGTGGGGGAGAGGGCTGATCAATTTCAATCAGGAAGAAGAGCCGCTCGCGATGGAGACCTATTCCACGTGGATGCGGCTCTTTGAACTCCAGCAATACTATTCGTGGATCATCGACCGCTTCCACTTGTCCACGATGATGCATCAGCATATCTACTGCGGACGAGACTACGATTTTCACTGGCTCGAAGAACGGTTGCTTCCGCTAAATTACCGCATCGTGCTCTGTATTCGCCAACCCGGAACCTTCGAAGCCGCGCGCGCAGAGCGCCTAAAAGTCAGCGGCAACCCTTCTCAATACGACGATCTCTCCATCTATCTCAAAGAACAAGACTATCTTGAGCACCTCGCCGACAAATCGATACTCCGCGTCTTAAAACTCGACGTCTCCAGCGGAGACCTGCCCAACCTCTGCAACCAAATCGCCGACTGGATGGAAGCCACCGGAGGACTTTATTCGCAATAAGCATAGTCGGATAGTAATGACTTTGTGCGCAGATCTTTTCGCTCTTGACAAATCAGATTCTGTGAACTATATTCTTGTAGCGGTGCACCAAGGCGGTGCACCAAGGCGGTGCACCAACGGGGAACTATATTTTAGGAGCCACGCCATGAGAAAAGCACCTTCAAGTCTGGCCGCAGCATTTACGCTCGCGGCTTTTTTGTGTCTCGGAACTTCGCAACTCTACGCACAATGCGATGTCTGTGTTACGGCACAAGATCTAACTTGTTCCGGAACGTGGAATGATTGCCAGTCCTCACGAGATAATTGTGAAACAACAACATTTACAGTTCCATGCAACACCACTTTCAAGTTGCGTGCATGGATTGACTGTGATAACTGTTTAACCTGTTCCTGCTGTGCGTGGGTTGTCAAACATGTGAGCGGATCACTTGTAGGTTTTGTTGAGTCAGGATGCCCTGCGGAAGATTGCGACTCCGAGATTACCATCACTCTCGATCCAAACATTACCTATGACCTCGTTGTTTGCAAACGACCTTGCGACATCGGCGAAGATTGCGACGACTGTACAAGCTACTGCAAGGCCAAAGCGGCCGTTTACACCCCAATTAGCAGCGATCCATGTGGGCCATAGTTGGGGGAATAGCATGTATCTTGGGTGCACTTCTGCCGCTTGTTGCCCGCCCCGACGTCTTGCGAGTGCCAAGCGAGTGGGAAACCCTGTCGGCGGCCTTCCGACAACTCGAAAATAACGACACCATCCTCGCGTCATCTGGTATTTATGAAGAGTCCGTTGTGGTGCCCCCACTGAACTTCGTGCTGATGAGTGATGTGGTTATCGACTCTTCAGCAACTGAGTTTGTTGTGCTTGACCCAACGAATTTGCCGGGTTCGGATAGCTTATGTATTCTGACACTTACGGGAGGGAGTGCCAAGTTTAGGGATATTGTCTTTCGCAATCGAGTCGGAATGACTGAGGGAAGGTCGGCATCTGTACCGGCAGGAATCGTCGGTGATTCTTCTGAACATTCGGTCGAATTCATACGTTGTCTCTTCGACTCAGTATTGGCAGGCGTGACACGATTCCCGAGTATCACGTTTGACAGTTGTCGATTCATTGGTTCACTAGAACTTGCCGCAAATACTACAAGTCCAGGACAGATTCACGCGTTCTCCACTTGGTTTGACGGCGCTTCCGGTGCCTTAGTCGCATCACGAAGGGGCGGAGTGTTTGAAAATTGTCTGTTTACTCATTCCGGCCCGTTGTATTTTCTACTTGGCCTCGGTGACAGTCTTTCAATCACAAACTGCCGGTTCTTGGCGACAAGCTCGCTTGATAGTCGAGCCGTTTGGCTAAGGCCACGATGTGGCTCAGTTGTGAGAAACTGCTCGTTTGAAAATATCAGGGTCACGAACGGTGCGATTTTAGACATTTGGGTCTCATGTTTCGATGATCCAGTGTCAGAAAATTGTGCACTTAGACTGATTGATAACGAGTTTCTTAATTGCGGAGCGCCGCTCGGAACAACCTTGCCTTGTGGCGAAATGATCAGGGCGCGTTGCACAGATTCGGGAAGTGGATTCATCGCTAACATGTCGGGAAACAGTATCGATTCAACCATTCTGGTTACGGCCGATGCAAGTGGATTCACATCAAACGCGTTCTGCCGCATCGAGAACAACACCTTCGGCGACGCACTGACTCCCAACAAACCTCAAATTTATCTCTATCAACCCGTCGGGCCGGATACTCTAGTTTTTCGCAACAACTCCTTCGCACGCGACTTCTTCAGTATCCGTCACATTTATGCCGGAGCCACCATCGACGCCCGCAATTGCTGGTGGGGAGACCCCTCCGGCCCCTATCACGGAGAATTAAATCCCAACGGACTCGGTGCGCAAGTCGACAATCACGTGATGTTTATTCCGTGGTTAACCGTCGATCCCGACAGCTCCGACACCACCGAAGTCTCGCTCGATCCATCAGACCCCTATCTCCCCGAGCAATACACGTTGTCGGCTTATCCAAATCCATTCAATTCACTCACGCAAATCACCATCGAAGTCGCACACCCCAACATCTACGACGTCGTGCTCTTCGACCTCACAGGCCGCGAAATTGAAAAAACCTATCACGGCCAAATCGAGTCGCACCACACGCTGAGTTTCGAATCTCGTTCCCTCGCCAGCGGCATCTACTTCGTGCAGCTTCGCTCTGGAACATTGGCCTATGCCACAACCAAGTTGGTTCTCATTAAATAGGTTGCTTGCACTATTGACGTAACCTTGGCGGCGACCCTTTTAGGGTTCGCCGCTTCTATTCCCCATCCCTCCCCCGGCCAAATTCGCCCCAAAAAAACTTCCCCGCTCGCCTTTTCTGCCCCACATCCCTTATCTCATGATTGACTACTGACCCAAATCTAAGGGTCTGTTTTTCCCTTTCTTGGAGTTGCCTCAATCTTCACCCACGCCATAGCATTCGCAATGGCCCGGCTATTGCACTCCGTCAAGAGGTTGACAAATCTTACTGAACCCTAACTCTCGGGAGTACCTCTTGGATCAAATGCGTATGGACGCAGAGCGCATTCGCCAAATTAGGCAGCGCATGCAGCTTACACAGGAAGATTTCGCCCACCTTATCGGCGTGACCTTTTCTACGGTCAACCGCTGGGAAAACGGCAAATCCAGTCCTAACAGAATTGCGGCCCGCCTGCTGATCGGGCTCGAAAAAAAGCTTAAACAGCAGTAGCCATGGTTGCCGCACCTCCGCGGCCGTCGCGCCGCGCCGCCGCTTCACCTGCTCCCGCCACCAAACTGGTCTGTTTCAGACTGGCAAGCTGGCGCTTTGCCCTCGGAGTCGATGAAGTCGTCGGACTGCACAACAACCTCCCGCTCATCCCCAATACCGAACAGGGGTTCGCAGGACTCGTGCAGCTCAAATATGACCGAATTCCCGTCATCGACCTGCGTACAAAACTTAGCAACACGGCCGACGAATCCTTGTTGCCTGCGGTGGCAGTCGTCGAAAGATTCGGACAACGGATCGGACTCGTTTTCGATCACCCTGATGAAGTAATTTCCGTCAGCCCGCGTGGTTTGCTGCTCTTTGACCTCGAAATCGCGCCGCTGCCTGCCCGTGCTCGCACGACAACAAGAAATGGGGATGTGTTCTGGTTGAATGTGAATGAACTGACTAAACCGAACTTTGCCGGAAAACTGGAGAAAGAATGACTGACTCGTTACATAGCCTTGTGTCCGTGGATCACTCTGATACCCTGCTTGTAGGCGATCCCGCGAGGGCAAAAGTGGTCTTGCAGCGCCTCAAAGAGGCCGGCGATTTGCCCACGCTGCCGACCATCGCTCTGGAAGTCTCGCGCTTGGCGAATGACCCCATGAGCGGAATGTCCGAAATTGTCCGAATCATCCGCAACGATCCTTCCATGACCGGAAAGATACTGCGGGTTTCAAACAGCGCCTTTTACGGCATGCCCCGCCGCGTCGAGTCGCTAAACATGGCGCTCGTAGTACTGGGTATGCGTGAAGTCTCAAATCTCGTGACCTCTATCTCCGTACTCAAGGCCTTTCCAAACAGCAGCAGCGAGAGCTTCCAGCGCGAAGAATTCTGGGAACATAGCGCCGGAACCGGAGAAATCGCGCGAGTGCTCGTTTCCAAACTGCAAATGCGTCTCCACGGCATCGAGTTTACTGCCGGACTCCTGCACAATATTGGCAAGATTGTGCTCCACCAATACTTCCCGAATGAGCTCGGCGAAGCCTTCAAGCTCAGTGCAGACGAGAGTATCCCGTTCCTCGTTGCTGAGCAGCGTGTGTTGGGTACCGACCATGCCGAAGTCGGCGCTTGGCTGGCGGAAAAATGGTCGCTGCCGAATTCCATCGTCGAAAGCATTCGTTATCATCATCAACCGCACCTGGCTCCCGAGCAAAGTGTCCTGACCGCCGTCGTGCACTTAGCCGCAAGTCTGGCCCGCGCCATTCTTGACCGCAGCATCCGCACGCAAGTTAACGAACACCTGACACGAGATCCGGCGTGGGAAATCCTCGCCAAAGAAAATGAGAATATCCTCAAACTGAACATTCACGAATTCGTCGAAGAAATCGAAGAAAACATCGACCGGGCTCGCGAATTTATTCGCATGGCCACAACCGACTAAGACAATATGAGTATTACTAACGGGGGGAACATCGTGAGAGTACTTATCGCGGACGACAATCCGGTCGTCAGGCGCGTATTGCAGCAGCTTGTAGAAAAACAAACAGGCTTTGAAGTCTGCGCCAGTGTTGCCGATGGCGACGAATGTCTCGAATACATTAATCAGGACAGACCTGACGTCATCTCGCTCGACTTGGAAATGCCGCGGATGAGCGGCCGAACGGTCTTGATGAAGATGTTGGAACGAAATCTACATCTCGGAGTCGTGGTCGTGACCGGACTGCCCATCCACGATCAACCTTCTGTTCAAGATGAGTTGCGTTCACTCGGTGCTTATACAATCTTGTCCAAAGATTTTTCGCCCAGTGGAAATGATCTCGGATTGTTTACAAAGAACTATTTTAGCGCACTTAAGAATGCTGCAGCAAACAATCGATAACTGACAGATTTCAAAGTACCCAGAATTTGCCCAGCCAATCGGCCGGGCATTTTTGTTGCTCATTGTAAACCATGTCAACTTCATTTCGTATATAAAAGTCAGTTTTTTATGCATTTGTGTGATAGACTGTTTGAGAAGCAAAATGTGCATGTTCAAGCACAAATGTGTTGATTCAATCTAAGGTTGAGACTATATTTAATTTGTTGGCAGGCTAAAGTGACTTCCGTTCGAGTAACGTGCTTCCCACTCGATCGTCATGCAGGCTGAAATTGTAACTCTATTTTTAAGGAAGAAAAGATGTCAAAGAAGTGGATCTCATTTATTATCACGGGGTTCTTGTGTTGTGGTGTCATCGGCTTTGCGGTCGCAAAGCAGAACCCGAAACACAATATCACCTCGCGTGATCGCGCGAAACTCGAATTGCGGACTCTCGAACGGAGCATGCACAGATCAGGCGAAACTCCCGATCTTCTTGCTCGCAAAGCCGAACTGCAAAACCAGCTTAACGGCGCTCTGAAAAACCGGCCAAACACCAATGCCCCCGCGAACCAGATTTCAACTTCCGCAAAAGCTACGGCACTGCAGGCCGCTTCTTCTTCTGAAGTTGACAATATTCGCGCCGCAAAGGCTGCTCAAGAACGCATTATGAACGGTGAAATGCGTCCCGGCGACAAAGCCTTGGTCGAGGCTTATTTGCCTGTTGAGCAGGGCGGACGTCAATCTGAGCGCTCTCTTGACGACAACGGCGGTGACTATTTTAGCTGGGCGGGTTCGCTTGCTATCCCGGATGGAGCTTGCCCCTCACGTGTAACCAGCGTGATTTCAGTTGCCGGTGCTTATGGTCCGATTCAGGACGTCGAAGTCATTATCGACAACATAACCCATACGTGGGACTCCGACCTTCAAATTTATCTGATTGGCCCCAACTCAGTGGAAATCGAACTTTCCACAAACAATGGCAGCTCGGGCGACAACTACGTAGGAACGGTATTCGACGACGAAGCCGCTACCTCGATCACCGCGGGCGCGGCTCCGTTTACAGGCTCTTTCCAGCCCGAAGGCTTGCTCAGCACCTTTGACGGCATCAGCCCAGTTGGCGATTGGACGCTGTCCATTTGTGATGCCGTTGGCTCGGACCTTGGAACCTTGACCGGCTGGCAAATTCAGATTCTGGCCCCTGTGCTTACCGGTCCGGAACTTACGGTGACAGACCTTTATCCTTGCGGTGACAACGAGCCGAACCCCTTTCAGCTCATATCCCTCCGTGTGAATAATCTGGGCTCCGTTGCTTCGGATCCGACGACTGCGCACTTTGACTATGACGGCGGCACCACGACGGGTAGCCTTGCCGTTCCGGCTATCGCACCGGGCGGCTTCTTTGATGTGAACTTCATTGCGATCATCGACCTGACTGCCGGTCCCCACACGTTGGTCGGTTCCGTCGATCCAGTTGCTGGTGAAGCGAATACCGCCAACAACACGGAGACCTGTGTCCCCGTTGGTTTCCAATGCTACGATCAAGTCGTCGTGGCTCCCGGCAGCTGGACCGAAGAAACAATCGGTGATGAATGCACCCTCCGATCTGGCGCCGACTACGTATTTGAAGTTGTGATTCCGTACGATGCATCATGGAGTTTCTCCTTGTGCAATGGCGGTTCAACCTGGGATACCTATCTCTATCTCAGCAGCTCGTGCTGTGGCACAATTCTTAACTCAAACGACGACTACTGCGGACTCGTCTCGCAGCTTAGTTGCATTCAGTTGACCACAGGTGTCTATTTTGTCGATGTTGAGCCGTTTTCCTCGGGCGGCCTCGGCGGCACGTTCACTTTGGATATCTTCGAGTGTATTCCCGGCGCGTGCTGTTACGGCGCTGGACAGTGTACAGAAATTCCCGAAGAAGATTGTATCGCTTTGGGCGGCACTTTCCAAGGCGACGGCACTCTCTGCAGCGCTGTCGAATGTCCCAACCCGTGTATTTTTGAGTGCGACGTGAATGCCGCTGCCGAAGGCGACGACTTCACCAACTACTGTGAAACTGACGGCGCATCTGACTTCAACGGCGGTTGCAATTTGGATCCGCCCGCCTACACCGAAATTCAGTGCGGTGATATTGTTTGCGGAAACGCCTTCACCTGCGATGCCACTCAAGTCCGTGATACGGACTGGTATCGATTCACGACCACCGGTTGGAATGACGTGACCGTAACCGCGCAGGCCGCCTTCAACAACTTCGTTTACGGTATTGTCGACATATCGGACTGTGGAGTTCCCTTCTTCATTTCTGTCGGTACGATTACGGACTGCTCGCTTGGCCCACAGTCAGTGACTGCACTTACGCTGCCCCCTGGAACCTATGCCGTGCTTGGTTTGTACGGCGACTTCACTGGACTCCCGGTCCCCTCGCAGTATCAGTTGACACTGGGCTGCACGCCCGTCGCTGCTCCCACTGGACGTTGCTGCTACTTCGACGGAGTCAGTGCACTGTGCGCAACCAACACCCTCGAAGAATGCGACCTCCTCGGCGGTCTCTGGGTTAGCGGTATCGATTGTGATACTCCGTGCGAAATTGGCCGCTGCTGCTACAATGCCGGCGCATCCTGCGGTGACGTCACTCAAGCTGAGTGCGATTTCCTCGCCGGAACTTGGGATGAATTCCTGACCTGCACATCCGATCCTTGCCCGGTTCCGGTGGACAATGACGACTGCGAAACCGCCGAAGAAATGGTTGTGGTGCCGGGTGGCTCCGTGACCGTTCTGAGCGGCGCTGCGGGAGCGACCTACACTTGCACGGACGTCTGTACGGATGACTGCGGCACGTGGACGTCGTCTTCACCTGATCAGTTCTATTTCTTCACCCTGACCGAATGCCGCAAAATCGCTATCGTCACCGACTTGAACGCCGTCCATGACTCGCATATCTCTGTTTACAATGACGGCGAATGCTGCGGAACGCCGGTCTTGTGCAACGATGATTGGGGCTGCAACTTTTCGCTTGATACCTATGATTGGCTGCCGCCGACGTTGCGTCCGCTGGATGACTACGGTTCAGAAGTGGCCGGACTGCTCGAAGCCGGTACCTACTACATCCGTGCCGGACATTATAGTAGCGGCAATTGGGGCGAATACGAACTGTCGATCTACGACTTCGGTCCGTGCGTAAATGCGCCGTGTGACCCGATCAACGACCTGACAGCCTATCCGATACCGACTGGCGATTTGGCCGATCATATTCAATTGATGTGGACGGCCCCGCAGGACGAAGACTACACGGTTTGGTCCACCACCAACCCGAACAACGACGGCAATCCGGACAATGGCGCCGATGCCGACTGGGTTCTCGAAGCAACCTTGCTCGGCCTCACTGCCGGTCCGCAAACGTGGGATGGTCCCGCCACCTTCGGCACCTTGAAGTTCTACGTGGTTACCGCCGCCTGTGAACCCTTCACTGAACCTGTCGGCCGTTGCTGTTACGATGGCGTGTGCGCGGATTTGACTCATGCCGCATGCAATGACCTTGGCGGAGTGTGGACTCTGGGTCTTACCTGTGTAAGTGATCCTTGCCCGGTGGTGCCCGACAATGACGATTGCATCGGTGCGATTGAAGTTCTGAACGGAACTCCCGTCTCCGGCTCGACCGCTCTTGCTGTCGTCGGTACCGACATTACGTCTTGTACCTTCAATGACATCTATGACGTCTGGTACTACTACGTCGCCACTACGACCGACCCGATTTGGGTTACGTTGTGCGATGCCGGTACCACCTTCGATACCGGTCTGGCTGTCTTCGATGCCTGCGGCGGTACCGAGGTCGCTTGCAACGATGACGATTTCATCACGTTGCCCAATTTACAATGTGACGTCAATGGATTTGCATCGACCCTTGAATTCACTCCGGCGGCCGTGGGTATATTCTATATTCGTGTTTCCGGCTACGACGGCGACACCGGTGACTTCGTTCTGAATGTCACTCAATAGTCCCCAATCTTGGTAGTCGGATCTTCGACTGCCGCGACTTATCAAGCGGCCCGCACTTTGTGCGGGCCGCTTCTTTTCGTTCTGAACATCTCGTCAGAAGCTGGCTTTACTGTGTAATGCTGTACGAATTATCACCTGAAGTCAAAGAATGATTTTACTTAACTGACTGACGAGAATTAAAGATGTTATCAATAAGAGGAATCATATTCCCTCTTTGAGTTTGCACTCGACTCGAAAAAAACTAAACTCAGTTCAGTATCACAATTAGTCTGTTTTTCTTCTCATCTTGGGTGGCGGAACTATTTTTGTTATTATCGTGTTGACCCCGTTTGCCGCTTTACTTCACTTCGCCCGTAACATATATTAAGTCCTTCAAAATCTCTTGTCTTCGCTCCGCAATTTCGCCCTACTTTCTGCAGACAAGATGAAATATTTCCAACTCGGAGCAACTTAAACATTGAGGGACAAAATGAACAAGTGGTTATCGCTGATTGTGATGACGACTCTCCTGTTCGGAGCGGCCTACCTGGCCGTCGCTACTGAATCAGGACGATCCGTGCTGAACAGCACGGCGGCGACGCGCGAAATGCTCCAGCAAGTCGACGCGCTGTTGGCCAAAAATGCCGGCAATCCTGAATTGCTGCAAAAACGGGCGGAACTCGCAACTAAACTGGCCGATGCAGGCGAAACCGTCGCCGAGCAGCCGCAGACTGCCGCCGAGGTGAAGGATGTGGAATACCTTCTCTCGGAAGGAGCGCTGGACAACGCGGCCGCGCTCGAACAAGAACAAGCCGAGGCTCGCGCAGCCTACTACATGGCGCTGCGAGATCGCGCCGAAAACGGTGACTTCCTGTCCCCGTCGGAAAAAGAAGAACTCTATGCAAGCGGTATCCTTGACGGTCAAGGTCAAAGTGATGATAGTCGGGATCATCTCGACAATACCGGCGGCCCCGACGGCTTTGGTTACCGCTGGATGGACAACCTGGGTGGTGACACGGCCACCTACGCTTGGGAAGATATTGTCGGCGCTCCCGGCGCTTCGCTGCTGACCATTTCCTCCGGTACGCAGGACGACGGTACTGGCACGGTTAACCTGAGCTTCAATTTCCCGTTCTACGGCGTCAATCGCACCGCGATTTATCCCAGCACGAACGGCGCGATCGGTATGACCAGTGTCACGTCCTACTCCAATACCTGTACCTTGCCGTCGACCTTGTTCCCCTCCGGCGGTATCTGGCCGCTTTGGGATGACCAACATCTCGATCGCGGCGGCACGGGCGTTTCCGGTACGGTGTCCGACTCCGGCAGCATCTGGGTCAAAGACGAAGGAAACCGTGTTATCGTGCAGTGGGACTCGGTTGGCCGTTTTTCCCCGTCCTATCAACACACGTACAGCTATCAGGCTATTCTCTATTCGAGCGGCAAGATCAAGCTCCAGTACAAAGCTCTGGACAGATACACACCCTCGACGACTTTTCCTTCCGCGACCATCGGAATTCAGCAGGGAAGTACTGCTCCGGCGAACAACTACCTGACCTATGCTTGCAACACGGTGGCTGACGCAAGTCAAGACACGATTCGCAATCGTGCCGTTTGGTTCTACCAGTTGTTCCTCAACAATGACTTTTCGTGCAGTGCCGTCGTTTCGCCGAGCCCCTTGCGTGTTTCCCCGGGCACGGTCATGAATATCGTCGGTAGATTCCGCAACTCCGGCAGCGTCACTCAATCTTCGCCCATTGGCTATCGCTTCAATGGCGGTGCCAATCACATTGAAGCCACTGCGGTTCTTGCCACAAATGCTACGGAAGATCACGATTTCGCCGGAACGGAGACTGCGCCAATGACTGTTGGCGACTACGAACTCCTGCTTTGGTCCGGCCTCACGACGGATCAGGATCACACAAATGACACCTGCCGAGTGACCGTTCAGGTTCGCGAGTGCTACGACGAAACTCAAACGGACGCCTTCACCGACGCCGGAACAACTTGCGGTGCGGTCAACGACTGGTCCAACACCTGTCTGGGAATTTACGACGGCAACGAAGACTACATCTACCAGTGGACCACTACGACCGGTGGTTCTTGGAAAATTCAGCTCATTTCTGCGACGACCTACTATTGGGGTGTTGCCGTTACGTCTTCCTGTCCGCCCGATAGCTTCAACTGTTTGGCAACCGTCACGGCTTATCAAGATACCGTGAGTATCAATTGCCTCGCGCTCGAACCGGGTACTCACTACATCGTTGTGGATCAGTACCTGTCCTGCGGAGCATACACTCTGAGTGTCACGCCCTGCACGGATCAAGGCCGCTGTTGTTACAACGGCGGCGCGAACTGCACGGACAACGGTCCGTATGACTGCTTGCAGCTTGGCGGCGAATGGAGCGCGGGGTATACCTGTGCTGCCAATCCTTGCCCGGTACAATTGCAAGGTACCGACGACTGCCCCGGCCCGCTGCTTAGTGTCCCCATGACCGTTTCCGGTACCACGGCGGGCGCGTCCGCTGAAACCGGTATTCCCACGTGCGGAACGGGTTACAGCACAACGGCTCTCGGTGTTTGGTACACCGTGGTCGGAACCGGTAATACCATGACCGTGGGTCTGTGTGACCCCGTAACTACATGGGACACCGAAATGTTCGTCTTCTGCGGCGGCTGTGACAACCTGATTTGTATTGACGGTGACGACGACGGTTGTGTAACCCCCGGTCTTGCATCTACAATTACGTGGTGTTCGGCCCCCGGTACGACCTATCACATTCTCGTGACGGCCTTTGGTTCCGGCTTCGGTGACTATGTCTTGGCCGTTACGGACGACGGCGTGCCGTGTACTGGAGCAATCGATTGCGCTCCTGAAGGCCGTTGCTGCTACCTCGCTGCCGGAATCCCGATGTGTGTCGACAATCTCGAAGCCGAGTGTACCATTCTCGGTGGTCAGTGGGATGATCTGTCAAGCTGTGCGCTGAATCCCTGCCCCGTCGGACGTTGCTGTTACAACAACGGTGCGTCTTGCACGGACAACACCGATCTTGAATGTCAGACGTTGGGCGGAATCTGGACGTCGACCACGACCTGTGCCGAAACCGGTTGTCCGACCATTCTGCAAGGCAGCGACGATTGTCTTGATGCTGTGCTCGTTCCCGCGATGAACCAGCAGTATGTCGGTACCATCGTCGGCTACACAGGCGAATTCTCGCTCCCGACTTGCGCGTCGTGGTACGGCGTCAGCAACAACCCCGCGGGTGTTTGGTACAAGTTCTTGGGTACCGGAAACACGATGACCGTGTCTCTGTGTGATCCGCTGTCCGACTACGACTCCGAAATCGGCGTCTTCTGCGGTGAAACGTGCGATGCGCTCGAATGTGTCGGCAGCAACGATGACTATTGCGGTTCTTACGGCGCGTCGGAAGTTTCTTTCTGCAGCGTGTCCGGTGCCGAGTACAAGTTGTTGGTCACGGCGTTCAGCGAAACCTCCACTCCCGGAAACTTCGCTCTGACTATTACCGATGACGGGACTTTCTGTACTCCCACTGTGGTGTGCCCGATCCTCCAGCTTCCGTGTGATCCGGTCATTGACTTGACGGCATATGTCGTGACGTCGGGGCAGTCTGGTGACCACCTACGTCTCGAGTTCGATGCGCCTCAAGACGCTCTGTACAAAATCTGGTACTCCAACGTTCCCAATAACGATGGTAACCCGGATGACGGTGCTGACGCGAATTTCATCTTGGTCACTTCTCTTAACTTCGGGGCTGGTGTTCATACCTACGACTTCCCGGCCGGCTTCGATACCTACCGGTACATTGTCGTAACCGCGGACTGCACTCCTGCAAGATAAGTAACCCTCTCTGCCAAAATGGCACGGCGGCGGCCCTCGGGTCGCCGCCGTTTCTTTGTTCCTCTGTTTCTGTAACAATCTTGCAGTAAAGCCCCTCTGCGCTAATATTTTTTCACCCAATTGTTGAACTATTATCGAACAAATGTTTTCTTAACAAACACTTATCTACATGCATTCACGAATGTTTCCAATCCTCATCGTCCTCAACCGAAGTTTTCTGAACTCCTTTCATGACTTTACATCCCTTGCCTGATTGTCTATATTGTTATCCTAACTGTATTTTCTTGCTGCATGCTCGTATTGTGTCTGTGTGTTCCTGTTGCAAGAACCAAATTCCAACCCCCGGGGCCATCAAAACTCAGAGGTAGAAAATGAAGAAGTGGTTATCCCTGATTGTGATGTCATGTATCCTGTTCGGCGCGGCTTATGTCGCTGTCGCGACCGAACAAGGACGAAAAGTAATGAAAAAGTCCGAGACTGCGGCGGCTCTCCTTGCGGAGATCGATGCCCTCTTAGCCTCGGACAACCAAAATCCTGAACTGCTCAATAAGCGAGCGATGGTTGTGCAAGACCTTGAAAATCAAGGTATTGCCGTCCCCGCAAGCGAAGAGCCTGTGGTCAAGGATGCCGAATATCTGCGCTCCATCGGTATGGACGAAGCGCAGATTGACGAATACCTTGGAAAGACTCCTAAGTCTGCCGCTACGGAAACTGCCAAAGTTCAGGAAGCCGTTCAAGTTAAGGACGATAACTACTATCGCTCCAACGGCATGCTTGCCGAACTCGATCGTATCGAGCGCGAAAAAGCTGAAGCTCGTGATCTCTACCTCCTCCAATTGAGCGAGCGTCGCGACGAAGGTATCCAATTGAGCCCGGCCGAGAAACTGGAACTCGAAGCCAGCAACATGTTTGATGGTGGCCGTGACGAAAATGACAACCTTGATGATATTGGCGGCCCCAGCGCCATAGGCTATCGCTGGGTGGACAACCTGAATGGTGATACTGCGACCTATTCGTGGGAAGAACCAACCGCTCCTGTTGAATTGACCAACATTTCGTCCTCTGACGACGGTGCCCAAAACTTCTCTTGGGGTTTTAACTTCCCGTTCTTTGGTGTCAACTATACCGCTGGTTCCCCGGGTACCAATGGTTACATTGATATGACCGGCACTACGTCCGACTTCAGCAACGAATGCTGGCCCTCGACGAGCACCCCGACCGGTCCCGCCGTTATGCCCTTTTGGGATGACGGACATGCGGTCAACGGTGGAAGCACCGATGGCGGTCGTGTTGTCTATCAAGTTTATGCCGACCACGTGACGATCACCTGGGACTCCTTGGGCGTGTTCCTTGGCACCGGTGACATTCTGGACTACCAGTGCCAGCTTTGGAATGATGGTAAGATCAAGTTCCAATACCGTCAAATCTTCAACACTCCAAGCACGGGCACCGCTGGCAAGTCGCCGACGATCGGTATTCAGCAGTCCAACGGTACCGGCGGTCTTGACCACCTGACCTACCACTGCAGCACAGTTATGGATTCGGCCTACACAAATGCTCTGGACGGCCGCGCCATTTGGTTCTACCAACTCTTCCTCGATAACGATTTCTCGTGTGACGCTGTTGTCGAGCCTTCCCCGTTGCGTCTGTCGCCCGGTGAAGTCTTTGAAGTCATCGGTACTTTCCGCAACGCGGGTAACATCACCCAGTCTGCTCCGGTTAGCTATCAGTTCAACGGCGGTACCGTCGTGACGGAAGCCACTGCGGTCCTGGCTAACAACCAGTCTGAAAACCACGACTTCGCCGGCACCGAAACGGCTCCGGTGGCGGTTGGTGATTACGAACTGCTTCTTTGGACCGGTTTGGTTGGCGATGAAGACACCGCCAATGACACCTGCCGTGTGACCGTTCAGGTTCGCGAGTGCTATGACGAAGCTCAGACCGATGGTTTCACCGTTAACGGCACCACGTGCGGCGCCCTTAATGACTGGCAGAATACCTGCTTGGGCAGCTATGACGCTAGCGAAGACTACATCTATCAGTGGACCACCACCACCGGTGGCGCTTGGAATATCATGTTGACGGCCACCACGTCGCAATCCCGTGGTCTCGTGATTTCCTCCTCTTGCCCGCCCGATAGCTTCAACTGTATTGCCTATCAAGCCACCTTCCAAGACACCATGCTCTTGAGCTGCGTGCCGCTCGATGCAGGTACATACTACATCATGGTTGACAGAATTTCGAGCTGTGATGCCTACACGCTGACCACCTCGCCGTGCACCGAAGTTGGCCGCTGTTGCTACAATGGCGGCGCGAGCTGTACGGACAACGGTCCCTACGACTGTTTGCAGCTTGCTGGCGAATGGACCGCTGGTTACACCTGTACAGCTAATCCTTGCCCCGTTCAATTGCAGGGTGACGATCTTTGCCCGGGTCCTGTCCTGGCCACCGTCCCGATGACCGTTTCCGGAACGACCGTTGGCGCGACGCCTGAAACTGGAATCCCGTCGTGCGGTTCGATTTACAATACGTCCGCTCCCGGCGTTTGGTACAACGTCGTCGGAACAGGCAACACGATGACCGCAAGCCTGTGTGATCCGGCTACCAGCTTCGACACCGAGCTGTTCGTCTTCTGCCGCACTTGCGAAGACCTCGTGTGCGTCGGCGGTGACGATGACGGCTGTGTGACTCCGGGTGCTGCGTCCACGTTCACGTGGTGCTCCGCTGCCGGCAATACCTACTACATCTTGGTGACTGCATTTAGCACCTCTACCGGTTCCTATGTGCTTTCGGTGACCGATGACGGCGTTGCATGTACTGGCGCGATTGATTGCAGCCCCCTCGGTCGTTGCTGCTACCTCGATGCAGGAACCCCGATGTGCGTCGACAACCTCGAAGGTGAATGTACGACTCTCGGTGGTCAGTGGGATGACTTCTCCAACTGTACCGACAACCCCTGCCCGGTTGGCCGTTGCTGCTACGACGGTGGCGCAAGCTGTGCCGACAACACCGAGCTCGAGTGCATCGCGTTGGCTGGTTCGTGGAATTCTACCTTGACCTGTACGGCCAATCCGTGCCCCGTCGTTCTGCAAGGTTCTGACGAATGTGTGGACGCTCCTGTTCTGGGTGTTGGTGCTACCGTTGAAGGTACCACCGTGGGCTACACGATTGACAACGTCGCCTTGTGTGGTACGTCGCTGAACACATCTCCGGGCGTTTGGTACAAGGTCACCGGCAACGGCGACAGCCTTGAAGCCACGACCTGTAATGCGTTCACGACCTTTGATACCAAGATCGGTATCTTCTGCGGTGCCTGTGACTACCTGATCTGTGTGGGCGGCAACGATGACAATTGCTCAGGATTCAGCCTCCGTTCCACCATCAGATGGGCCTCTGAATTAGGCCGTGACTACTATGTCCTCGTGACCGGTTTCTCGACGAACACGGGTGATTTCGAAATCTCGATCAATGACCTTGGTGCCTACTTCGGTACCCCGGTCAACTGCTCGCTCGAAGGCCGTTGCTGCTACCTCGATGCAGGCGCTCCGATGTGTGCTGACCTGCTGTTCGCAGACTGCGATCTGCTGGGTGGCCAATTCGACATCAACCTGACGTGTGCAACAACCCCGTGCGAAACGGGCCGTTGCTGCTACCTCGACAACGGTATTGCTTCCTGTGAAGATGACACCGAACTCGAGTGTATCGCTCTGAACGGTATTTGGGACGTCGGTCTGTCCTGCACCACCGATCCCTGCCCGTCGGGCCGTTGCTGCTACCTCGACGGTGGCGCTGCTGCCTGCCTTGACAACACCGAGCTCGAGTGCCTCGCTCTGAATGGTGTCTGGGATGAAGGCCTGTCTTGCACGACCACGCCTTGCGAAGTGGGTCGCTGCTGCTACGACGACAACGGTACCACCATGTGTGCCGACAATACCGAACTCGAATGCGGCGCCCTCGCCGGTGTTTGGGATGTTACGTTGACCTGCGCCACCCCGTGCCCGCTCATCCTGCAAGGTTCGGATGATTGTATCGACGCGACGGCTGCTGGTTTCAACCAGACCTACTTCGGTACCTGCGACGGTTACAATCCTGAAACTAACCTGCCGGCTTGCCAAATCTGGTATAGCACCAGCCTCCCGCCGGCGGTTTGGTACAAGTTCATAGGTACGGGCAACACCGTGACGATTTCGCTGTGTGATGCTCTGACGACCTACGACTCCGAAATCGGCGTATTCTGCGGCGAAACCTGCGAAACCCTCGAATGCGTCGCCAACAATGACGACTTCTGCGGTCTCCAGTCAGAACTCAGCTTCTGCTCCGTGCTTGGCGCCGAGTACAAGCTGTTGATCACGGCCTTTAGTGCCTTCTCGACCCCGCCGTTCAACTTCGCCTTCATCATCACCGACGACGGCACGCCTTGCACCCCGAGCGTCGTGTGTCCGGTGACCGCGACCTGTGATCCGGTGATTGACCTCACGGCCTATGCGATCCCGACCGTGGATCAAGCTGATCATCTCCAGCTTCGCTTCACGGCTCCGCAAGACGCCGACTACAAGGTCTGGTACTCAATCAACCCGAACAACGACGGCAACCCGGATGACGGCGCCGACGCTGACTTCGTCCTCGAAACCACCCTCACCGGTGTGCTTCAAAATGACGTCGTCGTCTTCGACAGCACCGATCCGTGGACGACCTTCAGGTACTACGTGATTACGGCCGATTGCGGCGGTGTCCCGATCCTGAACCGCTAAGTTCGTATAACGAACCCGACGAAAAAGCGGCGGCCCCTGATGGGGGCCGCCGCTTTCATTTGCAAACTAAATGCGGAATCCGGCTGTGCGATGTTCTAAGGTTGTTCCCGGTGCCGGATTACTTCGCCTTCAACAAGATAGATCACATCTTCGGCAATATTCGTTGCCAAGTCGCCGATCCGTTCAAAATAGCGAATCGTCGAAAACACCTGCAGCCATTGCGCCGTGTCTTCCGGTTTGGCCATGATCTCGTTCTTCACGATATCATGCAGCTTGCGCTGAAGGTCGTCCACTTCGTCGTCCGCCGCGCACACCCCGCGCGCTGCCAGTGCGTCGTGTTCCACCAAACAGTCCAGCGTCGATTTTACCATCAGCATCGACTTGTCGGCAATCGTGATGATCTCCCGCGGGAGGATGATTCGCGGCTGGTCGGCCAATCGACGGGCACGCTTGGCAACGTTCACCGAAAAATCCGCGATCCGCTCCAGATCGCTGTTGATTTTCAATACCGTCACGACATATCTCAAGTCCACCGCGACCGGCTGATGCAGCGCGAGTATCTTCAAACAGGAATCTTCTATTTCGACTTCTTCCTGATTGATCGCGTCGTCGCTGTCGATCACGCGCTGAGCCGCCTTCTTGTCAAAGTCGCGCAGTGCTTTGGTCGCCATACGGGCGTTTTCCTCCACCGCCGCACCGAAAGACAAAATCCTTCGCTTCAAGCGGTCAAGGTCCCTTCTTAAGTGTACTGCCATGAATGGCTCCTTTCCGTCGAGAGAGAGAGGGCGCAACGCGCGCCCTATGCTAACAATCTGCAAATATTTTGCCAATCAATCAAGCCCGATCCAATAACACCTTGAACCGGACCTGGTCCAAAGCCTACCCGAATCGGCCCGTAATGTAATCTTCCGTTTGCTTCTCGTTCGGATTCGTGAAAATCTGTTTCGTTTGACCAACTTCGATGAGTTTGCCCTCATAGAAGAACGCCGTTTCATCCGACACGCGGGCCGCTTGCTGCATGTTGTGTGTCACAATCACAATTGTATACTCGCCCCGCAACTCCCCGATCAAGTCCTCGATTCTCGCCGTCGATCGTGGATCCAATGCCGAGGCCGGTTCGTCCATCAACAACACTTCCGGATTCACCGCCAAGGCGCGGGCTATACACAACCTCTGCTGTTGACCACCGGAAAGACCCATGGCATTGTGTTCAAGACGGTCTTTGACTTCTTCCCAAAGTCCGCTCCGTACCAAACTGTGTTCCACGATCTCCGACAGCTTGCGTTTGTTCTTCTCGCCGTGAATCCTCGGACCGTACGCGATATTCTCGAATATCGACTTCGGAAACGGATTCGACTTCTGGAACACCATCCCGACTTTGCGGCGCAAGTCCATGACATTGTGCACGCCGTCATAAATGTTGTCGCCGTCCACCAGAACCTTGCCTTCAAGCCGGGTTCCGTCGATGATGTCGTTCATCCGGTTGATTGTGCGCAGAAATGTTGACTTTCCGCAGCCCGAAGGACCGATAAACGCAGTCACCCTATTGCGCCGTAAACCGATCGACACGTCAAACAGAGCCTGTGTCTCTCCGTAAAAGAAGTTGAGATTCGCCGCCTCTATATGAATTTCTGCTGAGGACATGTTACCAACGGTATTTGCGTCTAAAATGAGATCTAAGAACTATTGCGATCAAGTTGAAACCCAACACAACTGCGATCAGCACCAGGGCCGTGCCATACTGCATCGGCCGTGCTTTCTCGACGTCAGGAAGTTGTGTGGCCAAAATATACAAGTGATAGGGAAGGGCCATGCACTGATCGTAAATCGACTTCGGCAGGGAAGGGAGGAAGAAGGCTGCCACAGTCAAAAGAATCGGCGCCGTTTCTCCCGCTGCCCGGCCAATTCCCAAAATCGATCCCGTCAGCATTCCTGGAGTCGCGTAAGGAAGCACGTTGCGGCGAATCGTTTCCCACTTCGTTGCTCCCAGCGCCAGACTTCCTTCGCGGAAAGACTGCGGAATCGAGCGCAGCGATTCTTCACTCGCCACGATTATCGTCGGCAAGATCATGCACGCCAGTGTCAAACTGCCCGCCAAGATCGATGCACCGAATCCCAAGAAAATTACAAACAACCCCAGTCCGAACAACCCAAGCACAACCGAAGGTATTCCCGCCAGCGTCACAATTGCCAGCCGGATCATCTGCGTCAGCTTGCCTTGTTTGGCGTATTCACTTAAGTAAATCGCTCCCGACATCCCCAACGGCAAAGCAAAAATGATTGTGCCGAAGACCAAATAAAACGTGCCCACGATCACGGGCCAAATACCGCCTTCTTCGCCGCTCTTGCGCGGAGCTTCAGTCAAAAATTCCCACGAGATCGTCCCGATTCCCCCGACCACAACATCGGCGATAATGTACACGACCACCAACAAGATCGCATACGTCACCGCCAGCATACCGTAGTACACCAACCGTTCGGACGTGTTGCGCGGCTTCATACTCATAGCGACGCTCCATTCCCACCCGGTCTTCCAGAGGGGCAAGCGGGAGTCAATCGGAATTCTCCATTCCCCCTCGCTTTAGCGGGGGTGTAAGGGGGGGTGAGTCGAATCAACGGGTACATCTTTACCCGATCCTGTATTTTTTGAGCACCCACTGAGCAACCATGTTCAAGGAAAAAGTCATGATAAGCAATACGACTCCGACCACGAACAATGCGTAATAATGATCGCTGCCAACCGGAACCTCACCCATCTCCGCGGCAATCGTCGCCGTCATCGTGCGCACCGGCTGAGTCGGTGAAAACGTAATAATTGCCGCATTGCCGGTCACCATCATCACGGCCATCGTCTCTCCCACGACTCGGCCCAATCCCAGCATCACCGCCGCCACGATTCCCGACAAAGCCGCCGGAACGGTTACTTTCCATATCGTTTGCAGCTTCGATGCCCCCACAGCATACGATGCTTCTTTGTAGGACTTCGGCACGTTCCGTATCGCGTCTTCAGAAATTGTAATAATCGTCGGGATCGCCATCAAAGCCAACAACAGCGAGCCGGTCAGCGCGTTCAGTCCTGAATCAAGATGCAGCCATTCTTTGACCAAGGGTGCGACGACCACCAAACCGAAGAAACCCAATACCACGGACGGAATACCGGCCAGCATTTCGATAACCGGTTTCCAAACTTCACGCTCGAACGGAGAAGCCATTTCCGCGATGTAAATCGCACTCACCACGCCAAAAGGCACCGCGAAGATCGTCGCCAATAAGGTCACAAGAACGGACCCCGTGATCAGCGGCAGCATCCCGAACTGCTCATCCTCAAATGAAACCGGCTGCCACAAGGTCCCTACCAAATCACTCAGTCCATACTTGGCTATGAACGGCACACTCTCTTTGCCCAGAAACAAAAAGACGAGCACGACGATGATGATTGACATCGCCGCGCACGTCATGAAAAAGTATCGAATGGCCCGGGCCGTCCAGTAGTTTCTGTTCAGTGCCAAAGTAAGAAAGTGTTGTGGGCAGGATTGGCTTTTGCCAACCCTGCCCAAACTCAAGAAATGGCTATCCCTTCATGGCCACGTAACCGACTTCGCGTACGATCGCTTGACCCTGGGGTGAATTGCAGTAAGTTATAAAATCGCCGATAAATCCGCTCGGCGTGCCGTTCGTATACAAATAAAGAGGGCGAGCGATCGGGTATGAGCCGTTGCGCACGGTTTCATCCGTGGGATACACCGCCGGTGTTTCCGCGTTCTTCTTCACGTGCAGCATCTTGACTTTGCCGTCCTTGCCGTAGGCTTCGCCGCCGTAGCCAATCGCATTCGTATTCGAGGAGATTTCCTGCGTCAAAGCCGCGGTCGAGGTCATCAAGCGCGCCGTCGGAGTGTAGTCACCCTTCTCCAGCACGTGTTCCTTGAAGTAAACATATGTGCCGCTGTTGTTCTCGCGGGAAAGCACCACGATGTTCCCCGGCGTGCCGCCCACGTCTTTCCAGTCCGTCACCGTCGCTTGGAAAATCTCCTTGAGCTGCGGAAGCGTCAGGCTGTCCACAGTATTGGCAGGATTTACGAAAACTGCAAGTCCGTCCATGCCAATTACCGTTTCCGTCGGATGAATATTTTTCGACGTCGCCAGATCGATTTCCTTCTGCTGCATCGACCGCGAAGCCGCGCAAATGTCCGTCGTGCCGTTCAAAAGCGCCGCGATGCCCGTGCCGCTGCCGCCACCCGTGACCGCAATCTGCTTGTCCGGATGAGCTTTCATGTAGGCCTCCGCCAGTGCTGACATCAGGTTCACCATCGTGTCCGAACCCTTGATATCTATAGAGGTCTTCTCTTTGGGCGACTCTGCCTTCTTGCCGCAGCCCCATCCAAGGGCTAACAAACCGATTGCCAACGCAACCATTGCAAAACGTGTAATCGAACGCATCTTATCTCCTTGAAACAACTTGGAATTTGTGAGAGTAAACAATATTTGTGAGGAAACTGTGAGAGAACGCTAACTGCCCCCGCTTCGCCGAGCAAAGCCCTTCTACTACTTCCCTGCCTCCGGCAGGGGCATCTCGCGAGAATCAAAAATCACCCCGCCAGCGTCAACCAGTCCAGCGGCACGCTGGCGCCGATTAGAACTTCACCACACCGTCAACCATCCACCGCTGGTACCAACGGCCGTCCCCTGATGCCGAAAGTGTATTGAAGTACGCCGATCCGCCCAGCGTGAATCCGTCAATCACTTCCAAATCACCCATGATGCGGTGTCCGCGCTGGTCGGTTCTGCCTCCTGCCGCGTCGCTGTCCGTAAATGCTCCAAAAACCGCGTCCGCCTCGAGGACTCGGTAGTCGTACGACACCGAACTTGCTCGTTTCCAAACCTTGCCCTTGAGCTTCAGCATCGCCATCCAGCCTACATTATCCGTAGAAGTCGCCGTATTCAGAACCGGATTCACGGTCACAATCATTTTCGACTTCGCCACCGGCATCGTCACTTCGGCCACGACATCCAGAATCTCATAGTCTTTGACGAACATGTTGTTCGCAACCGAGTTCCCATAACCGGTAGTTACACCCGCCTGCCGGTTAATTCCACCCAGTGCATAGCTCCACATTCCCGCCGCCGCCTTCCACTTCGTGTCGCCATTTGCTCCAGAGGCCGAAACCTGTCCCGCCCAGATACCGGTACCATGACCCGAAGCATAGGGATCAAGCCAAATCGCCCCACCCGTAAACGTGACTTTTGTCTTTTCGCCCGTTGAGTACTTGGCCACGCCGCCTTCAAAATTCACATCCGTATCCCATTGCAAATCTGTCGAAACAAATGGATTCTCGACTTTGCCACCGGTTACCCACCAGTGCTCACACGGGGTCAGTTCAAAGTACGCTCGATCAAGGTTGATCGGCTTTGCGGACAATCCATCCTCTAATGTTTGGTTCGTACTTCTTGGGTCGCCCGTTCCGCTGGCGAACCGCGCACCAACTTTAACCTTATCATTAACAATCGTTTGAAGGCCGAGGCGATAGCGAATCCGATTCCGGTACGTTGCCGCTGAGTTTTCTTTGTCAATGCCTTCGTGACGGTAACGAAAATCTCCGTTAAACTTTGTGTTTACAAGCCACAAGGGAAGATCATCTGCGGCGCTGGCCAGCAGTGGCAACGAGGCCATCAAAAGGGTGAGAAACTTGAGCATGTGAGGTGGTGAGTTGTGAAAGGTTAGAGGTGCTAATAGATTGTGTTTGCGGAAGATTAGTGGAAGCAGTCGAAAGAAGACCCCGATTCGGGCATAACTTCAGGCTTTCCTAATACCTTATCGATTGCTAACTCATATAATTAGTTAGTAATTTATTAATATCGTGTGAGGATGATTCCAAAATTTCTAAAGAATCTTGTTCCCGATCCTTGACTTACCCCCCTCGAAGAGCGTATCTTTTACATATGCGTACCCAAAAAATGACCACCTGTCTCTGTTGTTGTCAGGCCCGCTCCCAAAGCGAGGGTGGTTTGTGTGCGCATGTCCGTGACTAATTGAAACGGATAAATCACAAAAACGTCGAAGACCCCCTTGCTTGTGCAAGGGGGTCTTTTTTTTACCCGGAAATATTATCCATGTCATTCACCAATTCTACGATGAGCATCCCAATAGCCACCATGGCCTCTCTTCCCCGGGCCGCGAGGACCTCGCATCGCGTGCCGCCGCTCGTGAACATGATCGGGAACACACCCCTGATTGAGCTCACAAGTGTCACTGACGACCTGTCGCCGGATGTCCGCGTGTTTGCCAAGGCCGAATGGAAAAATCCCGGCGGCTCCGTCAAAGACCGCGCCGCTTGGTCTATGCTCTCTGCGGCACTCCGAGAGGGCCTGATCACCGAGAGAACCCGCGTCCTCGAAGCTACCAGCGGCAACACCGGGATTGCCTTAGCCATGCTTGGCGCGGCTTTGGGAATCGGCGTCACGCTGTGCATTCCCGAAAATGCCAGCCGCGAGCGAAAACAAATTCTGCAAGCCTACGGCGCGGAACTGATTTTCACCGATCCGCTGCTGTCCACCGACGGTGCACAGGTTGTCGCCAAACAACTGAAAGAAAAATACCCGGACAACTACTGTTATCTAAATCAATATGCAAACCCCGCCAACGTCCAAGCTCACATCTTTACGACCGGCCCGGAAATTTGGCGGCAAACCGATGGCCGTGTCACTCACTTTGTCAGTGGCTTGGGAACAACCGGAACCTTCACCGGCATCAGCCGTTACCTCAAAGCACGCGCACCCAAAATCACCGTCGCAAGTTTTCAACCCGATTCTCCGTTTCACGGATTGGAAGGACTGAAACACCTGCCGTCTGTGCATGTGCCTGAAATTTTTGACGGCTCACTGTCTGACGTCGAACTCGAAGTCTCCACCGAAGACGCGTACACCATGTGCAAACGGCTCGCAACCGAAGAAGGTTTGCTGGTCGGAACCTCGAGCGGAGCAAGTGCCGCCGCTGCCTTTCAACTTGCCCGCACACTTGATACAGGCGTCGTCGTCACGATTTTCCCCGACGGCGCTGAAAAATATCTGTCCACTCCGGTATGGGAGATAAATTGATGAACACGAAACCCCTAATACATTTGCACCAGCGGCAACTCGATCAAATCCGTGAACACGGCAGGCTGACTTATCCCGAAGAGTGCTGCGGATTTCTCTATGGATACGAGGTCGGCAGTGAACGAACGGTTCACGAAGTTATTGCCATTGACAATAGTCGCGAAGACAACAAAGAACGCCGCTTTCTGATTACTCCCGAAGAGTTCATGAAGGCGGAAACTCGCGCCAAGGATCTCGACCTCGGTCTCATTGGAATCTATCACAGTCATCCCGATCATCCCGCGATTCCTTCCGAATTCGACCGCGAGCACGCACTGCCGTTCTACAGCTACATCATCATTTCCGTCCGCAAGCGCGTGCCTGCCGAAATTCGCAGCTATCAGCTTGCCGATGACCGTAAAAGTTACGTCGAAGAAAAACTAATCATTCACCAGAGAGTCGCCGTCTGATGAGCGTTCAAATCTCCATTCCCACGGTCCTGCGCCGCTTCACCGGCGATCAAACCACCGTCGCACTCGATGCGGCCAACGTCACCGAGGCGTTGAACAGCTTGACAGCCGCTTATCCCGCACTGCAAAAACATCTCTTCGATGAAAACGGCAAGCTGCGCAGTTTCGTAAACATCTATCTCGGCGAACAAGACGTCCGAAATCTTCCCGACAAGCACAACACAAGATTAGAAGACGGCGCACAACTAACCATCGTCCCATCAATAGCGGGAGGCTTGGATATTCCCCACCGGTCTTCCGGTGGGGATAAGGGGGATTCTGATTCCCCCCTGCGATGCGCGGGGGGGCAAGGGGGGGTCTCTTTATGAGCCAACCATTCCTAACCTCCCAAGAGTACCGTCAATACTCAAGGCATTTGTTGTTGCCTGAAGTCGGTGTCGAAGGCCAACTAAAACTAAAAAATTCCTCAGTCTTGGTCGTCGGTGCGGGCGGCTTAGGGTCGCCATTGCTCGCCTATCTCGCTGCAGCAGGCGTCGGCAGAATCGGCATCGTCGATGCTGACGTCGTCGACGAAACCAATCTCCAACGGCAAATCATTCACGGACGCCGCACGGTCGGAGTCTCAAAACTTAAGTCCGCGCGGGATTTTATCAAAAATCTCAATCCGAACGTGCAAGTCGATCTTTTCGAAACCTTCTTCACGTCGGAGAATGCGCTCGATATCGCGAAGGATTTTGATCTCTTGCTGGACGGCACGGACAACTTTCCCACACGTTATCTCGTCAACGACGTAAGCTACTTCCTCGGCAAGCGCAACGTCTATGCGAGCATATATCGTTTCGAAGGACAGGCCTCGGTCTTCTGCGATCCCGATGGACCGTGCTACCGCTGTCTCTATCCCGAACCCCCGCCTCCCGGACTGGTTCCGTCTTGCGCAGAAGGCGGAGTACTCGGAGTTCTCCCCGGGATTGTCGGTTCGATACAAGCAAACGAAGCCCTAAAACTGCTGCTCGGTATCGGCACTCCGTTGGTCGGCACACTCTTGCGTTTCGATGCGCTCGATCTTACGTTCAAGAAGTTTGAATTGAAACGCAATCCGGAGTGCCCGCTGTGCGGAGAACATCCGACGATCACTGAACCCGTCGACTACGTGCAGTTCTGCGGTATCGGCAACGAAGAACAAGCTCTCACCCAGGTCAAAGAAATGACGGTTCACGAACTGCATGCGCGCCGTCTGAACGGCAACGGCAATCGTCCTGTCGTGCTCGATGTTCGCAATTATGAAGAGTTCTCGATTGCGCACCTAAACGAAGACCTGCGAATTCCGCTTGCCGAGTTGGATTTCAGACTCGATGAACTTCTGCCTTACAAAAACCGCGACATCGTCATCTCCTGCCGCAGCGGTGTTCGAAGTGCGCGTGCTTGGCATCAACTCCGAGCAGCAGGCTTCGAAAAAATCTACAATCTCGAAGGCGGAATTCTCGCGTGGTCCGATCACATAGACCCCTCGCAACCGAAATACTAAGTCTACTCTTTTTTCAAAATGAAAGCCCCGATGCACATTACATCGGGGCTTTTTGTTCTGTTTCCCGCCGCGAGCAAAATACCTGTCTATTTTGTGTGCTTCGCGTCAGCACACTTGCCCCAGCGGCACGCTGGCTACGGAGCCGTCGCCGTCACTTCATAGAACACATTGTCGTTCGTATCCAAAATTCCGGCGTCCGTGTAGAATGTATCCGTAGTCTGCGCAATGAAGAAAGCGTCAATTGGTTCAACCGCCGGATTTGCGCTTAGATAAATCCGGTACACTGCGCCGCTCGTCGTTGATGCCGGCCAATACAAATGCACGTCGCTGTTGTCCGGCTGAATCACCAATCCGTCAATAGCTTGCGGCACGATCACTGTATTCGGTGCGGCGTAAACAACTACGTCGTCCACATACCATCCTTCTCGGCTCGTTCCTGCGTCCGTCGAAAACCTAAACAAGAACTGTACTGTTGAATCGGCATACGTCGAAAGATCAAAAGTAGCTTGTGTCCAATCAAACGTGCCCGCGTAACACGGTGCGCCCGGCTGGGCTCCCGTAAACGGACTACCGCCGCCCGCCGTCGTGCGGAAGTGTTTCGAATAGCCGTTCTCAGGCGTGATCATAAAATAGGCTCCGCCGTTCACGGACATCCATACATTGCCGCCGTCATAGGCCGAGTCGGCGAACGTCCCTGAAATCTCGCTGTCCATCGTGTGCCAGAAGCGCAGTTCACTGCCTTCGTACAGCAAAATCTCCGGCGATATCAGCGAAGCATCCTGCGAGTTCGCATAATTCCCCGTGCCCGTGTCGCCGCACTTCCACGACGTCGTCGACAAGTAAGCGTTTTCCGTCGAAAGGTGCCATTGATCCACTGAGCCGGAATACACTTCGTGCGTAAACTCCGATCCCTCTTCGAAATCCTCCGAGTAGAGCGGTACCTTCGGTGAAGCCAGCAGCGTGAAATCCAAATCGCGCGTATATCCGCTGTCCGCGGTCACTGCAAGCGAGAAGTCAATAACGTGATCAAGCGGAGTTTCCGGTGCAATCTCCGCGACGAACATGTTGCCGGAGTTGTCTCCGCTTAGTCCGTTCAAAATTGTTCCGTACGTGCTGAAGTCGTTCGTGATCGTGACATACGGATCAGCAGTCGACAAAGTAGCCGCGACATTCAGAGCGTCTTCGCCGAGATTATTCAACGAAACCAATATCTCGACGCTTTCGCCGCGTTCCCAACTCCCGTTGTCGTTGCCGGTCGTTGCGTCTGTGAAAGACGAAGATTCGACCGTCAAGAACGGCTCGTCCGGTTCTACTCCGACATACTGATTGATCATGTTGCAGGCATTGTAAAGATTCAATCTCCCGCCCGACACCGTGATTCCTTGCAGTGCCGCAATGGGATCGGTTCCGTCCAAAAGCATCTGCTTCAAAACCAGCGCCGCCGAATCCGGGTAAGCCAAGTAGTAATTGTAAAAACCGGGACTCGCGGCCGCGTGCATCAACGCCACGGCACCCGCTACGTGCGGAGTTGCCATCGATGTTCCCGTCAGCGTGCCCGTGCTGTTATCATTCGAACTGGTCGTGCTGAGAATGCTCGTTCCCGGCGCACCCAAATCTATCGTCGTCGCGCCGTACGCCGCGCCCGAGTTCTTCTGGTCCGTGCTGGTCGTATTCGTCACCGAAATGATAAACGGACTCGAACAACTCGTCGGCACGTCGCCCTGAGTATCGATGTTGTAGTTCGCGTTCGCCGTCGCACACGCCGACAATACACCGACTGCGCCCATCGCGTTGTACAAGTCGTTCCAGACCGGATAACTTCCCGTCGTGCAGTTCGCGAGATCGATGCCGAAACTCGAATTCGTGGAGACGACGTTCGCGCCTTCCGTGCCGCCGCTGTTGAGCCAGTCCGTCTTCACGTCAATCACATAGCCATACCCGATCGAAATAATCGACGTCGTACTGCTCGAGGCCGCCACTTCCATGATCTTGACGTTCCAATTGACGCCGGTCACCAAATTCCCGTTGTTGCCGACGGCGCCGACCGTTCCTGACACGTGCGTGCCGTGGTTGTCCGAAGGAATCGTGCCGTCGTTCGAATAAGCGTCCCAGCCGTTCTTGTCGTCAATGTAGCCGTTGCCGTCGTCGTCGACGCCCGTGACGCCGTTGATTTCCGCTTCGTTCTGCCAAATATTGGCCGCCAAATCGCTGTGTGTCATGCGGCAGCCGCCGTCCACGACCGCAACCACAATGTCATTCCCCCCCGCATCCATGCCGCCCGTCGTGATGTCCCAGGCCTCCGGGGCATCCACGTCCGCGTCACTCGCCTGATTCCAGTCCCACTGGCTTCCAAACAGCGGATCATTCGGAGTATTGCGCTGCTCCAAAATATGATCGGCTTGCGCCCACAACAGCTTCGGATTGCCCTTAAGCATCTCCACGGCTGTCTCCACGTCCAGCTTCTCGTCAAACTTCACAAGATAAATATCGAGCTTCCGCACCAACACCTGCTCCACTCGAAACTCGTTTGCATTAAACTCTTTCTGAGCTTGCTCCAAGGTCGTCGGCTCAGCGAAGCGCACCAGAGCCTGCCCCGGCACCACTTCAAGTGCGGCATTCGCAATCGAAATCATCAATAAACTAAGCAGACCCAGTATTAACCGTCGCGACATCTTCGTCTCCAGTTTTGATAGTCAATTCATGTTTCTCGAATCCTACAATGTAATCACGATTTACCGCTCTGGCAATATCTCGCTCGAAAGATTCTGAAGATTACTCCCAGACAAATTTCATCCAACCTCGAGTAAATTGTTGATCCTTATAGCTGTTGGAGCTTGATATATGGTGTCCTATAGCTTCAGGCTCGGGTTAACTTTCGTCAAAAGAATCCCCGAAATTGGGCACAAGATGCGCACGAGATATGTGCAAAATTCAACTCATTTGTGGCAAGAGAATTGCGCCTTGTTGGCTGATGGTTTTTTCCCGGCAATAGACACTTGACCCGACCAGAAACGGAAAACAAT
Source organism: Calditrichota bacterium (assembly GCA_020637445.1). Lineage (NCBI taxonomy): Bacteria > Pseudomonadati > Calditrichota > Calditrichota bacterium. The sequence goes on along the minus strand of JACJVZ010000003.1, from coordinate 48,710 downwards.
TGATGCGATTTGGAATTACAGGCCGGATGCTGCTTTCTGCTGGCATTCCGACTGTCGGACTTATTTTGATTTGTGTACTCGTCCTGACGCTCGGAAAAGGTGTTCGCGAAGTCGCAGACCCCGCTACGACAAGCCAATTCCTGCAAACAGGACACTTGGCCAAAGACATGCAGCTTCATAAAACGGAAGTTCAGCAGTTCCTATCCGATTACGGTGCAACGCGAGGAGAAGACGGACTCGACGACGGTCTGGACGAAGCTCAAGAAAACGCCAAACTCTTTCGCGAAAACGTCAGAGAATTGTCCGCAATTCTCTCGCAGCAGGGTGATCATGCCGGCGTCGAGTTATGCAGAAAAATCAATATCCAGTTCGAAGACTATCTCGACACTGGACTGCAAATGGCTCGGCTGTACGCGAACAAAGGAACTAAGGCCGGAAATGACTTCATGCCGGAGTTTGACAGCCAAGCCGCTGCAATCGGAGAACTTCTCGATCAAGTCAACGAAAAATACTCGGCAAAAGTCGAGCAGAATCTTGATGCGATCTATTCGCGCGTCAACCACATGATGAACCTCATTATCATGCTGTCTTGCATCGCGGGAGCAATCGCGGTCATGCTGTCTCTGGCCACCGTCCGCGCCACGTCCGGCCCGCTGAAAGAAATCGCGGCGAGTTTGAGCTCGGCTGGTCACAATGTTGCGTCCGCCGCAACACAGCTCTCGTCCGGCAACCAGTCCATTGCAGCCGGAGCAGGCGAACTCTCAGCCACGGTTCAGGAGATGCGCTCGACGATCGAAGAAATCGTCGGGATGACCAAAGTCAGCGTCGAAAATTCAAATGCGGCTTCTGACAGAATGGTCTCTACCAAGAACCTCGTGGAGGGAAGTGTCACAACCTCGCTCACTTTGTCCACGGCAATGACCGAACTGTCTACTGCTGCCGAACAAACCTCAAAAATCATTCGCACAATCGACGAAATCGCCTTTCAAACAAACTTGCTTGCTCTAAACGCCGCCGTCGAAGCCGCCCGCGCAGGTGAATCGGGCAAGGGTTTCGCAGTCGTCGCTGAGGAAGTCCGGAATCTTGCCATGCGTTCTGCCGAAGCAGCCAAGTCCACAAGCTCGCTGATTGAAGGCACACTCGAAAAAGTCCAGATCAGCGTCTCCGCGATGTCCGAACTCGACAATGGCCTGAAGGAAGCGCTTGACTCGACGAGCAAAGCCGCCACCTTGGTTTCAGAAATCGCCAACTCCTCGATCGGTCAATCTCAGGGGTTGGATCAAGTGGCTACCTCTGTTTCGCAGGTCGATTCCGTCGGACAGCACAATGCGTCCAATTCCGATCAAGGTGCGCGCACGGCTTCCGAGATGTCGGAGCAAGCGGAAAGATTGCTTGCAATCACCGACAAACTGAATGCCCTGATCACAGGCGAAGAGGATAATTCAAGACTATAAATAAAAGCAAATGGTCGGAGTCCTATGACAACGAAGAATCTCTTGGCAATTGCCGTTCTGTGGCTGACGTGCTTGGCCTATGCCGAAGACACACAAAACACCGGTGCCCTTAGTCTCAATGAAATTTCCGCACAAATCGAGATCTTGCAAACGCAGATTGACGAGCTAAAGATCCAAGCTGACGAGCAACAAGCCGTCGGAAGATTTTCATCTGATGGTGATCGCGAAGAACTCCTTCAGAAGCTGCTTGACTTGCAATCCGAACTTTCCGTATTGAGCAGCCAACTCGGTTCTACGCAGCCGGGCTACGTCGTCTCCGTGGATGGAATTGCCAGCCGCGGCGGACAATTGTATATTCCCCCTGCTGGAACCTCGTTCGAAAACGGTTCGCTAATGCAGCTCCAACAGGATTTGTCTTCCAATTCGAGCCTCGAAATCACAGGCTTCATGGATGCCGTCTACGAAAATGACGCGTCCCTCGAAAACGGCAATGACGTCTATTTGAATCAAGTCGAAGTCGATCTTGCCAAAGAACTCAACAGCAGGGCAAGAGCCTCGCTCGGGATTATCTATGCTGACGGCTTCGACATCGGAACGGCCGTCATGGAATACACGGTTCTCCCCGAGTCTGAATCAAGTAAGTTTCTGAGAAGATGGAGCATGGCCGCCGGACGATTTGACACTCCGTTCGGTGAAGATGTCGCAAGTTACGCGTCGAATTCGCGCAAGTCAGTCACCGTTCCCGCAATCGTCGAGAACTCGCACAACCTCTGGAATGACGTGGGGATCGCGACAAACTTCGATTTGTCTCCGACGAATGTGGATATGTGGATTGTTCGCGGATTCCCTCTACAATCTAACCAGGATATTGACGAACCGAACGACGAGCTCAATGTCAGCAGCGGTGCGCGCTTGAACTTCGATTTGAATAGCAACCTTAGACTCGGTGGTTCGTCTGCTTTGGGGTGGCTGCCGGACGGCTCGCCCGCGATGCAAATGTTTGGTGTGCACTTAGTCCACACTCTTGCTGCATGGACCACAACAGCCGAAGCTATAACCTTGCACGAGGACATTCCCAACGTCAAAACCAATCGTCGCGGTGCCTACTTGCAAACCGTCCGCGAACTGGGACATTTCTTCGCCCTTGGTCGCGTCGACTATGTGGAAGGAAGCGATTTCGACCTTTATCGCACGCTGAGCTTCGGTGCCGGAGCCTATCTCGGCAGCGGACTCGAGTTCCGCACCGAATTCAGGTCCGTACAGCATGGTGCCAATCAAGTCTTTTTGCAGATGGTCGCGTCATTCTAAGTTACAGTACGTAGGTGGATTTTGGGCCGACTCACCGAGTCGGCCCTTTTGCTATCCTTTCCCAAAATCTTAGCCCCCTTGAGTCCCCCGGCGATTTTCCGTATCTTACATAGATGGCAACCCGCTCAAAAACTGAACTTTACGCCCCCGACTTCCCGGGTCAGCTAAAATCGCTGAAGCAAGTATCTGGAGATTCCGAACCTACTCTTGCCTTCGGGCTCTGGGCGCTCTTGTCTCGTAGCGGTGTCCGGCTAAACTGGGGAGACACTGAGGTCCTGAGCGGGCAAGCCCTGCAATTTGTTTACAGTCGTGATCCTGCGCGTGCCGAGGGCAAATCTACCATCGCACCTCTCGATTCCCTGACCCGCGCAATCGGGGTCGAGTGGACCGAGATCACGCCGTCTTCTTCCTTGAAAGCCTACGACATCGCCCGCGAGTGGCTGAGTGACGGGACGGCTTTCCTTGCGCGATTTCGCCAACCCATGCTGGTTTACGGTTATGAACAGGGAACTTTCGAAGCAAGCCTCAAAGTAATCCGGATTGAACACGGCTTACCGGAGGATTCCCTGACCCGCATCGAATGCGACCGCTTTGATTGGAGACTGCAAATCGACGAAGGCAACAGCCTTCTGCGGGTCAGCGAAGTCCAAATGAAAAACCCCGATTGGATGGCCCTGCTGCCTATCGTGGTCCGCCGAACCATTGCCAATTGGCGGCACGAACCTATCGAAGGCGTCGACATCGGACTTTCAGCTTACAAACAGTTTGCTGAAGACCTGCGGGATCCCCAAGTCGACTTTGCCGACCACGGCTTCCCCAGTTGGATGGGACCTTTGCTTTACCGGCAAATCCAGTCCAAAACCCACCTCCACCAGTTTCTCGACAGGCTGGCTCCCCGCTACGGCGGAAAACCCCGTCAAGTTTTGGCCAAAGCCAGCACAGGCTTCGGCCAGTCCGGCGAAAGCTGGAAAGAGTTCGCCAAACACTTAGGCCGAGTCTACGAGCGGCAAGAACAGGGCAAATCCCTGCGCGGTCCCGACACACACGTCAACCACTGGCGGGACATGCGCCGCCGCGAAGAGGCGGCCAAATTAGTCGACCAAGCAGCCCTTTGGGAAGCCCGCGCCATCGCGGAACTTGCCAAGCTGTTGGGGACATAAACGGAGACGTAGATGGGGGATGGGGGATGGGGGATGGAACTCCCGGTTCATACCTCTTACCTTTCTGACTTCTGACTTCAGACTTACTGACTCGCCGAGCGGGGGATTTAGGGGGCTAAGTCGAACAACAGCTACTACCTCCCTGCCTCCGGCAGGGGCAGCTCGCTATAATTTCCCAAGGGCGACGGCCTGAGGCCGACGGTAGTACATTGGAATTCCGGGCTCATACCTCATACCTCTTACCTCATACCTATTCCGACTTCATACTTCTGACTCTGCCCACCCAACCTCGCCGCCCGGTTGAAACTCCCGTCAAAACTCCCTAAATTGAGCATAATCAGTCAAAAATAGCCCCTTTCAGACAGAGGAACCCCTGAATCCCGTCTCGTTAGATATTCGCAATGAGTTTGACCCATTAAAGGTCGTCGTCGTCCACAAACCCGGTGACGAACTCGACAGATTGACTCCCGGGAATGTTCAAGGCTTTCTCATGGAGGATATTCCGTTCTTGCAGCAAATGCAGAACGAACATGCCGCTTTCCGGATTACCATGCAAGAGTCCGGTGTTGAAGTTCTCTTGCTTGCTGACCTCGTTCGCGACGTGGTCAAGACTGAAACCGGCCGCGCGAGATTAATCAGCGAAGCCTGCGAACTGAATCACAACCAAGCGTTGATTCAGCCGATCCTTGAACATTTCTCCGAAGACGAAATCAGCAGCATCGTTTTTCGTGGATTAACGGATAAAGAGTTCGCCGTCAAGACCCGCGAATCTACTGAAGACCTGAATGTCCACCACGACCGTTTCTTGATCGACCCGAGTCCCAATTCCTATTTCACTCGCGATCCCGCGATGGTTTTTCGCGATGAAGTCATCTCCTGCAATGCGCACTATCCCGCGCGTATCCGCGAGACGTGGGTAACTCATACGATGCTCGAATTGCATCCAGCCTTCGCCGACATCAAGTTTATTTTTGGTGTATCTGACAAAGAGGCTCGTCCCTACACGATCGAAGGCGGCGACATCATCGTCATCAACGAAGATGCTGTTGCAGTCGGAAGAAGTGAGCGCACCAGAAGCGAAACCATTGCTCTCTTAGCGGCAAATCTCTTTCGCGAAGGCAAAGCTAAACGAGTTTACGAAGTCGAGATTCCCCCCGAGCGGGTCTACATGCACCTCGATACGGTCTTCACGATTGTTGGTCCGCAAAGTGTGGTGTTCTTTCCACCCGTGATCGAGCACAGTCCGTCCGTGCGCTGCTACGAAGTTTCGGAAGACTCAAAACCCAAAGTCATCAGAGAAAAGCGCACGCTGCTCGATATTCTCAAAGACGAGTTAGGTTCTCCTCTGAATATCATCCGTACGGCCAACGGCGACGCGCGCTATGCCGCAAGAGAACAGCGCAGCGCAGGCTCCAACATGCTTGCGTTGGCTCCCAATAGAGTCATTTCCTACGAGCGGAACATCCACACCAACAAAGCTCTCCGCGATGCAGGCATTGAAGTCTTAGAAATCCCCGGCTCAGAATTAGTCCGCGGCTTAGGCGGCCCCCGCTGCATGTCCATGCCGCTGTGCAGAAATCCCGTGTAGTGGCAGGTCTTGACCTGCCCGACGTAAAACACGGCTCGCCGAGCGGGGATTAAGCGAAGCGGTTCCCCGCCGGAATCTGATCTTTCTGTTTCGATTTGGAATTTTCGATTTTCTCTGCTACTACTTCCCTGCCTCCGGCAGGGGCGCACCGGCATCACTCCCAGAGCGACGGCCAGAGGCCGACAGTAGTAGAGCAGTTTTTCTATTTTGAATTTTCTATCTTCTATTTTTCCGTTTTCCATATTTACTTATCCGCATCATGAAACGAATCAAAACCATCATCCAGGGAGCCGCAGGACGCGACTTCCACAATTTCAACACCGTCTACCGCGACAACGAAATGTTCGATGTCGTGGCCTTCACCGCAGCTCAAATTCCGGGCATTGATGACCGCAAATATCCCGCGGTGCTGGCCGGAAAACTATATCCCAAGGGAATTCCGATTCATCCGCAGGAAGACCTCGAAAAGCTGATCGACAAACACCAGATCGATGAAGTCGTCTTCTCGTTTAGCGATGTCAAGCACGAGTACGTCATGCACTGGGCGTCGCGGATTCTCGCAGCGGGAGCAAACTTCAAGCTCGTCGGCGGCCGCGAAACCATGGTCAAGAGCACCAAGCCCTTGGTTGCCATCTGCGCAGTCCGCACCGGCGCAGGCAAGTCGCAAACCACTCGCCGCGTCGCTGAAATCTTGAAAGCCGCTGGCAAAAAAGTTGTCGCCATTCGTCACCCCATGCCGTACGGCGATCTGTCGAAGCAGGTCGTGCAGCGTTTCGGCGCGATTTCCGACTTGAAAAAACACAAGTGCACCATCGAAGAGATGGAAGAGTACGAACCGCACATCGCGCGCGGTCAAGTCATCTATGCGGGCGTCGACTACGAAAAAATTCTCCGCGAAGCCGAAAAAGAGGCCGACGTGATTTTGTGGGACGGCGGCAACAATGACTTGCCGTTCTACAAACCCGACATCTTCATCACCGTCGCCGATCCCCTGCGCGCCGGAAATGAAATGACCTACTATCCCGGCGAGACCAATTTCCGCATGGCCGACGTGATCTTGATCAACAAAGTTGACAGCGCGTCGCTCGAGCAAATGCAAACGCTTCGTGAATCCATCGAGAAGTATAATCCCAAAGCAATGGTGATTGACGGCGCGTCGCCCATCAAGGTGGACAAACCCGAGCTGATTCGCGGCAAGCGTGTCTTGGTCATCGAAGACGGCCCGACGTGTACACACGGCGAGATGAAGTACGGCGCCGGTGTCGTCGCCGCGAAAAAATACGGCGCCGCCGAAATGGTGGATCCGCGTCCCTATGCCGTTGGTTCAATCGCCGAAACGTTCAAAATATATCCCGGTATCGGCACATTGCTTCCTGCGATGGGCTACGGCGACAAACAAATGAAGGACCTCGAGGCCACGATCACCAAAGCGAAAGTGGACTCCGTCATCATCGCCACGCCGATTGATTTGGGACGTGTGATCAAGATCACCAAGCCCCACGTCCGTGTCGGTTACGATCTGCAAGAGATCGGCACTCCCACGCTCGAAGATGCGCTCGCTCCCTTGCTGAAAGCAAAAGCCAAGAGCAAGAAATAGAATCTCCACATTGAGACAATGTCACGCGCCTGACTCTCTCGGTCAGGCGCGTTCTTTTTGCTTCTCGCTTCTTCATGTTAAGAAACACCTTAGCCTCGATAAATATTTGATTTTAAAATCCTTAATTATTAATGTGGCGCAATTGTTGCAGAGATCTGCACCATACAAGAAAGGAGAATCCGTATGGAACAGAAATGGGTGACGTTTTCCGTCCGCACCGAGATGTTTGCATTTGAACTTGAAAACGTTCAAGAAATGATTAGAATGCCCAAGTGTCGCTCCGTACCGCGGATGGGAGCCGACGATGTTGGTGTGACAATGTTGAGAAATCGCGTAATTCCAGTCGTTGACCTTGCAAAAACGCTCGGCTACGGTGATGGAGAAGCTGTGCATGGTGAGACTCTTGGTGCGTTGCTGCGCGATCGCAAGCAAGATCACATCAATTGGATTGACGAACTCGCGAACTCAGCCCGTTCCAAGCGTGAGTTTAAGCTCACGCTTGACCCACACAAATGCAAGTTCGGTGTCTGGTACGATTCCTTCCAGACGGATGACCCGTGGCTTAAGACTCTTCTTAAGCGAATGGAAGTTCCACACGCGGAAATTCATAAACTAGGGGGAACAGTCATAGAACTAGTCCAGAAAGACAATCCAGAGGGTGCGCTGAAACTGATTGAAGACAAACGCACAACCGTGTTGCACAGCCTGTTGGATCTTCTTGACAAGGCGATAGAGCAAGTTACTGAGTCTACCAGAAAGATCCTTATCGTTCTGAGTGGGCGATCTGGCCCGCTCGGTGTTGCGGTGGATGCTATCAGCACTGTCGTCGCAATTTCTCCGAATAGCATTCAACCACCTGATGCGCTTCCCGGTATCCGCAGTTTCGATGGGCTTATTGGATTTACAATTCTGCCGAACTCGGGCACGAGAGTGCAACTGTTAGACCCACTCGCCATATACCCGCAATTGACTAGTCAGAAAACGAACTCAATGGTGTTAACCTAAGACACAAACAGGTCTTGCCAGCATGAGAATTCATGGCAAGCAATCATGACACACCGCAAGATTTTAATATTTATATTGATAAAATAAGATAACATTTATCTATTACCCTAATTTCGCATTTTTTTTCGAGTTCCTTGCATCTCCGGTCAACTTCATACTATATTGGATATTCAAGTCCGCCGCCACGGGCTTGTGCTCGATGAATATTTACCTTTAGTCTGGGGAAGAATCATGTCTCTTTTTCCGCCTGTGTTCCGGCTGATGCCGTGGATTCTCGGAATTTTGCTTCTGGGAATCGTCGGCTGCAGCAACGATGATGACGATGATGCCGTCACGTCACCCGTCTCCGCGCGCGAGCGCTTCAATCTGAAGCCGCTCGGCCCAATTCCTTATCCTGACAACAACCCGCCGATGCAAGAGCGCATCTCGCTCGGCAAGTTCCTCTTCTACGATCCGATTCTCGGCGGTGAGATGGATGCGTCCTGCGCGACCTGTCATCACCCTGCGTTCGCTTTCGCGGACCTGCGGCAGTTCCCCGTCGGTGTGGCTGGATCAGGAGGACTCGGTCCCGACAGAATTCGCGGCAACTCCTCAGTCACAAGTGAGCCAGTTGGTTTCACTCCGCGCAACTCGCCCACGATTTTCAACACCGCCTTCAATGCGGATGAAACCGGTTTGCCAACCCACAACGGTTTCTTCTTCTGGGACGGCCGCGTCAAGAGTCTTGAAGTGCAGGCCACGAAACCCATCACGTCGCGCGTCGAAATGCGCGGCGATGCTTACCCGGGCGATGATAGTCATGCAGCGAATTCCGCGCTCGACAGTGTCCTGAATCGTCTGCGCGGATTCGAAGAATACGTCGAGCGTTTCTCCGTCGCGTTCCCGCAGGAGTTCGATGAGTGGCAAGCGGGAACTCGCGCGCACGTCATTGACTCCTCAACCTACGGCCGCGCCATGGCCTCCTACGAACGCGAGCTGGTTACTCGCAACAGCGCGTATGACCGCTATGTCGCGGGTGATGACCATGCGCTGACTGCCGCCGAGCTGCGCGGTCTCGAGCTCTTCTTCACCAAAGCGAAATGCGCCGAGTGTCACAGCGGCCCGATGTTCAGCGACTTCGAGTTTATCGTCAACGGTGTTCCGCAGGAAGGTCCCGGCAAGGCGGTCATTCCCGGCGACGATTGTGGCCGCGAAGAACATACGCTAAATCAAGGCGACCGTTACGCCTTCCGTACTCCGACTCTGCGCAACGTTGAATTGACTCCGCCGTACATGCACGACGGCGTCTTTGAAAATCTTGAGCAGGTCATGGCATTCTATAACGACGGCGCGTTTCCGCGCCATCCCGAGTGCTCGACAGAGGAGCTTGATCCCCTCCTGCGAGATCCGCTCGGCTTGACCAACGACGAAATCCAGGACATCATCGCATTCATGAAGTCGCTGACGGATCCCGGTTCGCAGCTCTCTCCGTTCTTGATGACCGTACCCGACCGAGTTCCGTCCGGTTTGGTTCCTGTGCTCGGCCTAAGTGCCGGCCCACCACCCGTCGGAATTCCCGGCTAAAAAGAAAAGGCAGCCGCAAGGCTGCCTTTATTCTTATCTCCCCCCTCGCTGCGAGGGGGGACCAAGGGGGGTCTTTCAAGCGCAATCGAGAATCTTTCATCACGGCGCACACCATACGCCGAGCCGGGTTAAGCGAAGCGCAACCCGGCCGAAATCTGAATTCTCTTTCGGACTCGCGGCGGCACCTGCCGCAGGTGCCCCGAAAACGCTCCGTTCGCCGAGCGGGGATTTAGCGAAGCGGTTCCCCGCCGGAATCTGAGTCTATTGATTTCTCAGATACTCATCCACCTTCCGATTGTATTTGTCCGCATCACTTTCTTCGAAGGACTTACGGTATTCATCAAGCTCCTCCTGCGACATTTCACGATAGCCCATCTCGTCGTTCATCTGTTCCGTCATCTTGGTCACACTGTCGATCATGTGTCGTGATTCGTCTGCGCGTCTGCGCGCTTCCTGACTCATGTTCATGGCGCGCTTCAAGGCCGGAGTGTCGCGTGCGGTCTTCTCGTCGTAAATTCCCATATCTTTCTCGGCCATGTCGATGACGTCGTTCAGCTTGTCCATCTGCTGCTTGTGCGCGCGCTCCTGGATTGAAGTTGTCACCAGCGTCGCGCCAAAAGCCAAGACCGAAAATCCCAGAAAGGCCACTGCCGATCGGTTCATATGAACACCTCCTGTGCTTTCGTTTCACAACTCGCAAGAACAAGACCACAGCTTGCTTTTCCAACAATACTAACCTACCTTTGAAGCATGCAAAATATCCTTCATTTACTTGATTCCATTCAGTATAATCCCGAGTCCGTGGTCTCGCGCACGTTGATCAAGAATCCGCACGGCACAATAACCCTGTTTGCATTTGACCAAGGTCAGGAACTCTCCGAGCACTCCGCACCCTTCGATGCCATGGTCCAAGTCTTAGACGGCGAAGTCGAACTAATAATCGGCGGCGAGTCCCACATCGCCCGCGCCAACGAGTTCGTCATCATGCCCGCCAACATCCCCCACGCCGTCAAAGCCAAAACAAAGTTCAAAATGCTCCTGACAATGCTAAAAGGCTGACCATGCGCCCCGCGCTGTTGCTCATACTAGTCGCCTATTCTCTGTGTGTAGGGGCGGATGGCAATCCGCCCGCTGCGAAACCGTCGCGGCGGCAGGTGTCTTCACCTGCCCCGCTAACCGAGGCGTCAAATGCCTTGCGAGCGGAGGGATCAATGGGGGCTTCCGCCTTCTGCTCTCCCCCCTCGCCGCGAGGGGGGACAAAGGGGGGTCTTTCCAGCGGTTCCCCCTACTGGATCGCCAACGAGGGCCAATGGCCCGGCGATTTCCAATTCAAATGCGAAGTGGGCAACACTGGCTACTACGTTACTCCCCAAGGAATGACCATAGACATCAAAGAGTATTCTCCGCTTACATCAAATAATACTAGGTCGTGCCTCCCGGCTCGACATCCCGTTGTAGCGCCCAGCTCGCTGGGCAAAAACCCCCCAGATGATCCCGGACCTTGCTTCGCCACACTAAAAACTCCGATTTATACTAAGCCCACGAAACTCTTATTGTTGCGCTAATTTTCCTCTTTCCTCTTTTCTGAATGCTCCGCCACAAAAACTACATCATCGCCGCGTTAGCTATTCTCGCCATTGCCGCGCATCTGACATTGCGGTACGGGACGCACGCAGCGGAGAGTGCATACAACATCCCACTCTATCTCGGACTCTTCTTCGGCGGACTTCCGTTAGTCTATGACCTGACTCGGAAACTCTTCCGCCGTGAATTCGGCTCCGATCTCCTCGCCGGAATCTCAATCGTCACCTCCGTCATCTTAGGCGAATATCTCGCGGGCACCTTAGTCGTATTGATGCTCTCCGGCGGTGAAGCGTTGGAAGATTTCGCTCTGAGCAATGCATCGTCCGTCTTAAAAGCGCTTGCCAAGCGCATGCCCTCAGTCGCGCACATCAAAAAAGAAGGCCGCATCACCGATGCCGCTCTCGAAGAAGTTTCCGTCGGCGATATTCTGATCATCTATCCGCACGAAATTTGTCCCGTTGACGGCGTTGTCATCGAAGGTCACGGCGCGATGGACGAATCGTATTTAACCGGCGAGCCGTTTGTGATGTCGAAGACCGCAGGCTCCACAGTCATCTCCGGCGCGATCAACGGCGAATCTGCGCTTACCATCGAAGCCACCGCTCGCGCGCAAGATTCCCGCTATGCCAAAATCATGAACGTCATGCGCGAGTCCGAAGAAACCCGTCCCAAACTCCGCAGACTCGGCGACCAACTCGGCGCGCTATACACTCCCATCGCCGTCGGCATCGCACTACTCGCATGGATATTCTCCGGCGAAGCAATCAGATTTCTCGCGGTCTTAGTCATCGCCACTCCGTGCCCACTGCTAATTGCCATTCCAATCTCCATCATCGGTTCGATTTCGCTCTGCGCAAGACGTGCGATCATCATCAAAAGTTCCGTTGTCCTCGAGCAAATCAGCACCTGCAAAACCGCGATTTTCGACAAAACCGGTACCCTAACCTACGGCGAACCCAAACTAACCGACCGCTTGATCGCAAACGGTTTCGACGAACGAGAAGTGCTATCACTCGTAGCAAGTCTCGAGCGCTATTCCAAACATCCACTCGCGCACGCCATCGTCGAGTCCGCCAAAATCGAAGGCGTCGAACTCCCCGAAGCCAACCAAGTCACCGAAACTCCCGGCTACGGCCTAATCGGTTTCGCAGACAACCACAAAGTCATCATCACCAGTCGCAATAGGCTCCTGCGCGACATCCCCGATGCAAAAGATCAACTTCCCCAAATCAGCGGCGGTTTAGAGTGTGCCATCGCCATAGACGGAAAGTATGCCGGCGTCTTCCGCTTCCGCGACGCCCCACGCTCTGACAGTCAATCCTTCATTAACCACCTCGGCCCCAAACATCAATTCGATCGCGTGATGTTAGTCTCCGGTGACCGTGAATCCGAAGTAAAATACCTCGCCGAAGAAGTCGGTATCACCGAAATTCACGCTGAACAAACTCCCGAACAAAAACTCGCCATCGTCCGCGCCGAAACTCAAAAGAGCAAAACCCTTTACGTCGGCGACGGCATCAACGACGCTCCCGCGATGATGGCTGCCACCGTCGGTTTAGCCATCGGACAAGAAAGCGAAGTCACCGCCGAAGCCGCAGGAGTTGTCGTCATGGACAACTCCCTAACAAAAGTCGACGAGTTTTTGCATATCAGTAAAAGAATGCGCTCCATCGCTCTGCAAAGTGCAGTCGGTGGCATGGCCCTAAGCATCGGCGGAATGTTCTTCGCCGCTGCCGGATATTTGACTCCGGTTGCTGGGGCGCTCGGTCAAGAAATCATTGACGTCGTCGCCGTTCTGAATGCGCTCCGTGCCGCGTGGCCGCCGGACGTAATGTCTGACGTTTAATGTCTTGTTAGCAATAGAGGCTAACAATGCCGAACTATTTTCTGTGAGGTGGCTAAGTCTGCATTCATAATATCAAACTCACGAGATAGTGACTTAAATGTCGTTTTGTGAGTTGACTTCATAGTGCGTTGAAATAGTAGATATTGCGGTGACGTGCTCAAGATTTACAAAGGCGCGAATTCAATAATTGAGTTCGCGCCTTTCTTATCCATTATGCACGAACATTCTCTTGACTACCATCTCATCGTTCGGTAACTTCATTGCCATAAGTGGGATGCGTGTTCCGCGACTATCTGGTCAACGCTTCCGCAAATTCTTAGTCAAAGAGGTTGTCATGTTCGACACAGGTAACACTGGGTTCATGCTCGTGGCCACGAGTCTGGTGATGTTAATGACACCGGGCCTGGCCTTTTTTTATGGCGGCTTGGTAAGCCGAAAAAATACTCTGGCCATCATGATCCAGAGCTTCGTTTCCATGGGAGTCACCACCATCGTCTGGTGGGCAGTCGGTTATTCGCTCTGCTTCTCTGGAGGTGAAGGCGGTATTATCGGAAATCTTGATATGGCGTTTCTGCGCGGTGTCGATCTAAACACACCCTGCGCTGCCAATCCAAGCATTCCGCTCTTTGTATTCTTTGCCTATCAAATGATGTTTGCCATCATCACCCCGGCACTCATCACCGGTGCGTTCGCCAACCGCATCAGATTCGCCGCCTATATTTTCTTTTTGGTGGCGTGGCTCATCTTGGTCTATTTCCCCTTCGTTCACATGGTTTGGGGCGGTGGACTCCTGCAAAAATGGGGAGTGCTGGACTTCGCGGGTGGTATTGTCGTACACAACATCGCCGGTATGGCGGCCCTTGCGTCGGTTCTGTATGTCGGTCGAAGAAAAGTGGTCGAAAATATCCCCCACAGTATTCCCTTGGTTGCGTTGGGAACCGGCTTACTCTGGTTCGGATGGTACGGCTTCAATGCCGGCAGCGAGTTGAAGGTCGACTCGATTACCGGTCTGGCTTTCCTGAACACGGATATCGCGGCCTCGTTCGCCGGAATCGTCTGGCTGCTCTTGGCATGGACGCTTGAAAAGAAACCTAAATTCGTCGGACTGCTCACAGGTGCGGTCGCAGGACTTGCCACAATCACTCCGGCTGCCGGATACGTTTCGCCCACAAGTTCCGTGATCATCGGCTGCGCCGCGGGTGTCGTGTGCTACTTCGCAGTCTCCATGAAAAACAAATTGCAGTGGGATGATGCGCTCGACGTCTGGGGCGTGCACGGTGTCGGCGGCCTCTTAGGTATCGTCATGCTCGGCTTGCTCGGAAGCACGGCTGTCAATCCTGCCGGAGCCGACGGTCTCTTTTTCGGCGGCGGTGACTTCTTTATAAAGCAATTGGTGACGATTGTCGTCTCCTCTATATACGCCTTCCTTTTCACCTACATTATGTTGGTGATCATCAATAAATTCTCCGCCGTTAAGACTACGGAGCTGGAAGAGCAGGAAGGCCTCGACCGCACACTTCACGGAGAAGAGGCATACGAAGCTTAATCATTTTGAGTTGAGGATATCTATGAAGAAACTACTAATCGCAATTTGTGCGCTGTGTTCGACTATGCTGTGGGCGCAGGACCTGCCGTTCCTGAATGCATCCGGTTTTGTCGACGGTGCCTATTTCTATGACGGAAACGCAAACCCCGACTCAGGCGAATTTAATGCCTTCAGTCTGGATCAGGTGGAAGTGGATCTGCAAAAGGTACTCGGCGAAAAGGGCTTCGTGCGCGCGGACATTGAGTTTGTCAATGGCATGGATCCCATGAATGCCGTCGACTACATCGAACAAGGCTTCATGCAGTACAATGTTCCCGTGAACGACAAGACTTTGGAACTCGTCTTCGGCAAATTTAATGCGCCAATCGGCTTTGAATTGCTTGATCCCGTCGATATGTATCAATATTCGCATTCCGAGGTCTTCACCTATGGATTGCCCACCAACTTGACGGGTCTCAAGGGCGCGATGCATTTTTGCGAGAAGATCGATGCTCAAGCCTATGTCGTCAATGGTTGGGACAATAACACCGAAAACAACGATGCGCTGACCTTCGGTGCGCGTCTCGGCCTGATGCCCGTTGATAAGATCGGACTCGGGCTGTCGGCCATCACGGGTGCCGAAACGCCGGGCAAGGACGCCAAGAACCGCACGGTCATTGATGTTGACGTCACCGCCACGCCCTCTGAGCAATTGCTCATTGGCGGTGAGCTCAATATTGGTTCGGAGTCCGAAGCTGCAATGGTTGACGGCAAGCTCGTTGATGCTGGTTGGCTCGGTTTCATGCTCATGGGCCACTATAATTTCAATGAAACCTTCGGTCTGACGGGCCGCATCGGCTCGTTCTCCGATGACTACGGTATTCGCACGGGCATGCCCCAAAGCAAGGACCTGACCTACACCAGCATCACCGTCGCTCCGACGGTTTCACTCGGTGAAGGTATGGGCTGCCTGCTGGAAATTCGCATGGATTCGGCCAATGAACAAGTCTGGCTCGATTCCGACGGCAAGGCCACCGATTCCCGCATGACGGCTGCTTTTGAAGTGACCTACGGATTCTAAGACGGTCCAAGGCACTGACCCAAAGAGGGCGAGCGGAAGGGACTCGCCCTCTTTTTTGTCCCCTGCCACCGGAATCTGAAATCTCCTTCTCGACTTGATCGCCGAGCTGGGTTAAGGTCTTCCGCAACCCGGCCGGAATCCCAAGCACTCCAAAAACTAAAAAGCAGGCCAAGCCCTGCCACTACAAAGCTCACGCGCCTGCGGCTCGCCGGTTGTGTGACTTTTGTACATTTCGAGATAAACCTGAAACCAAATTGAATTTCGTACGTATTGAGGAGTATGAAATCCACAATTCTTGCCCTATTTTTGGCATCGAGCACGGCTCTCTATGCCGCCGATGCCGCTCCGTTCAAAATATTCACCAAAAAAGGTGACGTCACCCTCGAACAACTCGCCGGCAAAGTCGTCTATCTCGACTTTTGGGCTTCGTGGTGCGAACCCTGCAAGAAATCTTTTCCATGGATGAATGATCTCCATGCTCAATTCGCCGACAGCGGATTGGTCGTCATCGCCGTGAACCTCGACCGCGATGCCGAGAAGGCCGACAAGTTCCTCGAGAAAATCCCGGCAAATTTCCAAATCGGTTTTGACCCCGAAGGCACGCTTGCGAAAACGTATGAGGTCAAAGGCATGCCCTCCAGTTACATCATCGACCGTCACGGACAGCTCGTGGCTTCCCATATCGGCTTCCGCGAAAAAGACAGAGGAGACATCCAGACTGAGATTGAGACGGCTTTGCACTCCAAGTAACTTTCGGAAGTCATCATGAAACAACGTTTGATTCTACTCGCTGCAGGCGCGGGCATACTTCTGCTCGCGTCTGGCTGTGCTGTGCAGTCCGTCGAGCCTTGGCAACGCGACTTGCTTGCTGAAGAGAACATGCAGCTTGTCCCTGACCCCATTCAAGGAGCCTTGGACGAGCACATTTATTTTAGCAAGGAAGCGTCCAGCGGCGGTCAAGGCGTCGGAGGAGGAGGTTGCGGATGCAATTAACCTCTTCAGTAAGGGGGAGATTGCGCGCCGCGACGTGTTCGTTGCTCGCCGTCACAGCCGGAACCGTTTCGGCTGCAAACTTCGGCACCAAATGGCAAGTTGACGGTGCATCGCTGGTCTATGCCGAAAACAAGCGCACGACCGTATTCGAGCCACTCTTGGTTATCAAACGGAATTTCGCCGACGGGCAATCGCTGCAAGGAAAATTCGTTTTCGATGCGATGACGGGAGCATCTCCGACCGGTGCTGCGGCGACGGGAAAAGTACAAACCTTCACGACGCCTTCGGGTCAGCACTATCAATCGCAAGTCGGCGAAACACCGCTCAGGCATTTTCAAGACGAGCGCGCATCCGCCGATCTCGATTGGACCAAACCATTAAATCGCAGATTTACGTCGGAACTTGGCGGACATCTTTCTAAAGAAACAGACTATGCTTCAGTCGGAGCCACCGCGACTTTCTTGGCGGATCTCAATCAAAAGTTGACGACGATTTCGCTGGGAGGCGGATATAACTCCGACCGAATTAATCCCGTCGGAGGAGTTCCCGAAGGCTTGACTCGTCTTGACCCGACCAAGCCGGTTGAGAAAACAATGAGCAAAAAAATCGCCGACGGAATGATCGGCGTGACTCAAATTCTGTCTCCGCGTTGGCTTGCGCAACTCAATTACTCTTATGCCGACGAAAACGGCTACTTAACCGAACCGTACAAAGTTATCAGCGTCGTCGATCCAACATCCGGCGAAACGGCGTCGGGAGATTATCTCTACGAAAAACGTCCCGATCGCCGCGTGCGGCAAAGTGTTTTCTTCAGCACGGCATACCACTTAAACAGCGATATTCTCCATCTGTCTTATAGGAACTACTGGGATGATTGGGGAATTCGCTCGAATACGTTTGACATCAAGTATGATGTGAGTGTCTCGGACAAAGTTTATCTCGAACCGCATTGGCGGGCTTATCATCAAAGTGCGGCCGATTTCTACGTGCATAGTCTTCCGCGCGGAGCCTTGCTGCCGAACTATGCGACGGCGGATTATCGCTTCGGAGATTTGACGACCCAAACTCTCGGAGCAAAAATCGGCGTGAAGACCGCCGAATATCAGGAATTCACGGCGCGCATCGAGTACATGAGACAGAGCGGGATTGAGCATCCGAGCGATGCCATCGGAGTGCAGCAGGATTTTAGCATGTTTCCGCCGATTGACATTTTGATTTTGCAAATCGGTTATTCCATCGGTTTGCCGTAACCAAAGTGAAGCGGGAGACGGTTTTACAACGTGCGGGTGATCATTGGGTCGGAAAATTTTCCGCGATGGCCAGTCCGTGTGAAATTCTGACCGAAGCAAAGTCTCATCGTGACGCGGCGAAACTGCTCGAAATTGCTTCACTTGAAGCGTGGCGGATTGAAGACAAATTCAGCCGCTATCTTGCGGGGAATATCATTCATCAAATCAACACAGCGGGCGGCTCTTCAGTTCAGGTGGACGAGGAGACCGCCCGTTTGCTGTCTTATGCCGCCGAGTGTTTTGCTATCAGCGACGGAATGTTTGACATTACGTCGGGAGTCTTGCGAAAAGTCTGGAAGTTCGACGGCAGCGACAAAATTCCTTCTGAAGAGTCCGTGAAAGAAATTCTTCCGCGAGTAGGTTGGGAGAAGATTACGTTTGAAGATCAAACGCTCACGATGCCGGCCGGAATGGAGATCGATCTTGGAGGAATCGGCAAAGAGTACGCGGTCGACTTGGTTGCAGGATTGATTGCCTACTCGAGCGACGCGAGTTTTGTTGTGAATTTCGGAGGAGATTTGTTTGTGAGTGGACTCAGAAGTTCCGGCGAACCGTGGCAAATCGGGTTGGATGATCCGCAGAAGACGGGCGAGGGAAGTGTGGGAATGCTCAAGATTGAGCGGGGCGGAGTGGCAACGAGCGGCGATGCGAGACGGTTTTTGCTCCGTGATGGAGTTCGCTATTCGCACATTCTGAATCCCAAAACCGGTTGGCCGATTCAGGATGCGCCGCGTTCGATCATGGTTGTCGCGGACTCGTGTGTCGAAGCAGGAGTCTTATCAACCGTTGCGATGTTGAACGGACAGAACGCGGAGAGTTTTCTGGAACAGGAGGGGGTGGTGTTTTGGTGCCAGCGCGGAAAGGATGAAGGATGAAGGATGGCAGAAAAGAGGAAAGAGGGAACTCATCTCGTTCGCCGATCTGGGTTAAGCGCAGCGCAACCCGGCCGGAAGGTTTTGGGAAAGTCTGGACAAGTTGACTTTTTGAGCATGCGATTGTAGATTGCTGGTAACTGGCAATCACACTTTCGAGGCTAATATGAAACCGCGAATTCTCTCTGTGTTCAAATTTTTGAAGCTGGTGGGGTTCGCGGTTTTGTTTTGGGGGGGAGCGCTTTTATGACAACGAATCCGGCGAACGCGCAGCTTCAGGTCTTGTGGAAAACGGAGTATGTGCCTGCACTTTCTTCTGTCGCGCTCGGGATGGACGTCTCTGCATATGGCGTCGCTGTAGTTGGCTATGTGAACGATAGTTTCGCGGATCCGCTACTGGACGGATTTCTCCTGATTCTTGACCCCATTGGCGGGCAAGTTATCTCGTATTCCCGACACCATCTCGGATATGAAACTTCGTTGAATGAAGTTGCTTGGCTTTCGGACGGAACCTTGCTTGTCGGAGGCGAGCGAGTCACTTTTGATGGACTCTGCCAGTCCGGAGTTGTTGCACGAATGACCATCGACGGTGACGCGCTTTGGACGCTTTACACGGATACGCTGCATAGCAGAGCAGTCAAGACACTTACATTGTCTTCAGACACGTCTTTCGTGATCAATACACCGTGGCAAGAGCAAGTGCTCGGTCAGCAAGTAAATACCATGGAATTCAGCACGTCGGGCGTATTGCAAGATACGGGTTCAACGCCTTACTCATACGGACAATACATTGACATATTGAAGGCGGTTGCGCTTCCGGGCGGCGGACAACTGTTGGTCGGAACTATCTTTAGGATCAGAGAACCACTCCTGCAGCGAAGTATTTACATGCTGTGGACAGACGAAAATCTCGACACCATTAGATCCCGTGTTCTCTCTTTGCCGGATTCCGAGCTGAATGGCGCGGCCGTTGATATCTCTCCGACAGGTTCAATTTACATCGCCACCATTCCTCCCGTAGAGCTCCCTGATACGTGCTTCATCAATCTATTCAAGCTGACGTCGGAAGGTGAAATTGTGTGGCGCAAGCACTACTTCAGCGGTTTTCCGTGGTGTCCAGCAGGAGCACCTGTATGTAAAGGCGATAGCGTAATTCTTGCGTCGCACTACTTTCGAGACGAAGGCAACGCGTCCTACGTAATGATTTTGGATTCCAATGGAATCATGTTGCGGGATTCACTCTATATCACTGAGGGCTGGGATGTCATTTTGGTGCGTACAAAGCTATCACCTGACGAACATAATATCTACCTCTTGGCAAATGAGGATTCAATTGGTTCATATTCGAAACGTATTTCCGTAACGTGTATTGCATTGGACTCGACACTCTTAGCCAATGGGCCTCCGGTCGCGGTGCCCGGAGGATTCAACATTGTGGCCTTTCCAAACCCCTTCAACTCAACGCTTCGTATTTCGCTTGATGCGCCGTTACATGCTGATGTTTCGGTGTTGTTGTATGATTTGTTGGGGAGAGAGGTGGATGTGATTTATCGGGGGAGGATTGGCTCGAATGCGATTTCTTATGTTGCGCCTGCTGCGCTGGCTAGTGGGGTTTATTTTGTGAGGGCGTCGGCGGGGGAACGGGTGGCGTTGGGGAAGGTGGTGCTGCTTAAGTGAAGGAAGAAGGTGGTTGTTCGCCATTGCGGGTCTGGAGACCCACAACGGCGGCAGGGGAGCGGGTAAGAATTTACTAGGTCCGGCCTCCTGGCTGGACTGTCGTGCTTGGAAGCACGACCTAGTATTGTCCAGAGTGATGGATGTGTGTCCTAAGCGATTGGTTAGCTTGGCAAGATCCTTCAGCCGCGGAGGCTTTCCCTACAGGGACATGCAGGATGACAAGGGCTTTGACTTCTCGGTGTGCGGGGCAGGTGAGTGCTTGTCAAGCACTCGACACCTGCTGCCACGAAGTTGGGAATTGTCGGTTAACTTTGCGCGGGCGGATTGCCATCCGCGCTTACGTCTTGGGGGCGCTTGACTGTTTGACCCCCCCTACCCCCCCCCCCGGAGGACCGGTGGGGAATCAGAAGACCGGGGGAATCGGAGGCGAGTTGATTGGTGACCCTGAAATGTGTATATTCCTGATTATCGGATTTTATCTACTAACTCTTTGAGGAATATACGGTTATGATTCGCGTGGAGTCTACTCCTGAGTTTGTGGCGGAAGCCTACCGGAAGATGGATGAGAGAATTTCAGTGGTGCGCAAGCGTTTGGGCCGCCCGCTGACCTTAGCTGAAAAGCACATCTTCGGACACCTCGATGATCCGCATACAGAAGACCTGCACCCCGGCAGGTCTTATTTGCAACTGCGCCCCGACCGCGTGGCCATGCAGGACGCGACCGCGCAGATGGCGCTGCTGCAATTCATGTCTGCGGGGCTCAAATCCGTGGCCGTGCCCTCGACTGTGCACTGCGACCACCTGATTCAGGCGCGCGTCGGCGCTTCCGATGACCTGCAGAACGCCATCGTGACCAACAAAGAGGTCTATGACTTTCTGAAATCGGTTTCGCAGAAGTACAACATCGGTTTCTGGAAACCGGGCGCGGGAATCATACATCAGGTTGTGCTCGAACAATACGCGTTTCCGGGCGGGATGATGATCGGGACCGACTCGCATACTCCGAACGCCGGAGGTCTGGCGATGTTCGCTTCGGGCGTCGGCGGCGCGGATGCGGTGGATGTGATGGCGGGCTTGCCGTGGGAAGTCTTATTCCCGCAGAGAATCGGTGTGCACCTTAAGGGAAAAATGAACGGTTGGGCGTCTCCTAAGGACATCATCCTTGTCGTGCTGGGAATTCTCACCGTTAAAGGCGGCACGAACGCGGTCATCGAATATTTCGGTGAAGGCGCGGCTTCGATTTCGGCGACAGGTAAGGGCACGATTTGCAACATGGGTGCTGAGCTGGGTGCGACGACGTCGGTGTTTCCGTATGATGCGCCGATGGAGAGATATTTGAGAGCAACGGATCGCGGAGCGTTGGCTGATCTTGCGAATGCGAATAAGCATCTGGTGACGCTCGACGAAGAAGTTTACAAATCACCGGAAAAATATTTTGACCGCGTGATTGAAATTGATCTGTCGACGCTCGAGCCGTTCGTGGTGGGCCCGCATTCGCCGGATGCCGCGCGGCCGATTTCGCAACTGAAAGCCGCCGCGAAAGAAAACGGTTGGCCGCTGAAGTTGACGAATGCGCTGATCGGATCGTGTACGAACTCTTCTTATGAAGATATTTGCCGTGCCGCTGAAATTGCGGATCAAGCGGCCGCGAAAGAGTCGAAGTCGCCGATTCCGCTGTATGTGACGCCGGGCAGTGAGCAGGTATTCCGCACGATTAAGCGCGACGGACAGATGCAGCGACTGGAAAAAATCGGTGCGACGGTTTTGGCAAACGCGTGCGGGCCGTGCATCGGTCAGTGGAAGCGCGACGATATGGACACGAGCGAAGCGAATTCGATTATGTCGTCGTACAATCGAAATTTCCCGGGACGTAACGACGGTTCGCCGAATACGCTGTCGTTTTTGACGAGTCCGGAAATTACGGTGGCGTATGCACTGGCGGGAACGCTCGATTTTGATCCGCTGAATGACGTCGTGCCGGGTTTGGGCACGAAGCTCACGCCGCCGACGCCTGCGCCGGATCTGCCGCCGAAAGGCTACATTCGCGATACGGAAGGCTACCTCGCCCCGGCGACGGGTGATGTGAATGTCATCGTCGATCCGAAATCGGAGCGCTTGCAGATTTTGACTCCGTTTGAAGCATGGAACGGCAAGGACTATGTCGATCTGCCGCTCTTGTTGAAAGCCAAAGGCAAATGCACGACGGATCATATTTCGCCGGCGGGTAAGTGGCTGAAGTTCCGCGGACATCTCGACAACATTTCGAACAACATGTTCAGCGGCGCGATCAACGCGTTCGACGGCGAGCGTGGGACGATCACGCATCCGCTTACTGGCGCGAAGAAGATCGAAACGTCGAAGGCCGCGCGCGATATCAAAGCCGCAGGTACGAAGTGGATTGTGGTGGGTGATGAAAACTACGGTGAAGGTTCGTCGCGTGAACACGCTGCGATGTCGCCGCGACTGTTGGGCTGCGCCGCAGTGATTACTCGCAGTTTTGCCCGCATTCACCAATCGAATTTGAAGAAGCAAGGAATTTTGCCGTTGACGTTTCAGAATCCCGCCGACTACGAAAAGATTCAGGAAGGCGACAAGATTTCTCTGTTGGAACTTTCCGAACTTGCACCGGGTAAAGCCGTCAAGATGATTGCGAAGCACACGGACGGATCGAGTGATACTTTTATGCTCGACCATACTTTGAACCCTGAGCAAATCGCATGGTTCAAAGCAGGCAGCGCGCTGAATCTCTTGCGAGAGAAGGCGAAGTAGTCCACTACACTCCAAGTCGCAAAGAAAGGGAATCGCGATGGGATTTCGAACGTGCTTCGTCAT
Organism: Calditrichota bacterium; assembly: GCA_020637445.1. NCBI lineage: Bacteria > Pseudomonadati > Calditrichota > Calditrichota bacterium. The sequence goes on along the minus strand of JACJVZ010000003.1, from coordinate 25,336 downwards.
CGTGCTTGTGTTTATTGTTGTGACACAAACGCAGGCCTTGACGAGACAGTTGATTACTGGTGGATTGGATTTTCCAACGTCCGTAGCATTTGCACCGGGAGATGACAGCCGGGCTTATGTGACGACGCAATGGCAGGGCAAGGTCTTTTTGGTTGACCACGGGATGCTGCAGGCCGAGCCGTTTCTCGACGTGCAGTCTCAAATATTGCAGAACACGGTCGAAGGCGGATTGCTGTGCATCACCTTTGATCCGGATTTTGTGGAGAACAGGCGGTTCTACGTCAGCTTTGTCAGTGTGGATACCAATGTCGTCGTCAAGCAGTATTTGGTATCGAGCGAGAATCCTAACTTCGCCGATCCAAACAGCGGCGAGATCGTTTTTGAAGCCGAACACAAAGGCCGTCAGCATTTTGCGGGAAATATCGCTTTTGGACCGCTCGACGGCTATCTTTACATTGCCGTCGGCGACGGTGGTATTCCGCCTTCGTGGCAAGCCGCGCAAAATCCACTGAGTTTCAAAGGCAAGATTCACAGGATCGATGTTTCCGGTGATTCGGGTTACGTTGTGCCCGACGACAATCCGTTTGTGGGCGACACGACTCATTTGCCGGAAATTTACGCGATGGGTTTTCGCAATCCGTGGCGATTCGGTCTCGACCGGGAAACCGGAGACGTGTTTATCGGCGACGTCGGCCAATGGACCTACGAAGAAGTCGATTACATTTCTTCGGAGTCCGGCGGCGGCCAAAACTTCGGGTGGCACATTTGGGAAGGCACGAGCTGTTATCAAGAACCGTGCACGACGAACGGATTGACTTTCCCGATTTACGAATACGAACAAAACGTCAACTTCGGCTCGGCCATTACGGGCGGGTTTGTCTACCGCGGTTGTGCGATTCCGGAACTGGAAGGCCGGTACGTTTTTGCGGACTACGTGAACGCGTTCATTCATTCTTTCCGCTATGATCAAGGAGTCGTCTCGGATTTTTGGGATTTGACTCCGATGCTGGATACGCAAGATGAAGACAGTATCTGGTTTATCTCCAGCTTCGGTCAGGACAACCACGGCGAATTGTATTTTCTCGACTACGTGCATCAGTCGTGGTCGAGCAGGCTCTACAAAATCGTTCCGGACGATAACGCCGACTGCAACGACAATTTCGTCAATGACGGGTGCGATATTCGCGAGGGCACCAGCAAAGACGAGAACCACGACAATATTCCCGACGAGTGTCAAACTCCGGCGGATGACCATCCGGGAATTCCCGACGGAATCGCGTTGCTGCCGTGCTATCCGAATCCGTTTAATCCGGTAACAACGATCGAGTTTGTGCTGCCGAGAGCGATGGACGTCCGTGTTTCCGTTTATGACATTTCGGGCAGATTGGTTTCTGAACTCGCGGACGGACAGTACACGGCGGGAACTCATCGCGTGACGTTTAACGCCGAGCAGCTTGCAAGCGGCGTGTACTTTGCCGTACTGCGTTCAGGTGACATTTCGCTGCGGCAGAAGATGATGCTCTTAAAATAGTGTCATGCCCGAACAAACTCCCATTGACTCCCGGGTGCGTATCGGCCACGTCCATTTGAAAGTGGCGGAACTCGACCGTTCGCTGGAGTTTTATTGCGGAGTACTCGGGTTTGAACTCGTGCAGCGCATGGGCACAAAGGCCGCGTTTGTTTCAGCGGGTGGATATCATCATCACATCGGGCTGAATACGTGGCATAGCAGAGGCGCTGAGCCTCCACCGCAAAACTCCACAGGACTCTATCACGTCGCGATTTTGTATCCGTCGCGCGCCGCATTGGCGGACGCATTGCGGCGAATTCTTGACGCTCATGTTCGTCTTGACGGCGCGTCGGATCACGGCGTAAGTGAAGCGCTCTACCTTAATGATCCCGATCAGAACGGTCTCGAACTCTATTGGGACAGGCCGGAGGAGCAGTGGCCGCGAGACAGGTATGGGAATATCCAAATGGTCACGGAAACGCTGGATATTTGGGAGCTGATGCGAGAAGCGCGATAATGAAAACGCCCTGTCTTTGATGGACAGGGCGTATGCTTGTAAAGCAATTCTTATCTTCAATCGTCTTAACTCTTGTTGAGCTTCTTCCGTCGTTCGAGTGCGTTTAGTCGGGCCAGAGTTTTGTTTTGGATCTTCATTTCGCTTGAGCGCAAGACGTCGGTGTTGTCGCCGTGGCGGCGGTAGCGGTAGCAGACTTGATGCACGCGGCCTACCTCGTATTTCTCGCCGCACTTCAAGACCAGATCGTAGTCTTCGCCGTAGTGGCCGAGTTTTTCTTCGTCGAAACCGCCGAATTCCAGAATCACGCTGCGGTGCCAACAGCGCAACGCGCCTGCGCCGTCGCGGCGCAAGATGTTGTTGCGGTTGTATTGTTCGTGTTTGATGACTCCGAACTCCGGCAGCACATTTCCGTCTTCGTCCATAAGCTCGTAGTAGCTGATAGCCAAACCCCACGTCGGATTGTTGTCGAGATGTTCGGCCATCGTGCGCAGCGTGTGAGGCAAATGCTCGTCGTCGCTGTCGAGCTGCGCGATGTACTTGCCTTTTGCCGCGCGAACTCCTAAATTGAGCGAGACGGAGATGATATTGCGGTCGTTTTCGATTAATTTGATGCGCGGATCTTTGGCCATGTAGCTTCTCACGACGTCGCGTGTGTTGTCGGTGGAGCCATTGTCAACGATGATGTATTCCCAGTCGGAGATATCCGCGGTTTGCACGGACTCGATAGCTTTGCCGATGAACTTCGCTCGGTTGAAGACGGGAGTGACGACGGAGATGCGGAACTCCTGGGAGCTTGACCCCCCCTTGCCCCCCCGGAAGACCGGGGGGGAATCAGAGCGCGCACCTTCGAGCCATGCTCCTTCGCGCTTCAAGAAATTGTAGAAGACTTCTTCGGTGTGGCGCTCGGTTTCTTTGTCCATGAAGAGATATGAGAAACCGCCGAGTGCGCCGCGACCGGGATAGAAGAGTTTTGATCTTTTCGCGGCTTCGGCCGTGTCGGACTTGGGAGCGGGAACAACGGCCAACACGCCGCCAATGTGGATGCGTGTTTTTTCGCCCCAGCTTTTGAGCAAGAGATCGTAGAACGCGGCTTTGTGGTTTGCTTCGTCAAGTCCGCCGATGCTCAAGAGCCATTCAACACGCACGGCCCAGACGGGACCCCAGTCTTCCCGCTCGGTGACGTCGCCGACGTCTTGGCGAACGGACTGCATCGAGTCTCCGTTCTTGTCGCGCCAAACATAGTCGCCGTAGAAAAATCGCGCGTCAGGATTATCTTGTGCCGCGCGCAGCAGATTGTCCTGCCAATCATCCGCAAGATCGAGCAGATCGGCGGGAAGGAAGAGCAGGAGTCCGCTCTGCGCGAGCCGTGCGGCTTCGTTCATACACGCGGCGAAATTTGTCGAGTCCGCGTGCAGCGCCGTGACGCCGTTATTCGGGTCCACGCCGCCTGCAGCAAAGAGCGCGGCGTCATTCAGTTTTTTTAGGGGAAAATCGGAGGAGAGTCCTGACTCTCCAAGTTGTGTCCATCCGGAAATCTTCATGCGATTAAAACGCCCGTTGTTTGCGGGTCTTGTCTTGATGTTGTTGTCGTGCTCCGCATTGTTGGCGGAGTCGTATCCGTTTGCTCTCGCGTTGTCCGGCGGTGGATCGCGAGGGTTTGCGCATATCGGCGTCTTGAAGGCTCTCGAAGAAGAGAATCTTCATCCGGATATTATAGTAGGTTCGTCGATCGGCGCGATTGTCGGTGGGTTGTATTGCGCGGGATACTCGCCGGATCAACTGAGCGATATCGCGCTGGCGACGGACTGGGGCAGGCTCTTTTTGGACCGACCGCAAAGACGAAATCTCGTGCTCGCGCAAAAAGAGAGTTCGGGGAAAGCTATCTTAACTTTGCGCTTTAGAGGGTGGAACCCGGAAGTTCCATTGGCCGTGACGAGCGGTCAAAAACTGTACGATCTTTTGTTTGACCTCGAACAGCGCGCGCCGTTTCACGCGTGGAACGATTTCGACGATTTGCCGATTCCATTTCGAGCGGTGGCGACGGACATTACGTACGGCAGGCCGGTTATCTTTCGTAAGGGAAGTTTGGCGGAAGCGATGCGCGCGTCGTCATCTTTGCCGCTCATGTACGTGCCGTATCCGCTTGGAGACAGCAAACTTGTCGACGGCGGCGTAACTGAAAATATTCCAGTCGAGATCGCGCGTCACGAAGGAGCTTACACGGTCGTGGCAGTCGATCTCGCGAGCGAAGTGAATCCGGCCGAACCGATTGACCAGCCGTGGGAAATCGCGGACCGCGTAACGACGATTTTGCAGCTTGAGCAAAACAAGCGGTCGCGACAAGACGCCGACGCCGTTATTGTTCCTGACGTGGCGGCGAGATCCGTGACGGATTTTCGCGACGTGCGAAGTTTAATCGACGAAGGCTACCGCGCGGCTAAAGAACAGATTCCGGCGATCAAGCGGATGCTTGAGGAAAACAACATCGAACCGAGAGCGCGATTTTGCGCGAACCGCAACGGGCTTGCCGTCAGTAAACGGACTCTCGAGGATTTTGAAACGACTTTTCCGAAGGGCGGTGGCACTCCCACACATGTGATTCACTCGGGAATCACCGTGTTCCCTGATTCGGTCGTGCGTGATAAGCCGCCCGCGGACGTGGAGCGGCTTTACCACGAAAAGGGCTACGGATTGGCCCGTCCCGTTCATCTTGAGCAAAGCGCCGACGGCGCACTGTACTGCAGATGGGATGAGGGCAAAATCAGGAAGATTAACGTCGACGGGTTGGAACACATTCAGCCGTACACGGTGCGGCGGGATTTTCCGCTGAAATCCGGCGACGTGTTTGAAGTGAAGCGCGCGCGGCGAGGCTTGGCGCAGATTCTTGGCAGCGAGCGATTCGACTTGGTGACGATTGCACCGCTGGCTACGGACTCGACGACCGAACTGACTATTCGCGCCGTGGAACGTCCGACTCCTCAGGTGCGCGTCGGCGCGGGATTTTCGAGCGACCGCAAGGGACGCGGTTATATCGAATTCTTACACGACCACCTCGGTCCGTACGGCGGGCGCGCAACTTTTTTCGGCAAGTACGGAGAGAAGGACGAAGAAGCACGCGTAACTCGCCGCTTTGACCGTTTGCTGAGAACGAGTTTTACGGCCGAAGCGACTGCTCTGTGGAAAAGAGACGAGTACTTCGGGTATGACCAGAAGCACAATCCGGTGTCCTTCTTTTTCTTTGAAAGAACCGGTGTTGAGGGCTGGGCGGGACGTGCGTTTCGGAGATGGGGCGAACTCGGCGGCGGGGCCGGCTATGAGGATTACCGTACGGGCGGAGTGACAGTTGATCCGCGCTCGAACTTGGCGTGGATCGGCTTGCGTTCTCATGTCGACACGCAGGACCGCTATCCTTTTCCCACGAGCGGGATCATGCTGCGCACGCAGTACCGCTACGTGTTTCGCTCGACCAATGATCTTCGTTATAATCGATTGACTGCGAGAGTCGCGGGTTATTACCCGCTGAAGAGGCGGGTTACACTCGGCGCGCGCGGAGTCTACGGATGGAACGATTATCAGCTTCCGCTGTGGGGGCAATTCGCATTCGGCGGAGAACATGAAATGCCCGGTTTGCATTACGGCGAGCGATTCGGCAACGCGAAGATCGCGGCGCAGTTTGAAGCTCGCTATGACTTGTTGTCGAGGCTGTTGGCCGATGCATACTTGTCCGCGATTTATTCAGTCGGCGGTGTGAGTCTACTGTCGGAACCGTTTCCTGCGACTGACGATTACAGGCACAGTCTTGGCGGACGGTTTTCGCTCTCGACGTTCTTTGGTCCTATGTCCATCACTGCGGGCGAGATGCTCAAGAGTTCACAGGAAACGGGGAACTTTCATGTGTATCTGAATCTCGGGCACGAGTTCTGAGAAACATGAAATTTGAAGTATGAAATATGAAATATGATGCTCAGAAGTCGGAAAGATCGAGCCACTCTTGACTTTGGACGACCGGAAGTTGCAATGCACGTTCACGGTCTAAGTCCAAGTCACTGACGTGGACGCCTTGCGGAGATTGTACCCACTTGTAGATAGACGAGACAAATAGCCGTCCGAATTTCTTCACCCACTCTTTTAGTTGACCCGGTCTGTAGGCCGGGTCGATTTTCTTCAGATCGTCGTCTGAAAAACGGAGAGAGAGTTCGGCAAGAGTTTCGCGGAAGGAAAGTTTTTGTCCGGCGAAAAGTTCGAAGCAGGCATCGAGCACAGGGTAGGGCATCAGGTCGCGTTCGTCTTCTTGGTCTTCGGCAAGTTCGGCTGACGGGCGAAGTTTCAAGAGCGCGTCGAGACTGGCGAACTTCAGTTGCGATTGATAGTGTGCGACCAAAGAAGTGACGACGGTTTTGGGGACGTTTGCAATCGGAGCATAGCCGCCGGAGAGATCGCCGCCGATGGTGGTGTAGCCGACGGATTTTTCGGACATGTTGCCCGTTTGCAGCCAGAGTCCGCCGGTTTGATTACTCCAGTTCCACATGCGCTGCGCGCGAATGCGAGCTTGGATGTTTTGTTCGGTGAGCGAAGCGAGTTGCTTTGTTCCCGTCAGCCGTTTGGTTGCGGCGCGTTCGATTTCTACGGCGTCCTCGATGGAATCTTCAAGGAAGGACACGCCGAGATCATGTGCAAGATCGCGCGCGACGTTTCTTGTGGCGTCGCTGTTGAAACGAGTGGGGAAGGAGAATGTATGGATGAACTCGCGCGGATTGTGACCCAATTTTTTTGCGACATCGCACGCAAGCAAGAGAACGAGAGCGGAGTCTTTGCCGCCGGAAAGTGAGATGCCGATGCGGTTGAACGCGCCGACTTTTGTGAAGTAATCGGCGATGCCCGTGGTCAGAGCTTCAACCAAATCCGTGAAGAAGTCGGTGGCGGAAAGACCCGCACACTGTGACTTCGAAGACAACTCAAAGATAGTGTTTTGTTCTTTCCAGCGCTCGGTTTCGAGCAGGATGACTCCGTCGGTCGCAATCAAACTCGATCCGTCGAAGACCAAGCTGTCGTTGCCGCCGATTTGATTGACATAAATCAGCGGAATGCCCGCAGCTTTTGAGCGACTTTGCAGAAGTTCGCGCCGGGCCTGCACGACACCCAATCTCCACGGGGAGGCGGAGATGTTGATCGAAATTTGCGCTCCGCGTTCAACACGCGACATCAACGGGCCGTCGTCGATCCACAAATCTTCGCAGACTTCGAGCGCGAGTTTGCCGAAGGGAGTGTCAAAGAGCAAATCACCAAAGGGCACGCCGCGATACTCGGAAATTTCTCCGCGCCTGCCCGGAGTGAAGGTTCGCGCTTCGTAAAATATAATGTAAGTCGGGAGTTGCTGTTTCGGAACGATGCCGAGAATTTTTCCGCGCTGTAGCAGTGCCGCGCAATTGTAGACATGTTCATCGTGCGCGACGGCGAGACCGACCGCGAGATACATCGCGGACTCTTTGGTCGCGTCGGCGATTTTCTGTAGCGCGCGCCACTGCTGTTCGACAAAGTGCGGCCATAGGACCAAATCCTCCGTCGGATAGCCCGCAATCACCATTTCGCTGAAGACGGCGACGTCGCACTTCTTCTGTACGAACTCGCGCGCGGCTGCGATCACTTTTTCAGTGTTCGAGTCGATGGCGCCGACGGTGGGGTTTAGGTTGGAGAGGCCGAGCAGCAAGGGGAGAAACGATTAAATAGAAAATAGAAAATGGCAAATAGAAAATTGCAGAAAAGAGGAAAGAGGAAACAGGAAAGAGGAAACTCTTAACCCTCTATTGAATCACCGGTAGGCCGGTGGGGCCGGCTTGGCCGCGGCTTTTTAGATCTTTGGACCACGCTTCAAGTTTGGGAACTGCTTCTTCCAACGGAGTGAGATAGTTGTGCAGCATCCACTCGGGGAGGTCGCCGTTTTCGCCGAAACGGGAGTCGGAGATTCTCTCCAACGCGGCGATTACTGTTGAATGCGCGATGCGAAAATTCGAGAGCACGCGCTTGGGCTCTTGCAACTTCGTCTCGACATGCGGCTGCTCTTCTTCGGGGTCGATTCCTTGATAGAGCAACTCGAGCGCACGGATCGTTTTTTCGGCTCGTGTGTTCAAATCGGCGAAGAGATCGCGCGGAGAGACCGTGTCGTTCAAGAGCGGAAGGAGCAAGCGGTCGTCAGGCAGGTCCTGCACGGCCAGCATCAGCCGTTCGAAATAGGCTCCGGCGGCGGTGAGGTATTCTTCGCGTATCATCGAGTTTGGATAAGTTTTCACAATGTACAAAAAACAGCAAGGCCCGTCAACTGACGAGCCTTGCAACGACCGTGGTGCGCTAAGAAGCGCACCTCATAGGCCTAGATAACACTGGACCACCTCCTCTCGGTTTCTGTAACCGACAAGCCGCCCCGACATCGAACGGCTGGGTCTAAGATAATACGAGGGGGCCCGAAATGCAAGAGCCCGAGATCAGAAAGTGAAAAAAGTCCCGCCGAACTTAAAGGAGTCTTAGAGCTCTATGCCGAGTCCGACGCGGTGGCCTTCGCCAAGTTCCTCTTTATACGGAAGAAACGCGTAGTCCAAAGTAAAACGGTTGTAATTCAGACCGGCGCCGAAGGAGACGCCTTGCGCTTCTAATCCGCTGACGTAGCCGACTCTGAGCGCGAGATATTGCGGGGCGCGGTACTCTACGCCGCCGGCGATGCGCGTGTCATGCTCGCGCGGTTTTGCACCTTCCGCTGTGAACATCAAGCCGCCTGCGGTACCCAACTCTTGCTGCCACGCGGCGCCGACGCGAACCGTCGTCGGCAAAGTCACGTCTTCAGTGGCGTATTGATTGACTGCGCCTAAATGATTCACAGCCGCACCGATGCTCAATTGTTCAACTTTGGGTCTTACCAATATGCCCAGATCCGACGACCAACCCTCTGCACTCTCGAAATTGATTTTCGAATGCAGATAGCGCGCCGTGACGCCGACCGCGATTTCATTCGTGACTTTCCAACCGGATGAAACGCCGACAGCGGAGTAGCTTGCGTCAAACGTGCTGATCGGATCCCGCGTGGGACTCGTGCGGTATTCGATATCGGGAACCGTCGTGCCCCAGAAGTGCGGCGTCAAGGAGAATTTTCTTGCTCGGATATTCAAACCAAAGAAGGACGCACGCGAATCGCCGAAGTGACGCGTCGTGAGCGCGGCGAAACTTGTATGTTTCAAATGCGCCAACGCGGCGGGATTGTGCGCCGCGGACGTGGGGCCGCTGATCAACGCGACGCCCGCTCCACCCAAAGCACTTTCGCGTGCACCGACCGGTATCTCCAAGAACGTGAATCCGGTTTGCCCATACGACGTGCCCGCGAGCAGCAAAAGCGCGAGTATAATCTTCACTTCATATTTCATATTTCGTACTTCATATTTTAGAACTCAACTCCCCAACTTATGGCGACCGCGTCATCGGGTGCGACGCTCTCGAGAGTGTATGTGAAGTCGACTTTAGAGATCACTTTCCAAAATGCAAATCCAAGGCCAACGCCGAAATTCAGATTGTCGTGATCGAGGCCGATGCGGCCAGCGATCCACTGTTGATCGGTAATGGCTGTTTTGCCTTCGGCGCCGACATGCAGTTTGGTCTCGCCTTCTTCGCTGCTCTCAATATCAAGCGCGCCCAATAGCCATTTGTAATCATAGGCAGCGCCGACGCGATATTGCAGAGGCCAATTGTCGATTTTGCTGGTGCCTTGGCTCCAATAGTTTGACGTATTCCACGTCGTTTTGGAGTTGACGTCTTTTAGCTGTGCGCCGAGCGACAGGTGATCGACGGGCTTGGCATAGACGCCCGCGTCCACGCCGAAGCCGTTGCCGTTGACGGAGCTGTTGTCGTCGGCGATCTTGCCGAATGTTTCGTAGACGACTTTGGCCGCGATGCCCGCGCCGATTTTCGGCGAGAACTGCACGCCGAAGCCGAACTGAAAGAGATTGGAACTCATGTCAATCGTTTCGAGCGGACGTCCGTCGAAATCGCGCGAATCAATGTCACTGACTGAGGCGTGCAGCCAACCGAGCGCGACGCCGGCGTTCACGACTTTGCCTTCGGTTTTGGGATGCAGCGGAGAAGAAAACGCAAGGTAATCTGTGCGGCGGTCGAGCGCCATCGAGCGGCTGGAAGCACTAAATTCAGAACTCTCTTGGAAGGACAACGCGCCGGGATTGAAATAGAGCGCGGACGGGCCTTGCGCGACGGCGGTGAAGGCATTGCCCATGGCTTGCGCGCGCACGCCAGCGCCGACGCGGGAATACGCTCCGCCGAAGCCGCCGTTAGTTCCAGCGAAAAGCGACGTGGTGAGTGCGAGAATGGCCACAAGGCCGTACAGAATTTTCATAAGGACTCCAGTTGAAAGTAGTGCCGCACGTCTCTGCGAATGCTTGCGCACAGGCTTATTGCCCGCTTGGAATCTTCTCTTGAAGTATCAAAACCAGGATAACGGAAAATCGTGGCATACCGTGTCAGCTCTTGGCAAGCACCGCGACTTGCTTCGAGCATTGGTATGACTGGGACGACAAGGTCTAACAGTTCGACCAAGTCATGTGTTCTGGGTACAGGCAGACTATTCTCTTGCAATACCGCTTTGAGGTATTTTTCGGTGCACTGTTGGCAATGGTTGCAAATCGTGTTTGAGAACCTGCCTGTTTTCGATTTGGCAAGCACGCCTGCAACCTCAAAGTCCTCTTCAGCTTTGTCAATCCACTCACGTGTTGTGGGCATCATAGAGTACTTTTCCCTTATTGACAATATCCAAAAGGAACCAATCTTTCCACTCGAGACGCTTTTTTAGAACTTCAGGACTTCGGACAATCAGATCCATGGGAAAGCGATGTTTCGTTTCCACGCGGATTTTAGTCATTGCGTCCAGTTCCCGCCCGTCATGATCCATCAGCACGAACAGATCGACATCGGAGTCTTCGGTTGGAGTACCATAAGCATACGACCCGAACAGGATCACCTTTTCGGGGTGAAACTTCTCGACGATTTCGTCGCAGACTTTTTGTATTTCGGAATACGAAACGAGCATCAGTCCAAAATGACCAGCTTGCCCCAGACGTCGCCGCCGGGTTTTTCAACTTTGTAGAAATAGGTTCCGTTCGCGACGTCCACACCGTCTTTCTTGCCGTTCCACGTGAGATAGTCTTCGCCGGGATTCAGAGTTTGCGTGGGCAGCGAGACAACTTCGCTCATGGCGAAATCATAGACCGTGAGTTTCGCGCCGCCGCCGGAAGAATTCACGCGAATGCGCACGACGTTGTAGCGCGACGGTGAATACGGATTCGGATAGGCGTAGGTGTCGGCATCGCGGGATGAACCCGTGAGCGGCTCGGCGGTTTGCAAAATGTGCCAATTGGCGCCGTTCGACGCGCTGACCGCAAGGCCGTCGAGTCCGCCGGCCCACAAAAGGTTTTCATTTATGCCTTTGTGCGCGGCGTACATTGCATCCTCTTCAATGCGATGACCGGAGCGGGTTGAATCGACGATTTGCGGGAAGAGTTCCCACGTTTGTCCGCCGTTGTTGGTTTTCCAAAGTCCGATGTCGTCGCAGGCATAGACGTCGTCGCCGTCAAAGCCGAAAGCGTGAATGCGCGGAGTTTCGCGGCGGCCGATGGCTTGCTCAATTTGATCTTCGGTCAAGGTGACTTGCCACGTCAATCCGTTGTCGGAGGTTTTGGAAATCGCGTAGAATTCGTCGTCAGCGGTGGCGCGCCACGTGGCGGCCCAAACGGTATGAGTTGAGGGTTGATAGTCGAGCGCGGTGACGAAGTTGCCGCTGATGTCGGTGTTGTTGGAATGGAACCAATCCCACGTTTCGCCTTCGTCGGCGGTGCGGTAGATACCGAGTGCAGTGCCTTCCCACAAGTATGTTCCGTCGTAGACGATGCTGAACGAGCGGTCGGAGAGTTCGGAACCCGTATGGAAGGGTGTGCCGTCGGGCGAAAGCACTTTCCAACCCGTCGTGTCACGGAAATCCGTGTAGTCTTCGGCGTACGCGTGTCTGCGCAGACCGCCGCCTTTGGAGACGATCCAGACGTAGTTGGGCGTCAAGGCGAAGGCGTAGGTGATGTTGTCGACGTTTGTGGCCGTCGGCCAATAGCCGAGGATTGCATCGCGGCCCTGCGCATCCAAACTGTAGAACGTGTCGCGCGGCTGCGGAACCCACGTCCACGACGAGCCATTGTCACGCGTATATGCCAAGCCGCCGCCCGCGCCGCTGATGCCGACCGAAGTATCGAATGCGAAGCTCGCCCAAACGATTGAGTCGGTGACGAAAAGACCGGAGACTCCGCCCTTGCCGAGACCTTGCTCGTCGCTGTAGTTCAGGAATTGGTAGCGCTGATTCTCGACGTTTGACGTAAGGTCGAGTTCGAGCTTGGTGACGCCATTACCCGTTCCGATCCAGTATAACGGCGAACTTGCATCGGCGATGATGTCGATGATGACGTTCGAGCCGAGCCTCGGTTCGGGCTCAGCATCGAGCGAGCGCGACGATCTGTCCGTATTCAGACGAAGCGAGTACGGCGCGTATTGCGCGAATGCGCCGGAAACGAGCAGGAGTATGATCAAGAAAGGCATCGGGCCTCCGTTGAAAGTTACTGAGGGGGGAGCAGAACGATTGTCTTCTCAACTCTGAGACTGTTGATCATGTCAGTTCCAAAGCATGGATTGTGGGACCACGTCGTTCCCGCTTCGATTCTTATTGGAGCCGAATATGGTTGAGCAAGGGAGTCGGCTGTAATCAAAGAAAATCCGGTAAAGATTCCGTCACGTGGATGTTGATCTCCGTTGATCGGACAATCGGTAAGGTAAAGGAACGGCGTCTCGACTCTCCAATGGGACATCGCTGAAAGCGGAGAGTATGTCGCTGCTACACGATCTGTTGTTGAGCTATCACACAACGAAATCTCGGCAAGAACCCAGAGCGTCTCCGGAAACTGATAATGGTGAAGCTGAAAAGTGTCCGCTGTGAGTTGCAGACTCGCTTCGGGCAACGGGATCGAATAAAACGCCCCCAGGGAAAAGGTCTCCAACAGCCCAAATTTCGTGTGGTACCCAGCGGACAACCCATTGAACTCTTGCCATATGTCGCTATTGCCGGAAACGGCGGCACGCCACATGCTATCTCCCGAAATCGGCGAGAAATGAGTTATTGGATGGTTAATGTTGCCGTCGAAGAAATCGAATCCAAGTTCAACTCCTTCGATACTGTCTGCAATATCGTGACGCAACGTCAGATAAACAATCATAGAATCGCCGCACGGGGGGAGCGCCGAGGGAGTTATGGCCGCACTGACCAGTTCGACCATCGGAGCCCACGTGCTGGCAGCATATTCTGCACTGAATACGGGACACGAATTGCCAACGGCGTAGAACGAGAACGTATATTCAGCGCCCGCATAGTTGGCCGTAAAGTCCTCCGCATGAATGTCGCGCGTGAAATGGCGATCGTTAGCAATCGAATCACCCGTAATGGCTGTCTCGCATGGCGAGATGTCCCAATGTTCGATCGCACTGCCGTCGTCCAGCAGGAGAAAACTGTCAACCTTCCCGCCCAACTGGTCGTATACGTTGCAGACGATCGTGTCTACGTCGGACACATCCGGACTGATTTCCACTATGAAACGAACGGCAGTGGACTCATATGGCTGAGGATTCCACCATTCCTCAAGGAAAGGCAAACTAGCCGGTGCTTCGACAATGACAATGCGTGACGCCGGAAAAGGCTTGTCCTGATTATCTTCATCGCATCCAAAGCAGATAAATAGAGCAGAGCCTAACAACAAAATCCATCTCATGGCCGGACCTCCGCAGTAGGTCGGTTGGGGAGACTATTTAAAAAATGATATTCCCAGTTCGTCCGACGGTGTAGAAGTTAGCGCCGAACCGGGTTGAATGATGCGAGTGCTGTCGACGATTGCGACGGACGTGTCGCCGGACGAGCACTCGATGGAGTAGTATTTCAGATAGTAGATATTGTCCAAACTTGTCGTGCTGTACGGGACAAGCAGGAAGGAAGAGGCCAGTCCGTCACCGGGAACAGCGTCGGGCGAGACGCCGTCGTCGCGCAGGAAATACTCGGGAATCGTCAGCCAATGCAGCGTGTCGTCGCGGCTGACTTCGAAGTGGACGGCGTCCGTTACGGGCCATCCTGACAATTCGCAATCGTCACTGCGCACGTAGAAGATCAGAGTGTCCGTGTCGCCCGGAGTAACCGGTCGATAAAGAGTGTCCGCGAGCTGCGGATTTGACACGACGGGCAATGAGTTTTCGAAATCGATGTTTCCGGAGACGGTGATCGCGCAATTCAGGCCGAAGCGCGTGAAGGCTTCGTAGACCAAATCGTAGTTCGAGCCGCTGGGAGTGCAGCCGAAGAGATTGGGTGCGAGATGCAATTGCCAATCAAGATCGCCTGCTTCGAACAACGTCGACCACCACAGGGTGTCACCGGAATACCACAGCGCGCGCACGGAATCGATTTCGATGCCGGCTTCCGGCGAAACGGTGATGGACATCGTTTGCTCGTCGAAACACGCGGGCAGACTCATAACCGGAGTAAGATTTCCGAAAGAGCATTCGGAAAGGCTGCGCACGTCGACGGTGACTTCGGGAGTTTCGAGCGTCTCGGATCCGCCGACCGTCACGAAATGCAGGTGGTATTCGCCTTCGCTTTCCTGACAGAGTTCCAGCGCGTTGATGCCGCGCGTAAAGGTGCCGTTGTTCGGAACGGCGTCCAATGACGTCGGTGAAGCGAAACCGGGACCCGTGCGGCTCTGCATGTCGCCGTCGTCGAAGAGATCAAACGTGACCGTACCCAAACCGTTGGGCTTGACTATCGTGCAAGTAATGTAGTCAACGTCAAGATTTTCGACGCGCACTTGGTAAAGATAGAATGAATCCAGCTCGCAGAGCAGAAACTCGGGAGCGTTCACCAATGTGATGGTCGCATCCGGTTCGTCGGGCTTCGTGGGATCATCTTTGCAACCGACAAAAACCGCGAGCAGCGCAAACGTCAAAATCACACGCCACATCTTCAAACCTCCTGTCGTCCAAAGTGCGCCAGCCACAGTCCGTGCCGCAAGCCACGTTCGGTGACGGCGCCGGAATCGATTTGCAAAACGTCGAAAAGTTCACGCAGCAAAAGCGTGCCAGCGAGAATATATTTCCCGCGACCGGGCGGCATGGCGGGAAGCGCCTGCAGCTCTTCGGCATGCTTGCCGGAAAAACGGCCGATTAACTCATCTACGTCGTGTGCCGTGAGCGTCGTGCCGCTGATTTTCTCAGGCTGGTAGCGAGTCAATCCCAACTTAAGCATCGCAAGCGTGACGGGAGTTCCGCCGACCAGTACCCACGGCACGCCTTCGTGCACGCCGGGTGAAAAAAGATCGCCCTGTATCTTGCGGACTTCCGATCTCAGCAGCGAAATTTCGTCAACTGTGGGAATCGCGCCGGGAGTGAAATAGCGTTTCGTCAGCACCACCGCGCCAACCTCGAGGCTGACGCTTTGGCCGGGCGAATTGCCTTGACCGCTGATGACTTCAGTCGAGCCGCCGCCGATGTCGATGACGTTGACGCGTTCGTGCGGAAGCAGCTCCATCGTGGACACCGCGCCTGCGTAGGTCAGCGCGGCTTCCTGCGTGCCGGACAAAATTTTCAAGTCAAGTCCCACGACGTCGTGCACCGCGCGCTGAAACTCGTCGCGGTTTTTCGCCGTGCGCATCACGGCCGTCGAGCATGCGACGATGTCCGTGGCTCCGTTCATGCGAAAGTCGCGCACGAGTTCGTGCAGCAAATCCACATTGACGGCAATCGCATCCAGCGGGAGCGTGCCGTCCTCCGTCAGTGCTTCGCCCAGACGGTTGGGAGTCAGCGAGTCCTTGATCGTATGCAGCGTGTCGCCGTCGCCTTCGGCGAGCAAGGCGAGCGTCGTGTTTGTGCCGATGTCTATCGCGCCTGCGCGTATCATTCAAATTTCTCCGCGTGCAAAACGTCCAGCAGCGTCCGGCCCACTTCTCCCATGCTGTAGGGCGAACATTTGTCCGGCGTATCTTCCATCGTGTGCCAATACTTGTAGTCAAAATCGATCAGATCGATGACGGGCACGCCTTTCTCAAGAAAAGGAAAGTGATCATCCATGACGGATTCGCCCGGTTCGCGGACAAAGGACATCGCCTTGCCGCGTTCGGCGGCGTCGAAGACTTTGTCGACGATTTTGCGGGCGTGCACGAATGAATTCATCTCGTAGGGAATTCGCAAGTCTTTTTCGGACACCATGTCGAGCAAGATTCCGTAGTGCGGAATCGGCACGGGCTGTGTGCGCGCGAAATGGCGGGAGCCGATCAAGTACTCGTCGGTGACGCCTTCGCGACCGTAGTCTTCACCGTCGAAGAAGACGATATCCACGCCGAAGGAAACGGGTTTCAGCGACAATTGCCGCGCGACTTCCAGAAGAATCGCCACGCTGCCCGCGCCGTCGTTGGCCGCCGGAATACCTTTGTTGTGATTCGTCGAATCGGGATCGCGATCGGCCATCGGGCGCGAGTCCCAGTGCGCGCAGAGCATCACACGGTCTTTGGACTGCGGATTGAACTGCCCGACGATATTGTACAAATTCAGTTTTTCGCTGCGATCCGCGCTGTTATATTCGAACGGCTGGACCCACGCGGTGTCGCACCAGAAACTCAATTCGCGGAGCAGAAACTCGCGGCAGGAATCGGCCTGCGGCGAATTGGGGACACGAGGTCCGAACGCGACTTGCGCTTTCAGCATCGTGAACGCTCGGTCCTGATCAAACGCGTGCACGGCGGCGGCGGTCAGCATAAGTGCGAGAAATAGTCGGCGCATGTGCAGTTCTCGAAAATTTGCTTATCCGCGAATCTGGATGTTGACATTGATGCCGAACTCAATCAACTTCGAACCTTTGTCGGTGATTTTGTCTTTCACCTGTTGATATTGAAGCTGTGCTCCGCCGCGAACCGAACTTGAGAAGGTATACTGCATGCCCGGTTGGAACGACCATGAGACTTCGTCGCGCTGTGTGGTCCACTTGACGTCGTTTTCTTCGCTGGTCGGCTGCGTACGTTCCTGCAGGTTGGTCGAGTAGTCGACATTCAACGAGAACACGGTCGAGTTTTCGAGCCGCATCGCGCCGAGCAGCGGAACGGGCAGACGGAAACCGGTGCGCAGCGTGTAACTGACGGTCGCGTTCGCTCCCTTGGTTGAGCTGCGCTGCATGTTGCCTTGCAGCACCGAGTTGGTGAAACTGCTTTGCGAGTTCAGTCTGATTTGCGAATCAATGCTGTTCAACCACGAAATACTCACACCAACCAGCGGACTCCAACTGCGGGAGTATGTGCGGGTCGTGATGTTCGAGGATTGACTTTGCCAGTCTTCGCGCAGACGGTTTGAGAGACCGGAATTCAGAGCCACGGTGCGCGCGGCTTTCGACAAGAAGGAAATTCGTTCGAATCCGGACCAGTCCAACGTGACGTCGGCGAACGGAATCTCGGTGGCGAGTCCTTTGTCGTTGGCGAGCCAGAAATACGTTTGATCCTTAAATCCGTTGCTCGTATTACCGTGAGTTTCGCTGTCTCGCAAGTTCCACGAAAACGTCGTGCGAATGTCTCTGGAAAGTCTGATACCGGAGCGCACGTTGTAATCGTTTGTCTCGCTGTTTGCGCCCTGCACGGTCAATTGTACCGAACCGTCGGTCGCGGCCGGGACTTCCGTGCCGGGCTTTTGCGACCAACCGAGACGATAGTCGAGCGAAGCCGGGCCGGTCACGTTGTTCAGCGAGTGAGTTTTGGAATTGTCGTAACCGACTTGGAACGGATCGAACAGGAAGAGCACGGTCTTGACGGGAGTAAGCGACTTGCCGAGGATTTTCAAAGGTGAGATTCCGGGTCCGCGCTCTGCGACTTCTTCTACGGCAGTCGAATCCGATCCAGTGGAATCATTCTTTGCCGCCGTTCGCTTAGGTTCTTCGCGCGGAGCTTCCCGCCTGCGACCGCGGTCTCTTGCGCCGCCACCGCTGCCGAAGATATTTTTCAAGTCGAGCGAAACATCTCCTCCGAGATTTGCGCTGTTGGAGACGGTTTGCTGGTTCTGAATGTTCCCCAGACCGCTCTGCGTGTAGTTGTTGTTGCGCTGGTTCTTTTGCCAACTATAGGCCGACGTGTAGGTCGCGGTCGGAGCGAACCAACTGGCGAAGCGCGGAGAATAGGTGTTGTTCCAGCCCCACGTTTCGGAAAGCAGATCGCGGCGGTTCACACTTGCGACGTCCGTCCACGAGCGAACTTGATTTACCGTAGAGTCGATTTGTCCGTCGCCGTTGCGGTCGAAAAGAATCGGATCGAGCAACGTCCAACCGTACGTCTGTGTCATCGACGTGCTGACCGTTTCCGTCAAATCGAAAGCGACGCTTCCGGAGCCTGAGGCGGAGAAGTCAGGTGAAATTGTTCGCAGTCCGGTTCTGGTTTGCCGTTCGGCTTCCGTGCGGCGCGCGGACAGATTGCCCGTCAGCGAGCGCGGTTTGTAGTGTAGATGCGGATTGCCGATCTCGCTCAAGAGCGGAACGCCATTCAAGAACCAAAACGGAGCCAGACCACGTCCCGAAGCCGTCGGGAAAGTGTAGTCCGCGCGCGTGTTGGTCGTTTTTTGAGTTTGATAGAGAGTTTGGTAATCTTTGCGCTTGGACAGAGAGTGATCCCAACTCAATCGCAATTTTTCCGCCGTCCAACGCACAATCGGATTGGGAGAATTTCCGGATTTGGCGTAGCTTGCCGTGTACGTCCACGTGCGCGATTCGGCCACGACCGCCGTGTCAGGATTCGATTGATCGACGCGCGCGTCCGTGCCGGGAACGTATTTTGGAATTTCAGTCGACTCCGTATAGTTTGCGCTGACAGGCAGCGCGAAGCCATAGTTTTCCAATCCGAACTTTTGCATTTGCACCGTCAGCGATCCGCGGTACGTTTCCGACGTGCGCTGGTCGCCCGTTCGAGTGTTGACGTTGTGGAAGTCGGCGTCACGTTTCGTGTACGAACCGCCCATCGTCAACAGATCTGCGATTTTCAGCGTCGCGGCAAATTCTCCGGCAGTGCCGGGGTCTTTGTAAATATCCGAAACGCGCAACTCGTCGACCCAAATCTCGTCGTCGTTGCCGCTGCGGTACTTGGATTTTAGGCGTACACCGAGCGCGATAAATCCGATACTCTGCAAAGACGGACGGCCGAACACGACCAAGCTGTCGTCAATTGACAGCGCCGAGTCCATCAACACGGCGTACCTGCCGTACGTCGCCGCACGCGAGGAGTCGTAGTCTTCGCGCGTCTCGTCACTGCGCCACGCACTGAGAATCGACAAGTCGTTCATGGCCACGTCAATCGTGTTGCGCGAATCCCAGCCGCGATGCACCGTCTTGACGATGTCGTAGTAGTTTTGGTTCGTATTGGAGAACGAGGTGCCGAGACGCAAGATAATCTGATACGTCGTGTCGGGGAAAAGAGCTTCGTCGGTGCCGCCGCCGTGCACAAACATCTTCATGCGCTTATACTCGATCATGTTGAGCTGCTGGTAGAGATTCTTCGCGGTGAAGAATTCCGCCGGCGGCAAAACAAGACCGGTGTGGCGCGCGCTGTCCACGCCTTGCAGGGATTCAACGTGGAGCACGAGGCTTTGCTCGCGCTGACGCAAGTTGGTGATGGGATCAATTTCACCCTGCACGCCGGGAGGGCTGGTGTACTGTGGGTTTTCGTGGTTGTTGATAACCGCGACGGACACGAACTCGGTGGAATCCTGATCAACATAAATCGGCTGCCACTCGTTGGTGACGATGTCGTTTTGTACGATCTGGATACGCGTCGAATCGGCCATGCCTTTGAAATACATACGCGCGAAGCGGATGTCCGTCAGGCTGGGGTTGCCGACCACGCGTTTCACGCTGGGATCGTCCGAATCAATCGGAATTCTGAAGAGCCGCCAACGATCTTGACCGCCGACGATCAGAGGGTTGGTGTAACTCAGATCAATCGTGTAACTGAAATAGTTGTTCGTCTGATCGAGAGAGCGGTTGCCGTCAAGGTCTTCGCTGTCAATGTTGCTCGAAGATTCGTCCCCTCCCCGCAGACTGCCTTCCGTTCCGTTGATGGCCCGGTAATCGTTTGATCCGATGTCGTAGTGATAGTCGTCCCAAGACGGCACAGGCGGGCGTGTCGGACCGTTCCAATAGGCGGAGTCCGCTGGGTCGGCGGCGGGAATGCCGTCGATTCCCGTGTCTTCATCTTGACTCAACACGCCGTTTCCGTATTCACGTCTGGGAGACTGGACAACTTCGCCGTCGGGCCGGTCTTCCGAGTCCATCGAGTCGTTCGGGAGAGCGTCTTCGGAGATCGCTCCGAGATCGATGACCAGTTCGCCTTGCGCGCGGGATTCGGGCGGAAGCTGAATCCAGAATTCCAGGAACTGCGCGCGCGATTGATCTTCGTACCCCGCGCCTAAGTATCTCATCACGCCGCCCCAACTGCGCTCGGGAGCGCCGTCGGAGGAATCGGGAACAAACTCCATCACAATCGATTGCAGACGGTCGGCGACTTGCGAGTTGGTTTCGCGTTCGGGATAGACGTCTTGCACGCGCACCTGATCTTCGGGACGCGGATTCCACCAGCGAATGCGTCCGCGCAGCGAGTCGAGCTCCGAGTCCACCGGAATAGACGAGATCGTCCAGTTCTTGCGCAGCATTCCAAGAGGCACGCTGCGGCGAGAGGCTTCAAAATCGTCGATGAACGCGACGCCGTTGTTGTCGCCCGTCGCGTCGTTGGAGAGTGAGTTCGGATTCGGGAAAACCTTCGCGACTTCACCGTCAAGCACAAGTTCCGATTCGACGTTCGTGCGCACAAGCGGCAGTCTGTCGGCGACGCCGGTCAGGAAGTTCGGTTTGAACTTCAACTGCGAATTCAAGTCGTAGAGCGTATTGCGAATCGGTTCGTTGCCGATACGCACGCGCTGGTCGAGGGATTTCTCGTTTAGATGCAGCATCATACCGCCGATGTACGAATCTTGCCAGAGTTCGTATTCGGCGCGCGCTCCAAGCAGTGTCTTGCGGTCGAGCTGGAAGACCTGACCGGACTCGTACGTGATTTCGAGATCCGCGTTGGGGGCTTTGGCCGCTTCATTCAGAATTTTGAGCTGACCGGAAAGATAGTCGATCGTGTAGTCGGCGCCGCGATTCAGGCGCTGTCCGTTCAGGGTGACTTCTTCCGAGCCTTCAAGCACCAGCGGTCCCAAGTCGAACTGCGCCGTTGAGCCTTGATACTCCGTTTGGAAACGCCATTTGCGGCCCAGAGACGACAGTCGCGTCGGTTCGATCGTGTAGAGTTCGGGAGCAAGGTAGCCGCCGCTGTCGATTTGCGAGTCGAGACTGTCGAGCCGCCAGACTGTTTGTTCGCCTGTAAAAGGATTGACGTAGCCGGAAGGATCGAAGGGGGTCAGGTCGAGGAAGTGAATTTCGCCGTGGACAGGATCGAGGAGCGCTTCGTAGTCGTCGACGACTCCGTCCGGGTCGCCGGTACCGTTGGCACCTTCCAAGTCGAAATCGAAGAATGACAAATATGTCCGGGTGTCGCCCGGCGGGCCGTTCTCGGGTTGTCCGCCGACATCTTCACCGCGAATGATTTCCAAACTGAAATTCTCGGGATTGATGTTCGTGGCTTGCACGGAGTAGACGTGGCGGAACATCAATGACCACGTCGAACTTGTGGGCGACGTGACTCGCGGTTTCAACAAAACGAGCCGCACGTTGTTGTCGACGGGGACCATCTGGCCGAACTCGTCGCCGTTCGCGGTTCTGAATGCGCAAGCCAACGCGACGTTGCTTTGGAGCGGCGTGCGTAGCCGGATGTAACCGAGATCGCTGCGGAAATCATAGTCCGTTCCGACTTGCAGTCGGCGGAACAATCCCGTGATTTCTTCTTCGCCGTTGCTTTCGAGTTCTGCTTCCGGGAGATCGATGCGCGAGTAGTTTTGCATCGACACGGCCGCGCCGTTAGCGGTTTCGACGCCTTGCTGACTGCCGGTTTCGGTCGTGCTTACCCACAATTCGATGTCACTGAGCTGGATATCCGGCAACACGTGCGTGCGGTTGGCAAGGCGGCGGTAGTTCTCGCGGTAGTTGCTGACCAAAACCGTACCGGCGGAATCGGTGACGGTCGAGTTCGTCACCCAGAAGTAGACATTTTGGAGGAAGTCTTTTTCAGACCACGTCGTCCGGCGCGCATTCTCGTTGGGTCGCTGTTTGTTCTTTTGGCCGCGTTCGAGTGATGCAATGCCGGTCAGTTTCAACGCACCGACCTTGGCTTCGGTTTTCAGACCGAACAGACCTTTGTTTTGACCCGAGAAGGTCGCGAGCCTTGTTCCGAGGCTCAAGCTGACGTTTCCTGCTTCGACTTTCTGAACGATCTCATCTTTATCACCCGTGTAGGTGAGCTTCAGCGAGTTTTCAAAGTCGAACAGGCGTTCCGAGTCCTGATTGACGTCCACTTGCACTTTTTCGCCGATCTTTCCGGCGATGGTGAAGCGCTGCGTCATGTCGATATTGAAGTTGTTATTCGTGTTCCGCTGGTTGGCGGCCTGCAGTTCATCGAACTTCTGACGGCGGTACTTTCCGTCAATCGTGATCGAACCTTGCACGCGCAAACCGATGTTGTCGCCGCCGAAAATTCTGCGGAAAGTCTTGGACTTGATACGGAAGGGCACGTCGATGGCGATGCCTTCACCCGCATTGGCCGCCGCCGCAGCCTTAAACATTTTGATCGTTTCATCAATAAACGCCTTGCGCAGATCGCTGGCGATGCGGAGGTCGCGGTACTGCTCATAGCTCATCGGCAGGGGAGTCACGACATCTGTTTCGCCGACGCGAAGGCTTATTCTCGCTTTGGTAAACAGAGAGTCGAATTCGACGCTTTCAAGACGGTTTTGCGCAGAAACGGGCATAAGAGCCTGTTCTCCGTAAAAGGAAATTCCGCGCGAGGGAGGCGAGGTCAGCCGATAAGCGAGAGACTGGTATTTTAGAGAGAACGAAAAGCCCACCTCTGCGCGTGCGGACATACCGCATGCGAAGAAGCAGGCTAAGAATAGAAATAGGACTCCCTTCGGGGTCTTCAAGCTCCGTCCAATGAGTGATTGTTTATGGAGATCCGGGTCTTTTGATGAAGGTTGATTACTTCAATACGAGGCATTTTCCTCGCCCCGGGCAAACTGCCTGACGGCTACCAAATCTGTTCAATCAAGTGCCGCTCGGACACCTCCATAACTAATTGAAGACCCAAAGATTACTCAACTTATCAAAAACCGGACAGAGTTGCAAGAGCTGCGCGGCGATTAAGGGAATAGTTCATTGAGAAAAGAGACCCTCTTTCATAGGGTTATCGGCAGGAACGGCTTGGCAATTAAATTCAATCAACCCTCTTGACAAACTTTGAAGCGTTTAGTATCATAAGGTAATCACAAACTTAAAACCACCCGAACAAGTTTCAATGTTCCCAACTCCCGTTACATACTTTGCCCCGACTATGGCGTCCACGATCGTGAAGAACGTTCAGGATGTACCCGTGCCGGCTCTCGATGGGAGACTATGCCTACGTTGATTCTGTAGTAAGTTCAGCATATTCAAACCCATCGAAACAATTCGATGGGTTTTTTTTTGAGATATCTCGATGTTTTCTATCATACAGTCGTCCATTAAGAAACCGCTTAAGCGCCTGACTTCGAAAGACGGGCCGTCTAAGCAGTTCTCTGCGCCTCCGCCCGGGCTGAAAAGGGAGATGCTCCGTCGAGTGGCCGATATGGGGCTGCCCTCGCTGGCAAGTTTTCTATTGTTAAGCACTTATGATGCCGTTAATATCTATTGGCTGGCTCAGATTGGAGCCGCTCCGGTGGCTGCCGTCACAGTATATGGTGCTTTTCAATGGGTTTTGATGTTCCCGAACCACATCATTGGATCAGGCAGCGTGGCGGTTATCAGCAGGAGGTTTGGCCAAGGAGGAGGCGATCCGACAGCCCAAGCGATAAGAGCAACGTTCTTCTTGAAGTTTGTTGTCGGCTCACTGCTCGGCCTCTTAGGTTTGCTCATTCTTCCATTTTCATTGCGCCTCTATGGAGTCGAGCAAGAGGTTGCGGATCTGGCAATTACTTACGCGTTTCTGAACCTGATATGCGTAGGATTCACGATGGTCAGTTTCTCGGTTTATACGGCATTCCGAGGAATAGGTCGGCCAAGAATCGGCATGTGGATATCAGTGGTCGGCGTGGCTGTAAACATGATTCTCGATCCGTTGCTGATTCTGGGATGGGGACCGTTTCCCCGGTTGGAGATTCTCGGGGCATCAATTGCGAATTCGATAGGGTTCATTACGGTCGCGCTATTGGGAGTCGCAATGCTCTCACGGCCTGCATCACCTGTCGTCGTGAAGTGGAATCTTAGGCCTTTGCCTATCCCCGAATTCAAGCGCATTATTCGCATCGGATATCCCAGTGGATTCAGCTCTTTGAGTTTCACTCTAATGAATTCGGCCGTGGTCAGTTTTTTTGCTCACTACGGCACATTGGTCGTGGCTCTCTTCGGAATGGCTCAGCGCATACTAAGATTCGGTCAAATGATCAACGTTGGATTGGGACTTGGCACCGGCGCGTTGGTGGGCCAATATCTGGGCGCACGCGAGCGCGAACAGGCATGGCACACGTCACAAGTCGCGATTCGTTTGGCGATCGTGTGCATGGCGGTCTTTGTCGTGCTGATTTGGGTGTTTAGTGAGCCATTGGTCAAAATGTTTTTCAAAGAGCCTGACGCGCTTGCACTCGGGAAATGGTATTTGCGTATCCTTGTCTTTGCATTGCCGTTCCGGGCTATTCTTGAATTGATGACAAGTTCGTACAATGGTGCAGGACGCAACTTGACCCCTATGATCTACGGTATTTTCGAAGACTGGGGGTTGGTCGTTACCTCAATGTTTATCTTTGGGCGCTGGCTCGGTTGGGGGCCGTATGGCATGCTCGGCGGATACGCGGTCGGGCACGCGATCGGCAGCGGGATATTTTATCTCATCTACCGTAGGGGACACTGGTTGGTGGTTGAGGAGCTGTGACGGCGGAGAAAGTATGAAATATGAAATATGAAATATGAAGTCAGAGAAGGTCAGAGGTAAGAGGTAAGAGGTATGAGCCGAAGCCGCTTTGCCGTGGCTTTTTCGTGTTTTTCAGATTCC